>JBCECL010000020.1:0-6498 GCA_039207135.1 Brevundimonas sp.
GCGCCGCGGATCTCGAGGTCCTTCATCGCCACGGCCATGCCGGCACCGAGGTCGGTGTTGGCGGCGATCGTCTGCAGCCTGTCGTGCGCGGTCTCGGTGAGCGGCTTCTCGGGCGGGTACAGGAAGTAGGAGTACGCACGCTCGCGCCCGCGGCCCACGCGCCCGCGCAGCTGGTGGAGCTGCGACAGGCCCAGCAGGTCGGCGCGCTCGAGGATGAGGGTGTTCGCGTTCGAGATGTCGAGGCCGGTCTCGACGATCGTCGTGCAGACGAGCACGTCGAACCGCTTCTCCCAGAAGTCCACGATGACCTGCTCGAGCTGGTGCTCGTTCATCTTGCCGTGCGCCACGGCGATCCTGGCCTCGGGCACGAGCTCGTTGAGGCGCGACGCCGTGCGCTCGATCGACTCGACGCGGTTGTGCACGAAGAACACCTGGCCCTCGCGCAGCAGCTCGCGGCGGATCGCCGCGGTGATCTGCTTCTCGTCGTACGGCCCGACGAACGTCAGCACGGGGTGCCGCTCCTCGGGCGGCGTGGCCAGCGTCGACATCTCGCGGATGCCCGTGACGGCCATCTCGAGGGTGCGCGGGATGGGCGTGGCGCTCATCGCGAGCACGTCGACGTTGGTGCGCAGCGCCTTGAGCGTCTCCTTGTGCTCGACGCCGAAGCGCTGCTCCTCGTCGATCACCACGAGCCCCAGGTCCTTGAACCGGATCTCGCCGGTGATGAGCCGGTGCGTGCCGATGACGACGTCGACCGACCCGTCGGCCAGGCCGTCCACGATCTCCTTGGACTCCTTGGCGGTCTGGAACCGGGACAGCGCCTTCACGGTGACCGGGAACGCGGAGTACCGCTCGGTGAACGTGTCGAGGTGCTGCTGGACGAGCAGCGTGGTCGGCACCAGGACCGCCACCTGCTTGCCGTCCTGCACCGCCTTGAACGCCGCACGCACCGCGATCTCCGTCTTGCCGTAGCCGACGTCGCCGCACACGAGCCGGTCCATCGGGATGGACTTCTCCATGTCGGCCTTGACCTCGTCGATCGTCGCGGCCTGGTCCGGGGTCTCGATGTACGCGAAGGCGTCCTCGAGCTCGCGCTGCCATGGCGTGTCCGGAGAGAAGGCGTGGCCCGACGTCGCCATCCGCGCGCTGTACAGGCGGATGAGCTCCCCAGCGATCTCCTTGACCGCCTTCTTGGCCCTGCCCTTCGTCTTGGCCCAGTCGCTGCCGCCCATCTTGTTGAGCGTCGGCGCCTCGCCGCCCACGTACTTGGTGACCTGGTCGAGCTGGTCGCTCGGCACGTACAGCCGGTCACCCGGGTGCCCGCGCTTGCTGCTCGAGTACTCGATGACCAGGTACTCGCGGGTCGCTGCGTTGGCACCCGTGCCGATCGTGCGCTGCACGAGCTCGACGAACCGGCCCACGCCGTGCTGCTCGTGCACCACGAAGTCGCCCGGGCGCAGCGCGAGCGGGTCGACGACGTTGCGACGGCGGCTGGGCATCTTGCGCATGTCGCGCGTGCTGCTGCCGGCGCGCCCGGTCAGGTCGGACTCCGAGAACAGCGCGAGCTTGAGCGCCTCGGCCACGAAGCCCGGTCCCGCAGGCGCGGGGATCACGCTGACGACGCCGCCCTCGGGGACCTGCTCGATGCTGGACACGAGCCGCGCCGGCACGTCGGCGGCCTTGAGCTGCTCGGTCATGCGCTGCGCAGGGCCGTGCCCCTCGGTCGCCAGCACCAGCCGCCAGCCCGCCTGCTGAAGCTCGCGGACGTCGGCGACCGCGCGGGCCACCTCGCCGCGGTACCGCTCGACGTCACGCGCGCCGACCAGCAGCGTGTGCGCGTCGGCCTGCAGGACCTCTTCGGCTGCGTCGTCGACCGCGTCGGCGTCCATGTGGAACCCCGACAGGGTCCACCACCCCAGGCCGCGCACCTCCGCGAGCGCGCGCACCTCCGCGAAGCTCGCGAAGCTCGCCTTGGACAGGTCGAGCGGCGTGCGCGCGCCGGCCGCCGCGCTCGTCCACGCGGCCTCGAGGAACTCCTGCGTGGTGGCGACCAGGTCGTGGGCCCGCCGCCGCACGCGCTCGGGGTCGGCGAGCACCAGCAGGGCGTCGTCGGCGACGAGGTCCAGCACCGGGACCATGTCGGCGACGAGCGCGGGCGCGAGCGACTCCATGCCCTCCACCGCGATGCCCTGCGCGAGCTTGTCGAGCATGTCCGTGGCGCCGGGCAGCTCCTCGATGAGCTCCTTCGCGCGCGCCCGGACGTCGTCGGTCAGCAGGATCTCGCGGCAGGGCGGGGCCCACACGCCGTGGTCGGCGATCTCGAGGCTGCGCTGGTCCGCGACCGCGAACCAGCGGATCTCCTCGACGTCCTCGCCCCACAGGTCCACGCGCAGGGGGTGGTCCTCCGTGGGCGGGAAGACGTCGAGGATGCCGCCGCGCACGGCGAACTCGCCACGCTTCTCGACCATGTCCACGCGCTGGTAGGCGGCGTCGACCAGCCGCTGCGTCACCTCGTCCAGGTTCACGCGGTCGCCGACGCCGATCTCCACGGGCTCGAGCTCGCCGAGCCCGGCGACGACGGGCTGCAGCAGCGCGCGCACGGGCATCACCAGGACACGGATACGACCCGTGGGCCCGTCCGCTCCCGGGTGCGCGAGCCGCCGGAAGACGCCGACCCGCTTGGCGACCGTGTCGCTGCGCGGGCTCAGGCGCTCGTGCGGGAGGGTCTCCCAGCTCGGCAGCACGGCGACGTCGTCGTACGGGACGTAGCACCGCAGGGCGTTGGCGAGCTCCTCGGCATCGCGTCCGGTCGCCGTGACGACGACCAGCGGGCGCTTCGCGGCCATCGCCGCGAGCAGCGGGGGGCGGATGCCCGCCGGGCCGACGACGTCCAGCTCTCCCCTGGCGACGACGTGGTCGACCGCCTGGGCGGCGGCGGGGTCGGCGAGGAGGGCGGGCAGGAGGCCGGACAGGTCCATGGGGTCCTCACGATGGCGGAGCAGGCAGCACAAAGATCCCCGATCCATCGGATCCGGGAGGTCGCCAGTCTACGAGCAGGGTCTGACACCCCGCCCGGCCACCCTCAGGCCGGTCAGCGCTCAGGCCAGCTCGCCCGCGAGCTCCAGCGCGCCGTCGCCCACCTCGTCCGTCCGCCCCTCGAGGCTCGCGAGCGCCCGGCGCAGCGCGGTGCTGGAGGTGTGCTTGGTGTACGGGAAGTACACGACCCGGACGCCGACCTCCGCGAAGCGGCGCTCGAGGTCCTCACCCTTGGGGGTGCCCTTCCAGTCGTCGCCCTTGAAGAACACGTCGAAGGGGAGCTCGCGCCAGGTGTCGAGCTTGTCGAGCAGCGTCTCGGGGTGCACCTGGTCCACGTAGGAGATGTGGCTGACGATCTCCATCCGCTCCAGGAGCGGGACCACGGGGCGGTGGCCCTTGGTCACCTCGAGCACGTCGTCGGCGACCACACCCGCGATGAGGTAGTCGCAGTGCTCCTTGGCGTGGCGAAGGATGTTGAGGTGGCCGACGTGGAACAGGTCGTACGCGCCAGGCGCATATCCGATGATGCCCGACATGCGTCCTCCTGCTCTCAACCAAGGGCCCCCACCCTTGGGGATCGCCGACCCGCCGTGTGCGCGCCGCGATCAATGTAGGACAGACCTGCCCAACTCGGACATGCCTGGAGCGGGCGAATTGTCCGACGGGCACCGATTCACCCGCTCGGACCGGCGAGCTCGGGCCGTCCGGCCGACAAGATGGGCGACATCACCCGCCCACCTACGAGGAGTCGCATGACGCCCGCGGTCCCCCCGCAGGTCACGCTCGCTTTCGGGTCCGGCCTGGACGTCGCGACGTGGCCCGAGCGCCACGCCGCCGGCGAGGTCCCCGACGTGTGGCCGTACGGACTGGACAAGCTCGGCCGCAGCGGCGCCGCCGTCGACACGGTCAGCCTGCCCGAGCCGAGCAGGGCGCAGGTCGCCGCCGCACGGGCCCGGCGCATGCTCCGATCGGGTGCGCGGACGCCGGCCGAGCCTCGCCGGATCGGCGTCGCGTGGGACGAGCACGTCGCCCGGCGAATGCTCGTCCTGGCGCCGCGGCCGGAGATGTTCTCGGGGGCGATCTGGGTGAGCGACCTGCTCGCGCGCGACCTGCGCGACCCGGTGGCCGCGCGGCAGCTCAAGGTCCTGTCCGCGATGGACGGCGTCTACGTCAACAGCCGCGCGCAGGTCGACGTCCTGGCGGGCGCGTTGGGGCCGTCGGGCCCGAAGGTCGACTACTTCCCGTTCGGCATCGACGGCGACTTCTTCCGGCCGTCGCCATACCCGGACCGACCGCTCGTCGTGAGCTTCGGGGGCGACCGCGACCGCGACCCGGAGACGCTCTACGAGGCGCTCGCGCTCGTGCACGAGGCCGCCCCCGAAGCCGAGATCGTCATCCAGTCGCGCTCGCAGGCTCCGCTGCCTGCTGGGGTTCGCCTGGTCCCCCGGATGAGCCACCGCGACCTGGCCCAGCTGTACGCGCGCGCGTCGGTCGTGGTCGTCGCGACCCGGCACAACCTGCACATGTCCGGGCTCACCGTCTCGCTCGAGTCCATGGCGTCGGCCCGGCCCGTCGTGATCACCGAGACGCCGGGCGCCGACGACTACTTCAGCGACGGCGAGACGGCGCACCTCGCGCGGTGCGGCGACGCACCCGGCATCGCCGGCAAGGTGCTCGCCGTCCTCGCCGATCCCGCCGCCGGCGCCGCGATGGGCGTGCGTGCGCGACGCGAGGTCGACGACCGCTTCACCACCACCCACCTCGCCCGATCGATGGCGAAGTCCTTCGGCCTCACTAAGCCACCCGGGTGAGGAACGTGCCAACCACCGAGTCGCGTACGCCCGGTATGCGAGAATCGACCCTCCGGCACGCGGGTGCCGGAGGTCGCTAGAGAGGCACGGCCAGTGGAGCTGAGCGAGTACACCGCAGCCCTGCGCAAGCGCTGGTACGTGATCCTGCTCATCACGCTGCTGGCGGGCGGCGCGGGGTTCGCCTACGCCAAGAGCATGGACCCGGCCTACAAGGCCACCGCGAAGGTGTTCGTCGCGCCCTCGGGCGGCGACACCGTCGGAGACCGCGTCCAGAGCTCGACCTACGCCGAGAAGCTCGTCCAGTCCTTCGCGCAGCTCTCGACGATGCCCGTGGTGCTCTCGCGCGTCGCGGACGACCTCAACCTCGACGTGCCGGTCCGTCGCCTGGCGCACCGCGTCTCGGCACAGACGCAGCTCGACACGTTCATCATCGCGATCACGGCGACGGGCCCGACCGGCAAGAGTGCCGCCGACCTGGCCAACTCCGTCGCGAACCAGCTCTCGTCCGCCGTCGCGGAGATCGCCCCGAACGACAGCGGCGGCGGCGTGACGCTCGAGGTGGTGGCACCGGCGGACGCGCCCAACTACCCGTATGCGCCCAACACCAAGATGCTCACGGCCACCGGCCTGGCGCTGGGCCTGGCCATCGGCGTGACCATCGCGATCGCGATCGCGCTGCTCGACACCCGCGTGCGGACCCCGCGGGACATCGCGAAGGCCACCGACGAGCCGGTCCTGGGCGTGATCCCGTACGTCCGCGGGAAGTCGAGGGCCGCGACGTTCCTCAAGGACCCGACCTCGCCGCTCGCCGAGGCCTACCGACGGCTCCAGACGAACCTGCGCTTCCTCGACGCCGAGGGCACGCTGCGATCGATGGTCATCACCTCGGCCGTGCCGCAGGAGGGCAAGTCGACCACCGCGATGAGCCTCGCGCAGGCCGTCGCGGAGAAGGTCGACCGCGTGCTGCTCATCGACGCCGACCTGCGGCGCCCGACGGTCGCGCGGTTCCTCGGGCTCGAGGGTTCGGCCGGGCTCACGTCCGTCCTGATCGGGAGCGCGACGCTCGAGGACGTCGTGCAGCCCTGGGGGACGTCGGGGCTCGACATCCTCGCCGCCGGTGAGATCCCGCCCAACCCCAGCCAGCTGATCGACTCCGCCGCCATGGCGGCCGTCGTCGCCGCGGCGGTCGAGCGGTACGACCTGGTCATCATCGACACGCCGCCGCTGCTCCCCGTCGCCGACGCGGCGATCCTCACGCACTTCACCGACGGCGCGCTCGTCGTCGCCGGCTGCCGTCGCGTGCGCCGCCCGCAGCTCCAGGGCGCGCTCGAGGCGCTCGACACCGTCGGCGGTCGCGTGCTCGGCGTCGTCGCGAACGGCGTGCGGATCAACCCCGCCTCGACCGGCTACACCTACGCGAGCTCGCACCCGACGCGCCGCTGGCACAAGGGGAAGAAGACGAAGAAGGCGGCCACCGCCGCTGCCTCCGCCGCCGCGGCCCGCCCGCCCGCGCACCTCGCCCCGGCACCGCAGGAGCAGGTCGCCGAGGTCGCGCCCGACGAGGTCGCGATCGCGCACCCGGCCGTGCAGGCCGATGCCGTGCGGACCGTCGACTCGCCGGAGTCGGCACCTGTCGAGGCGCCCGAGCCCG
>JBCECL010000020.1:6598-27187 GCA_039207135.1 Brevundimonas sp.
CCGCCGAGAACGACGAGGCCGGTGCAGACGAGCTCGAAGCGGTAGCACCGGCGTCGTCCGGTGGCTGAGCGCGACCTGACTGCCAGCCCGGCCCGGATCAGACGGGCCCGGCTGTACGACACCGTGCGAACCGCGCACCTCGAGCGCGCGCGCCAGCTCCCGCCGGCAACGATCCTCTACGGCGGCCAGCGTTACGACTTCGACGCGGCGCTCGCGGCGCAGGTCGACGTGCGCCGGACGTCGAGCTGGCAGGCCGCGCGCCTGCTCGGGCGCGACCGCGTCGAGCTCCTGGAGATCAACGAGCCCGCCTCGTTCCACAGCGCACGCCGCACCGCGACGTCCCTGCTCTGGCTCGGTGCGGGCCGGTGGTTCCTGCGCCGGCCACGGACGACCGTCGTCACGTACGCGATCGGCAACGTCAACCCGTTCGAGGCCACCCGTCCGGCGCGGCTGCGACCCCGCCTGGGCGACACCCTCAACCGGGGGCTCGCGCGCTACATCTGGCGCCGCACCGACCGCATCGCGTTCGGCACCCCGGCCGCGGCCGACGCCTACGCCGAGTCGTTCTCCGGCATGCCGGACGCGGCGACCACGATCCCGGCCCTTCCCGCGCCCTGCGACTGCGTGACCGACGACCCGCGGCCGCCGCGCGTCGTCTTCCTCGGCGACCTCAGCGAGCGCAAGGGTGCCCCCGTGGTCTTCGGCGCGTGGCCGGCGGTGGCGGCGAGGCTTGCGGAGGCGCGGCTGCTCGTCCTCGGCAAGGGACCGCTCCTCGAGCAGGCCGCAGCGCTCGCGGAGTCCGACCCGAGCGTCGGACTCGTCGTCGACCCGTCGCGGCCGCAGATCCACGAGGCCCTCGCCTCGGCGCGGGTCCTGGTCCTTCCGTCGCAGCCCATGCCGTTGTGGCGCGAGCAGATCGGCCTGCCGATCCTCGAGGGTCTCGCGCACGGCTGCGTCGTCGTGACGACGGACGAGAGCGGCCTCGCGCCCTGGCTGCGGGAGAACGGGCACTACGTCGTTCCCGGGGACGGCGACCCGGCGAAGGTCGCCGACGCGATCGTCGAGGCGCTGTCGAGCGGCGCCGACCCCGCCTCCGTCCGCAGCGCGCTGCCGCCCGTGGACGGCCGGCTCGTCGCGGACGCGTGGCTGTTCGGAGACCCGGATCCGCGCACGGCGGCCGGCTCGAACACTCACCAGGGGCAGCCCGAGCCGTCGCAGCGCTAGATGTTCTCGGCCGTCGCCGGTGGTTGATGCCACCCAGGCGGCTACGCAGATTCGACGCCCGCCGCCCGCTCCAGGGTGCCGATCGGGTCGTCGAGGATGTCGGCGAACGCGACCTCCGCCGCGCCGATGAGCTGGGCGTCCGACCCGAGCTCGGAACGCACCATGCGGGCCTGCTCCCGGATCGGCCCGAGCGCGCGCGAGTACTCCGCCGCGAGCGTGGGCTCCATCGTCGGGTAGAGGATGCCCAGCGTCCCGCCGAGCACCACGACGCTCGGGTTGAACAGATTGACCAGTGTGGCGAGGCCCGTGCCGACCCACCCCCCGATCTTGCGCACACCGGCGACCGCACGGCGGTTGCCGGTCGCCACGTCGCTGATCGCGTCGTCGATCTCGGCCTCGCGCGGGTCGCGGCCCACGGCGCGCAGGATCGCGGCGTCGCCGACCTCGGCCTCCCAGCACCCCCGGGCGCCGCAGGAGCACACACGCCCGCCCGGCTTGACGACGATGTGCCCGACCTCGCCGGCGTATCCGCCCGCGCCCTTGAGCAGCTCTCCACCGATGACGACCCCGCCGCCGACGCCCGCCTCGCCGCGCACGTAGAGCACGTCGGACTCGCCCCTCGCGGCGCCGCGCAGGTGCTCCGCGACCACGCCGAGGTCGCCGTCGTTGCCCGCGACGATCGGGTACCGCCCGTCGGTCGCCACCCGCAGCAGGTCGACGAGCGGCACCTCGTGCCACATGAGCGGAGGCGACCGGCGCACCATGCCGTCCGGCTGGCGCACGCTCCCCGGGACCGATACCGCGATCCCGAGACAGATCGAGTCCCGCGCCGCCCTCGCGTCCATCTCGGCCGCGAGCTTCGCGATGGTCTCGACCACCCCGGCGACGTCGTGCGGGACCGTGCCGTGCAGGCGCTGGCGAACCTGCAGGATGTAGCCGCCGAGCCCGACCCGGGCGGCTCCCACACCCGTCGACGTGATGTCGAACGCGAGCACGTGGACGGAGGTGCTGACCGGCTCGACGACGTTCGACGGCCGGCCCTTGCCGCGGACCACGCCGGGCCGCTCGCGCACGAGGCCCGCCCGGACGAGGTCGGACGTCAGCGAGCCGACCGTCGATCGGTTGAAGCCCGTTGCCGCGACGATGTCCGACCGCGTCGAGGCGCCGTTGAAGTGGAGCAGGCGCAGCACGGCAGACAGGTTCTGGCGTCTGACCTCGTCGGGGCCCGAGGCGTCCGCACGCAGTACCACCGGTCCTGCGCCAAGCCGCACCGCGTGCCCCCTCCCAGCCGCTCCGACCGTTCCCCGATTGCCGCCCGCTAGCCGCGTCCCGTGGCGCGTGCACGCCGCCGCGACAGGGCGTCCACCGCCGCTGCGGCGGCCAGGACGATGCCCGTCACAACGTACTTGATGCCCGCGGCGTACCCGAGGAGGCCCATGCCGTTGTCGATGATGGCGATCACCGCCGCGCCGATGAGCGCATCCGCGATCCGGCCCTTGCCGCCGAAGAGGGACGTGCCGCCGATGACGGCCGCGCCCACCGCGTAGAGGAGCACGTTCGACCCGCCCTGGTTCGCGTCGACCGAGTTGGCTCGCGACACCGCGAAGACACCTGCGACCGCCGCCATCGACGAGCAGATCACGAAGCACGCGACGCGCACGCGGGACACGGCGATGCCAGCGCGCCGGGTCGCCTCCGCGTTTCCGCCGACCGCGTAGATGTGCCGCCCGAATGCGGTGCGGGTCAGCACGAAGCCCAGCCCGAGTGCCAGCACCACGATCACGGGCACGACGACCGGAACACCCTGGATCGACTTGACCTCGGGTCGCACGCCGCGCTCTTGGTTCAAGGCGTACACGGCGCCGAACACGACCACCGCGACGACGACGATCTTGAGCACGACGAGCTGGATGGGAGCCGCGAGCAGGCCGCGGCTGCGCCGGCCCGACCACGTCCTCAGGCTCGAGCCCGCGAACGACACCACCGCGACGACGCCGAGCACCCAGCCCCACAGCGGCGGGACGTTGTTGTTCTCGAGCGCCGTGATCACCGGGTCGACGACCGCGATGTTGCCGCCCGAGCCGATGAGGATGAGGACGACGCCCTGGAAGGCGAGGAACGCGGCGAGCGTCGCGACGAAGGACGGCATGCCGATCTTCGCCACCATGAAGCCGAGCACGAGGCCGATCACGATTCCCGTGGCGAGCGCGGCGACGACCGCGAGGTACCACGGCCAGCCGTAGCGCGTCATGAGCAGCGCCAGCACGGTCCCGCAGACCCCGGAGGCGTAGCCCGCGGAGAGGTCGATCTCGCCGAGCAGCAGGACGAACACCAGGCCCATGGCAAGCGTCGCGACGACTGCGCCTTGCTGGAACAGGTTGGCGATGTTGGCCGTGAGGAGGAACGTCTCCGGCTTGAGGACCACGAAGACGCCGGTCAGGACGAGCAGCGCGAGCAGCGCCGGCAGCGAGCCCATGTCGCCACCGCGCACGCGGCTCACGTACGACTGGACCGCCTCTGCGAAGGTCGGCTGCTCGACGGCGCCGGCGAGGTGCGACAGCGAAGGCGACGGGGGCGTCGTGGACGAGACGGTCGTGCTCATGCGCGGGTGCTCCCGTTCTGGTCAGCGTCGTTGGCCGGGCGCCGAGCGGCGCCGGGCGACTCGGCCGCGGCCGTCGAGCCGCTGGTGATGAGCTCGATGATCTCGGCGCGGCTCGTGTCTGCCACCCGCAGCTGTGCCGCCGTCTGGCCGAGGTAGAGGACCGCGACGGAGTCGGCGACCTCGAAGACGTCGTTCATGTTGTGCGAGATCAGCACGACCGAGAGGCCGTTGTCCGCGAGGCGGCGCACGAGCTGCAGGACCTGCTCCGTCTGCGCGACGCCGAGAGCAGCTGTCGGCTCGTCGAGGATGACGACCCTCGAGTTCCAGAGCACGGCGCGAGCGATCGCGACCGTCTGTCGCTGCCCACCGGACAGGCTCGCCACGTGCTGGCGGATCGAACGCACCGTGCGCACCGACAGGCCCGCGAGCACCTCGGCCGCTCGGGTCTCCATGGCCGCCTCGTCCAGCCGGACGCCGCGCTTGAGCTCTCGGCCCAGGAACATGTTGTGGACGATGTCGAGGTTGTCGCACAGCGCGAGGTCTTGGTACACGACCTCGATGCCCAGCGCGGACGCGGCCGCCGGGTCGCTGATGTGCGCCACCTCGCCCTCGAACAGGACCTCCCCCGCGTCGAACGGGTAGATCCCGGCGACGCACTTGATGAGCGTCGACTTCCCGGCGCCGTTGTCGCCGACGAGCGCGGTGACCTCGCCCTGGCGTGCGACGAGGTCGACGCCGCGCAGGGCGTGCACCGCACCGAAGTTCTTCCGCCCACCCCGTACCTCCAGGGACGGCGGCGGGGCCAGGTCGAGTGCGCTGGGCGCGGGGAGTGTCATCGTCATCCACCTGTCGTCTCCGCGCGTCCGTCGGTCGCGCATGTCGTGCATGGTCACGCGGGCCCGTGAGCCCCGCGCTGCTACGCCTCTCCTGCTCGGGGCGGTCGCCCAGCGAGACGGGCCCGGCCAGCCACGAAGGCCGACCGGGCCCACCGCGGGCGACATCACCCGCGGTGCTCTCGTCAGGAGATCCCGGCCTCCGCACACTTGTCGGCGAGCGCCTCGGTGCAGACCTTCTCCTTGGTGGTGTAGCCGTCGGCAATCACGTCCTTGACGTTGTCGAAGTAGATCGCCTGAGGCTTCAGGAGCACCGCGCTGACCTTGGCGCCGGTCTGGGTGTCATCCACCGTGTCGGTCGCCAGGCTCGCCGTGTCGTCGCCCTTGGCGAGCGCGATCGCCAGCGCGGAGGCCGCGTCGGCCTCCTTCTTGACCGCCTTGTAGACCGTCATGCACTGGTCGCCCGCGAGGATGTTCTGCAGGCCACCGTCGGTCGCGTCCTGGCCGGTCACCGGGATGGTCCCGTTGACGCCGTTCTTCTTCAGCACGTTGATGACGGCGTTGCCGAGGGTGTCGTTCGCGGCCAGGACGCCGTCGATCTTGCCCCCGTTGTCCGTCCACATCTGCTCGAAGATCGTCTGGCCCTGCTTGCCGTCCCAGTCCGGGACCGGCTGGTCGGCGACGACCTTGTAGTCACCCGACGTGGTCTTCTGCTGGAGCGCCGCGACCGCCCCGGCCTTGAACAGCGTGGCGTTGTTGTCCGTCGGCGAGCCGTTGAGCATCGCGATGTTCGCCTTCGTCTTGCCGGCGTCGTCGAGACACTTCTGCAGGCCCTCTCCCTGGAGGCGGCCGACGTCCGTGTTGTCGAAGGACACGTAGAAGTTCGCTCCCCCGCCCAGCGTCAGCCGGTCGTAGTCGATCGTCGGGACGCCACGGTCCTTCGCCTTCTTGAGCACCGCGGCGCCGGAGCCCGAGTCCAGGTTGACGATCATGAGGACGTTGACGCCGCTCGTGAGCATCTGGTCGGCGATCGTCTGGAACTGGGCCTTGTCGTTCTGCGCGTTCTGGATGTCGGCGTCGACGCCCGCGGCGTCGAACGCCTCCTTGAGGTACTTCGCGTCCGCTGTCTCCCAACGTGCGGACGACTTGGTGTCGGGCAGGATCACGCCGACCTTGGGCGTGGCCGCCTTGTCCGAGCTCGCGCTCGCGCTTGCGCTCGCGGCGGGCTCGTCGGACCCGCTCGCACAGCCTGCTAGCACCAGACCGGAGGCCATCACGGCCGCCGTCGCCAGGAACATGCTTCGTCGCATCGTTCTCCCTTTCGTGACGACGCCCCATTGCGCTCGTCCTCGTCCGAGCCGGGCGCGCGGACTATGTTGTGGGCGACAACATATAGCCCAGGGTGGGCGCGCCACAAGCAAATCGTGACAACTAGGTTCAAACGTCGCGTAGCGCCGCGTCGCATGGCGCGCGCGATGGACGCTCGGCACGCGCCTGAGGAACCTCTTGGGCGTCTCATGTTGGGCGCGGCAACATATCCCGCGTAGGCTGAACTCCCTCGGCGGACGGGCGAGCGACACCCGAGCGGCCAGCCTCGCGTCAGCGACGACCGACCGATGGCCACGGGGCCATGGCCGAGCGCGGCTACCCGGCGGCGGGGCGGGCCGCCCTGCTGCTCGCCGACGGCCGATGGGGCGGCGCGGGCTTCTCGGGGGACGCCGGCCCGAGCAGCAGCAGGCCCAGCGTGAGGGCCGTCAGCGGCGCCGCGCTCTCGACCGGGCTGAACCAGATGTTCCACAGCAGCTTCGCGACGAGGAACACGAGCAACGCGGGCGCGGCCCGCTGCGCGATCTGGAGGATCACCGCCCGCCCGCAGACGACGAGCGTGACGATCGCGAGCGCCGCACCCGCGAGCCCGAACCAGATCCACAGGTCGGCCAGGACGGAGTGCAGCTCGAAGCGCCCGCCGAACATGAACTTCTCGACGTAGCCGTTGTCGGGGTCGTAGTTGATGCTCGCCATCGCCGCCTTCGCGCGCGAGACGTCGGCGAGGGACGGGGCGGTGCCGGCGCCGTAGCCGAGGGGCCGCTCCGCGATGAGCGCGGCGCTGGCCGCGGCCTCGGGACGGCCGCCGAGCAGCAGCGATCCCGACGTCTCGATCTGCGCCTCCGTGCGCGCCTGCGTGGCTTCGCCGAGTGCGCCGTCGAGGATCAGCGCCTGCCCGCCGGCGTACGCGACGTAGGCGAGCCCGGCCAGCAGGAGTGCGACGTGCATCGCGTTGCGCTTCCGCGAGGTCTCACGACGGCGGCCCTGCCACAGCACGATGATCGCGGTCAGCGCCAGGATCGCGAACGTGGACCGGCCGTCGTTGAGGGCAGACACGACCCCGAGCGACAGGGCGACGACGACGTCGACCCACCGTCGCCCGAGCCGCCACGCGATCGACAGCGCGATCACCGTCACGGGCACCGAGAATCCGAACCGCCACGGGTTGAGGGCGAACATCCCGGCTCCCGGGCGCACGCTCGCGAGCAGCCCGAGACCGAAGATGAGGCCGATGCCCCACCCCGGGATGAACCGGCGGGACCAGATGATCCAGCCCGCCGCGACGACGATGCCGACCAGCAGCCACCCCTGTGCGAGCAGAGCCTTGCGGCTTGCCCCGTGGTCGGCCGTCGCGAGCTCGGTCAGCAGGAACCCGCTGACGAGGGACGCCACCGTGAGGCACGCGATCCACCGGAACGCGCGTGACCGCCAGGCGTCGGAGATCCACACCGGGATGAGGCCGAGTGCCACGACCGTCCCGAGCGTCGCGCCCATGCGCAGGGGCACGCCGTAGGCCGTCACGAACACGACGGCCGCGGCGACGATCGCGGTGACGGTGACCTGGGAGTGGCCGACCTGCCCGCCTGCGACGGCCCGAGACCGCCCGGCCGGGCGGCGCGCGGGAGGCACAACGGCCGTCGCAGACATTCGCCAGGCCTCCTCGTCGGCCGGTCGGTACCACCGGATTCCGGACAGCGTACCGACGGCGGTGGTCGTCAGCTCTTGCCGCCGGCCGAGTTCACCCTGAGCAGCTCGGGCGGCGGCTCGTACAGCCACCGGCCCATGTTTCCCGTGCACGCGCGGTGCAGCGCGAGGGTCAGCGCGACCGCGGCGATCGTGATGATCGGGGGGAGGATGCCGGCCACGTGCTCGAGCGCCGGCGTGAGGTCGGCGAGCACGATCCCGGTGGTGATGACGAGGATCAGCGGCGTGTGGGCAAGGTAGATCGGCAGCGTGTTCGCCCCGATCCGGCGCAGCCGGGCCCACCTCGACAGAGCGCGACTCACGGCGACGCCGGCGGCCACGCCCAGGAGGCAGTTGAGGAAGTAGGCCCCCGGCACGTGCTGCCAGTCCGCGAGCGCGAGCGGCACGGCGACGGCGGCCCAGAGCAGGAACGTCGCGACCAGGACCGCCGGCCGGACCTGCGAGAACCTGAGGATGAGCTCGCGGCCGTAGATGCCGAGGAGGAAGAAGAACAGGTACTTGCCGACGCCGATCCAGCCGATGTTGAGCCGCACCGACAACGAGTCGAAGTCCACCGTGAGGGCGACCGCGCTGATGACGGCCGTCACGCCGAGCTGGACGAGGGGCGGGACGCGCCGCGCCGCCCGGGCGACGACGAAGAAGATCGCGAGCGCCCAGATGAACCACAGCTCGAACCGCGGTGCGAACGGCACGAGCAGCAGCCCGCGGAACTCGTGGAGCATGCCGAAGTGGCGCCCCTGGATCATCAGGCACCCGTACGTGACGACGAAGCCGATGACCTCCCACACCAGGAACACCCAGAGGAACAGCCGCAGCTTCACGTTCCAGAGCTGGCTCCACGAGGCCCGGAGCCACTTGCCCGCGAACAGGCCCGACAGCGCGAAGAACAGCGGCATCCGCAGCGTGGCGAGGATCTGGTCGATCTCGACCCAGTAGGCGATGTGCAGCCCGGCACCCTCGAGCCAGGCGGTCGCGTGGTAGAGCACCACCAGCACGATGGCAACACCTCGCCCAGCGTCCACCCACGAGAGGCGGGCGCTGGGCGAGGTGCTTGTCGCCGAGGCGACGGGCTGAGGCGCTGACGTCACGGCACGATCGGCCCCGCCTGGAAGTCGTCCAGCAGGATCCCGAACGGCGCGTTGGTCGACGAGCCGCTGAGGTAGCCGACGACCCCGACCGCTCCGGCGTCCTGCAGTGCCGCGAACGAGTCGGTGGTGGTCAGCCGCCACGCCGCGGGCTCCGTCGTGCCCTTCAGCCAGACCTTCGCGCGCAGGGTGGTCGGCGATGCGCCCTCGGTCTGGAACCGGACGTTGAGCGCGTCACCGGCGGCCAGCGTCAGACCCGTGACCGTCGCGGAGACGAGCGTGGTCTCGGCGCCGTCGGCCCGCGTGAGGTAGAGCACCACCGCGCCGGTCGACTTGACCCACACCTTGGCCCGGTAGTCGCTGTTCCAGCCGGACGAGCGAGCGGCGAGCGAGTAGAACGTGCCGCCCCCGTCGCCGATCTTCTCGAGCGCGAACGAGCCCTGGACGTCGACGTTGCTCCTGGCCACCGACGCGAGCTGGGCCTTGGGCCCGGCCCCCGCGGCGGACAGGTTCATGCGCGCCGACCCGCTGGCCACCTTGAACTGCGCCGTGCCACCCGACAGGGTCCACGCCCCGCCGAGGTCCGCCGTGCCCCACCCGGAGGCCACCGAGCGCCCGAAGGCGTCCTGCGCGTACAGGGTCGGGACGACGGGTGCGGCCACCGTGACGTCGTGCGAGATGGTGCCCGTGTCGCCGTCGTCGTCCGTCACCGTCAGCGTCACCGTGTAGGTGCCGTCGGCCGCATAGGTGTGCGTGGCGGTGGCCCCGGTGCCCGTCCCGGTGTCCCCGAAGTTCCACGCGTAGGACGCGATGGTTCCGTCGGAGTCGGTGGAGCCCGTTCCGTTGGCGGACAGGGCCAGCCCGTCGGCCGTGGTCGTGAACGCGGCCTTCGGCGGGTCGTTCGGGATCGGCGCGACCGTCACGTCGTGCGACACGGTCCCCGTGTCACCGTCGTCGTCGGTCACCGTCAGCTTCACGGTGTACGTGCCGGCGGTCGCGTACGTGTGGGACGCGGTGGCGCCGGTCGCTGTCGCGCCGTCACCGAACGTCCACGCGTAGGACGCGACGTTGCCGTCGTCGTCGGACGAACCGGATCCGTCCACGTCCACCTTGAGCCCGGTGATGTCCGAGCCGAAGGCCGCCGTCGGCGGGTGGTTGGGGATCGGGGCGACCGTGACGCTGTGGCTCACGCTCGCCGGCTTGCCCTTGTCGTCCGTCACCGTGAGCGTGACCGTGTAGGTCCCGGCGGTGGTGTACGTGTGGCTCGGGGTGGCCGTCGAGTCGGTGCCCCCGTCGCCGAACGTCCACGCGTAGGACGCGATCGTGCCGTCCGGGTCGGCGGACGCCGAGCCGTCGAACGCCACTGCCAGCCCGGCGATCGTCGAGTCGAACGCAGGCACGGGTGCCTGGTTCGGGGCGACGACGCCGCTGCCGAGCGAGTAGTGCTGCGAGACCTGGGCCGGGGTGAGCACGTCTCCGTACACGGCCACCTCGTCGAAGCTGCCGCGCAGGTTGTTGCTCGTCGACCCCCAGGTCACGTCGCCACCCACGCGCCAGTAACCGTTGTAGGCCTGGGCGGCCGTCTGCGGGTTGGTCCCGACGCTCACGCCGTCGACGTAGAGCTTCATGCCGTCCGGGCCCTGCGTCGCGACCACGTGGTGCCACTGGTTGTTGTTGTAGCTGTTCGCCGACGTGATCGTGTTCGTCTGACCCGTCCAGGTGCCGAAGACGAGCTTGCCGTCGTTCTGCATGTAGACGTGGCGGTCGTAGCTGCCCGACGAGCCCGTCTGCTGGTCACCGAGGCCGATCACCTTGCCGCCCTGGGTGCTGTTCGTCTTGAACCACGACTCGAGCGAGTACGTCGAGGGCCCGGCGACCTGCGCCAGCGAGTAGGCGTTCCCACCGTTGCTGAGGAACGTCACTGCCTTGCCGATGCCGCCCGAGAGCGCGCCGGCCTGGTTGCGCAGGTAGGTACCCGTCAGCGCACCCGGGCTGTCGCCCGTCGCAGCATCGGCCAGCGACGACCCCGACGTCTCGTCGAACCGCCAGTACAGGTACGGGGAGGCGCCGTACACGGCCGCTCCGTACGCGTCGGCGGGCACGGCGGGCGCCGCGACCGTCCGGCCGGACGTCGTGTAGTGGTTGCGGATCTGCGACGTGCTCAGCACGGTCGGGTAGATGGCGACGTCGTCGATCGCGCCGGAGAACCACCGGCTCGAGGGCTGGTTGGTCCAGCTGTCGAGGTTGTCGCCGCCGATGCGCCACACGCCGCTGTACGCCTGGCCGACGGTGACGTCGGCACGGTTGGCGACCCGGCGGCCGTCGACGTAGAGCGCCATGCCTCCGGAGCCCATCTCGGCGACCACGTGGTGCCACTGACCGTTGTTGTACGAGGCCGTCGAGGTCACGGTCGACACGGTGTTGTTGTAGACGCCGAAGACGAGACGCCCGTTGTTGGTCATGTAGATGTGGCGGTCGTAGCTGCCGGAGACCCCCGTCGGCGAGTTGCCGAAGCCGACGATCTTCCCGCCGGTGGTCGACGTGGTCTTGAACCACGCCTCGGCGGAGAACGTGTCGGGTCCGACGGAGGGCGTCTGCTGCGCCACGAACCCGGTGTCGTTCCCGGCGAACGTGCTCGCCGTGTTCGAGTCGCCGTTGATGGCTCCCGCCGTCCCGCGGGTCACACCCGCACCGGCGACGCCGTCCTGGCCGCCGGCCCAGTCGACGACGGACGTGCCCGACGGCTCACCGAGCCGGTAGAACGAGGACGCGCCGTCGGTGAGGACCGCATCGGTGTACGGGCTCGGGTCGGTGTCGCTGACGGTCACGGTGATCCACTCGGACAGCGCCTCGTTGCCGAACGGGTCACGTGCGATCACGCGATATCTCTGCGTCGAACCGGGAACCTGCCCCGTGTCCGTGAACTTCATGCTCGCCGGCTTCCAGAACGGTGCCGTGACCGTCTGGGTGTAGATGGGCGGGCTCGCCGTGCTGGCGCGGTAGAGGGAGTACGTCAGCGTCGCGTTGTCCGGGTCGTTGTTGCCGCTCCAGGACAGCCGGACCTGACCACGCGCGAACGAGATCACGTTGAGCGGCCAGTCGACCGTCTTGAGCACGGGTCCGCGCTTGTTCGGCGCGAGGCCGGTGCGGGCGAAGCGCGTCAGGCCCTGCTGCAGGGCGCCGTTCACGCGCAGGAACTCGCCGCCGTAGAGCACGTAGTCGCTGTTGCCGGAGACCGTCCAGGCCGCCTGGTACTTGCCCGTGTAGTTGCCGACGCCCCACGTCGGGTACCACTCCAGGAACTCGGGGCGAGGCTGTCCCGGGTGGTCGGGGTAGCCGTAGATGTCGCCGGTGTTGGTGCCACGGACGTCCTTCGTGACGGCCGTCGAGTAGTGGAACGTCCACGGGTCGGTCTGCGGGAAGCCCCCGCTGTTGCCGCAGTAGTGCTTGTGGCTCGCCTGGTAGATCACGCCGCCGATCGGGAACGCCGAGTACGTGTCACCGTGGCAGTCCTCGATCCACCGCAGGTTGCCGGTCGCCCAGTCGGCGGCCCAGGTGCCCTCGACGTTGCCGCCGCCCCCGAAGTGGTAGCCCGTGCCGTAGAAGAGGTCGCCGTCGGACTCGAGGCTCAGCGATGCCGACTCGGTTCCGGCGTCGCGGGCGATCGCGTTGACGGGCAGCGGCATCGAGGCGCCCGTCACGCCGTCCAGACGCGCGAGGCCGTACCCGGGGTTGTTGTTCCCCTCGACCGTCGTGAAGCTTCCCGAGACCACGATGGACCCGCCGTCCGGGGCCACCACGAGGTCGTTGACCTGACCGTCGTCGATGGCCGCCGAGAACGGCAGCACCGCGCCGTTCGTGGCGCTCAGGGCCGCGACCTTGGCGCGGGTCGCACTGCCGGCGCTCGAGAACGAGCCGCCGATGTAGACCGTGCTCGCCGTCGCCGCGACGGCGGTGATGTACGTGTTGGTCCCCTGCAGGAACCCGGCCGACAGGTTGCCGGTCGGCAGGTCGAGCGCGGCGAACCGGTAGCGCGCCTGGCCGTTGACCGTGGTGAAGTTGCCGACCGCGTAGAGCTTGGAGCCGTCAGGCGAGACCGCGATGTCCTTGACCTGGGCGTTGAACGAGGGGTTGAACGAGGTGATCAGCGTGCCGGTCGTCAGGTTGTACGCCAGCATGTTCGCGCGCGGCGTCAGCTGCGTCCCTGCGGCTGCACCCGACGGCCGGGCGTTGGCGAAGCTGCCGGCCACGTAGACCGTGTTGCCGACGATCACCTGCTTCCAGACGACACCGTCGATCTGGACCGTCGGGAGGGCGTCGGCGCTGACGGTCGGCGGAAGGGTCGTGTCGACCGGCGCTGTGTCGGCCTGTGCCGGCGAAGCCACCACGATCGACGCGGCGATCAACGATGCGACCGCACCGGCTGCCGCGGCGATCCGCGAGCGGGAACGAAGCATGGACATGGAGACCTCGTAGCGGACGAGCAGGGGGGTACCTGCAGACCGGACGCCGACAGCTCGGGGGGGAGCGGCCCGACGAACCACTGGTGTGGTGGCTGCATCCTATTTCGCCCGATTTGACCCGAGACGGTATGGAACGGGTGAAACCGACGGTTCACCCGGTTCGGCGTCGCCCGAACGGATCAACCCGCAAGGGCTCAGGACGGGGCCGCACCGGTGAAGAGGACGACCGTGTGGCCGACGCCGAGGTCGAGCTCGATCCCGATGTCGTCGCGCTGGTCGACGGGGACGTTGAACACGGCCTTCGCCTCCGCCGCACGGCCGTCGCGGACCTCGGCCGGGAACGCCACGGCCCCCGGCTCCAGGAGGCTGACCGCTGGCGTGCGGTCCTTGCCGTAGTAGAGGTTGATGACCGCGGTGCTCGTGTCCAGCGTCTTGCCCGTGTCGTTCTGGACGACGACCGTCACGCGCAGCGACGGGCCTCCGACCTCGCCGGGCAGCGCCGCCTCGCCGGTCACCGACTCGATCCGGGACACGAACGCCGTGACGTCCTTCGCGGGGACCGCCCCGTCGTCGATCGGCACCTCGACCTGCTCGCGCCCGTCGTCGCGGGGCGTGGGGCTGGGTGTGGCGATCTTCGTGGGCGCCGCCTGCGACGGTCGGTCGCTGGGCTTGGGGCCAGGGTTGTCGGACGGCTTCGTCGTCGGCGTCGCGCTCGCGTCGGGCGACGGGCCGGCGGACGGGGTCGCACTGGCTGCAGCGGTCGGCGAGGCGCTGGGCGCCGACGCAGACGCAGACGCGCTCGCGTCGGCGTTCGAGGGACCGTCGTCGGTGCACGCGGCAAGCGGCACGAGCAGCCCGACCAGGGTGATCGTCGTCGCCGCACGTGCCACGCGGCTCCGCGCCGACCGTTCCATGGATGCCACGACGCGCGCCCCTCTCGGCCCGACGGCAGGGTCCGTCGACGGCTTTGGAGTCTACGAGCGCGGGCTGTGGTGGGCGGCGGGCCGATCGGGTGATCCGACAATTCACCCGTCCGGCGAACCATGCGCACCGCCCGGCCGCGTACGGTCACCAGAATGCAGGCGAGCCCCGACCCCGCCCACGTCCCGGGCCGCGTCCGGGTGCTGCTGCCCCACCCGTCGTCGGACCTGTACGGCTCCGACCGCCAGATGCTCGAGACCGTCACCGCGTTCGTCGAGCGCGGCTGGCACGTCGTCGTGGCGATGCCTCCAGGCGGGCCGCTCGAGCCGCTCGTCGTCGAACGGGGTGCCGAGGTCGTCGCGATCGACGTGCCCGTGCTGAGCAAGCGGCTGCTGTCGCCCCGGCGCGCGCTCGCGTTCGCCTGGGCGAGCCTCGTCGGGCTCGTCACCCTCCCGAGGGCCGTCCGGCAGGCCCGCGCGGACGTGGTCTGGGTCAACACGCTCACGATCCCCGCGTGGCTCGTCGCGGGCAGGCTCGCCCGGGTCCCGACCGTGTGCCACGTGCACGAGGCCGAGGACGACGCGCCCGCGCTCGTCCGGTGGGTGCTCACCGCACCGCTCGTGCTCGCCGGCCGGGTCGTGACGAACAGCCACGCCGCCCACGAGTCGCTGCGCCGCTCGAGCGCCCGCAGCGCGCGTCGCGTGACCGTGGTCCACAACGGCGTGCCCGGCCCTGACGACGAGCCCGCGCCGCCGCGCACCCGGGCGCCCGACGACCCGCTGCGGCTCGCGCTCGTCGGTCGGCTCTCGCCCCGCAAGGGCACGGACGTCGCGCTCGAGGCCGTGGCGATCGCGCGCGGCCGCGACGTCGACGCGTCCCTGACGGTCGTCGGCACGCAGTTCCCGGGCTACGAGTGGTTCGTCGACGAGCTCGAGAGCCGCTCGCGCGACGCCGACCTCGCCGGGCACGTGGCGTTCCTCGGCTACGTGCACCCGACGTGGCCCGTGCTGGCGGACGCCGACGCGGTGCTCGTGCCGTCGCGCGTCGAGCCGTTCGGCAACACGGCGGTGGAGGGCATGCTCGCGCAGCGCCCGGTCGTCGCGTCGCGGACGCAGGGCCTGGCCGAGGTGGTGTCCGACGGCGTCACCGGCGTGAGCGTGCCGCCGGGGGACGCCGAAGCGCTCGCGGACGCGATCTGCCACCTCGCGGCCGACCCGGCCGAGGCGCGGCAGCTCGCGGCCGCAGGCCGGGCAGAGGCACTGAACCGCTTCTCCGTCGACGCGTACGCCGAGGCCGTGGGTCACGTCCTCGCGGACGCGGCCGCCTCGCGTCGAGGTCGGGCCCGGGGTCGGGGTCGACAGGCGCGCTAGCTCGTCGCCCTGACGGGTTCACACCCGCCGCAGCCTCGCCCGCCCGCCGCCGTACTCCTCGACCGCCAGCCCGAACGCGCCCGCCACGATGCCGGCACCCCGCAGGACGGTCCGTTCCGCCATCGCGCGCGCGGCCAGGTCGCGGCGGAGGGCTCCGGCGAGCAGGCGGACCCCGCCGCCGCCCAGCCGGGCCAGACCGGTGCCCGCGGCGCGCAACCGCACGCGGGCTCGCGCGCGGGCGTCCGGCGCCAGGATCAGGTCCACCCGCGTCGTCGTGCAGCCGTAGGCGAAGGCGCGCGTGCGCACGAAGCGAGTCGTCGTGCGGGCCGCCGGGACGATGTCGTGCACCACCGCCTCCTGCGACCAGACGATGCGTCCGCCGCGCGCGACGAGCGTGCGGGTGAAGAGCGTGTCCTCACCGCCCGACCGCCCCAACGACTCGGCGAACTCGACCCGCTGCGACCTGACGAAGGCGAGGTCGAGCAGCAGGTTGTTCGTCGCCGCCGTGGTCACCTCCGTACCCGTCGGCAGCGACCGCCGCTCGAAGAACCGGCTCGCCTCGACCCAGCGGTCCGGTGCCCGTTCGAACCTCGACTCGACCCGACCCGCGACGGCCTGCGCGCCCGTGTCCCCCCAGAGCGTGAGCATCGCGGCCAACCACCCGTCCGAGGGGCGCTCGTCGTCGTCGATGAAGACCAGGACGTCGTCGGCCGACGCCTCCCGGAGGGCGCGGTTGCGCGCGGCGGCGATGCCCGGCGTGGGCTCGTGGACGTACTGCAGGCTCGGGCCGTCGACCACGAGGGGCCGCGCACTGCCGTCGGGGTCGTTGTCGACGACGACGACGCGCGCCCGGTAGCGCTCGGGGAGCGCTGCGGCCTGCGCGCCGACCGTCGCCACGGCGGCGACGACGTCGTCCGGGCGTCGGAAGGTCAGGATCGCGATCACGACCGAGAGCGTCTGCAGGGTGCCACCTCCGAGCGGGGGCCGCCGACGACAGAATCACCCGAGGGCGCTCCCCGATCGGCGGGACTGGCTCCCTAGAATGCGGCATCCATGGACATTCACGCAGGCAGGCGCGCACAGGCGGACGCGGCACCCATCCGCGTGCTGCAGTCGTTCGGCGAGCCTCGGCCTACGACGAACCCGTACATCGTGATGCTGGGCCAGGCGCTCGAGGCCGAGCCGTCGACGACGCTCGTCCGGTTCTCCTTCCGCACCGCACTGCTCGGGCGGTACGACGTCTTCCACGTGCACTGGCCCGAGATCCTGATGGAGGGCCACTCCCCCCTCAAGCAGCTCGCGCGCCAGCTGCTGTGCCTGCTGTTCCTGGTGCGGCTCCGGCTCACGCGGACGGCCGTGGTCCGCACGATGCACAACATCGAACGGCCGCAGGGCATGGGTCGGCGCGCCGCCCTGCTGCTAGACGGGTTCGACCGCGCGACGACGCTGCAGGTCCGGCTCAACGACCTCACCCCGACGAGTGACGGCGTGGCGTCCGTCGTCATCCCGCACGGCCACTACCGCGACTGGTTCGCCAGCTTCCCGCGCTCGTCGGCCCGACCCGGCCAGATCGGGTACGTCGGGCTGATCCGCCGGTACAAGGGCGTCGAGAACCTGGTGCAGGCGTTCCGCTCCCTCGCCGGCGACGGCATCCG
The DNA here is from genome assembly GCA_039207135.1 of Brevundimonas sp. GTDB lineage: Bacteria > Actinomycetota > Actinomycetes > Actinomycetales > Cellulomonadaceae > Cellulomonas. The sequence goes on from JBCECL010000020.1 coordinate 23,782, forward strand.
GCTCGCCGTCGCGGGCAAGCCGTCGTCCGCCGAGCTCGCCGAGACGCTCGAGGAGGCGGCCGCGGCCGACCCGCGCATCGACCTCACCCTGCGGTTCCTGACCGAGGCCGAGCTCGTGGGCGCGATCAGCGCCGCCCAGGTCGTCGTGCTCCCCTACAGGTTCATGCACAACTCGGGCGCGACGCTCGCGGCGCTCTCGCTCGACCGCCCGGTGCTCGTCCCTGCCAACGACGTGAACGCGGCACTCGCCGCCGAGGTCGGTTCGGCGTGGGTCACGCAGTTCGAGGGCGACCTCACTCCCGAGGCCCTGGGCGCGGCGCTCGCGGCCGGCCTGCCGCAGGGGTCGCCGGACCTGTCGCGCCGGGAGTGGTCGGACGCGGGCCGCACGCACGCGGCGGCCTACCGCTCCGCCATCGCCATACGGCGCGCGGGGCGGAAAGATACCCCTGTTTCGGTGTGACCTTCGTCACACGCGGCGAGGTTCACCCGGTGAATACCGCACGATGATCGCAAAATCACCCGCTCGACGGGCCCCTCGACGCGCATGCCATCCCTGCAGATGAGACGGCACGACCTCCAGTCGAATCGTTGCGCGCCGGCCCGCGAGTCGCTCGCGGCAACCTCCGCTTCGCCCTGAACCCACCTCCTTCCGGGGTTCGTCCCCTTCGGCTGGTTCGGCTAGTTTGCTCACGATCGTCGCCAGGCCAGCCGATCTAGTCGTCGTCAGGACTGACCGAGGGAGAACCGATGGATCTGAACGTTGAACGCCGTCATCGCACACGTCGAGGACACCGCGCACGGAAAGCACCCATCGTTGCTCTCGTACTCGCTCCGGCCCTCGCGCTGTCAGTAGCGACACTGGCCGGCGCCGACGAGAAGACCAACAGCACCGACCTCGTACGTGGCGCCCTGAGCGTCAACGACCAGTTCGACCGAACGGTCAGCTCGGGTCTGGGGAGCGCGCCCACGGGCGGCGCCTACACGACCGGCACCGCCGCCAGCTACAAGGTGTCCGGCGGGCACGCCACGGTCGGCCCGGTCAAGCCCGGTGCCGCCGTCGGAGCCGTCCTGAACGGCACCAAGCTCACAGACACCGAGGTCGAGTCCGAGGTCTCGCTGCCCGTCGTGGCGGCGTCGTCCTTCGGCACCTACCAGGGCATCCAGCTGCGCGCCGTCGACCGCTCCGCCTACCGCGTGCGCCTCCTGGTGAACGCCGGTGGCCGCAGCTTCGTCAGCGTCGAGCGCGTGAACGCCGGCAAGGCGACGTCGCTCGGGCTCGTCAAGCTCCCCACGACCGCGACCGCCGGTCAGCACATCACGCTCGGTGCGCGGATCTCGGGCACGTCGCCCGTGACGCTCCAGGCCCGCGCGTGGCCGTCGGGCTCGACCGCCCCCGCGTGGCAGGTCAAGGTGTCCGACACCGCAGCGGACCGCCTCACGTCGACCGGTGCGGTCGGCTTCTGGGAGTACACCTCGGGGACCTCGGCCGCGGTCACGTCGCAGATCGAGCGGTTCCAGGCGTGGAAGCTCGTGCCGCCGGCACCGACGCCGACCGCGACGCCCAGCACCACGCCGACCGCGACGCCGAAGCCGACGCCGTCCGCGACGCCGACGCCGAGCGCGACCCCCAAGCCCACGCCGACGCCCACCCCGAGCGCGACGCCCAAGCCGACGCCGACGCCCACCCCGAGCGCGACCCCCAAGCCGACCCCGACGCCGACGCCGACCTCGACGCCGGCTCCGGGCCCGGGCTCCGACCGGCCGACGCCGGGCTCGGCCACCATCGGCTCGACGCGCTACCCGGTGCCGTCCGACGCGATCGTCGTCGACACGGCCCGCGGCAGCGACAGCAACGTGGGAACGGCCGCCAGCCCCTTCAAGACGATCGGCGCGGGTGTCGCCGCGGCGAGCACCGGCGACACGGTCGTCGTGCGGGCCGGGGTCTACCACGAGTCGGTCACCATCCCGAAGAGCCTCGGCATCACGCTGCAGTCCTACCCGGGTGAGGCCGTCTGGCTCGATGGTTCGCAGGCCGTGACCGGCTGGCGCCAGTCCGGCTCGACGTGGGTCCTCGACGGCTGGACCGCTGAGTTCGACGACTCGGCGAGCTTCTCGACCGGCCAGGACTACGCCTCGATGGTCGACCCGAGCTACCCCGCGGCCGCCCACCCCGACCAGGTCTTCGTGGACGGCACGCAGCTCACGCAGGTCCTCGACGCCGGCTCCGTCGGCCCGGGCCAGTTCGCGGTCGACTACGCGGCCAACCGCCTGATCGTCGGCACCAACCCGACCGGGCACGCCGTCCGCGCCACGGACCTGTCGTTCGCGATCGACGTCCTCGGCACGAACAACGTGGTGCAGGGCATCGGCGTGCGGCGCTACGCGACCCCGATGCCGCACATCGGCGCGCTGCGGGTCTGGGGCGGCGCCAACACGGTCCGCAACGTCGTGGTCGAGGACGCCGCGACCGTCGGCATCAGCTTCATCAAGTCGAACAACGTCGCCGACCACGTCACCGTGGTGCGCGCCGGCCTGCTCGGCATCCACGCCAACAACGCCGACGGCATCAAGATCTCCAACACCGTCGTGCGCGACAACAACGCCGAGCACTTCGGGATGTCCCCGACGGCCGGCGGCATCAAGGTCACCCGCACGCGCGGCATCACGATCGACAACGTGCTCTCCGAGAAGAACCTGAGCGCGGGCATCTGGATGGACGAGTCCTGCTACGGCATCACGATCGTGAACAACGTGGTGCGGAACAACTCGGGTGCCGGCATCCAGCTCGAGCTGTCGGACACCGCCGTGGTGGCGAACAACAGCTCGACCGGGCAGTGGACCAACATCCTGGTGTTCGACACCGGCAACGTGCGGGTGTTCAACAACGAGATCGGCGGCAGCGGCCAGATGGGCCTCAAGCTCTGGCAGGACGAGCGCCGTCAGGCCGCTCCGGGCGCCGTGGGCCGCGACCCCCGCCAGCCGGTCCCGGACCCCACGGTCACGTGGATCACGCGCAACATCACGGTGTCCAACAACATCTTCGACAACAGCGGGAAGTTCCAGCTCTACGCGCTGGACAAGGAGACCAACCGCCCGGTCGACGACTGGAACGTCACGATCGACGGCAACCTGTTCACGCCGCGCAACGACCTCGCCCAGCCCACCATGGTGGCCTGGGGCGGCGCCGACAACGTCAAGCTCTACCGCTACGAGACCCCTGCGGCGCTGGCCGCCGCGAAGGACTCGTCGTGGAGCAACGCGTCGAGCCCGGGTGACCTGCCGCTGAGCGAGCTCCTCCCGAAGGCCGCAGCGCTCGACTCGGTGGCGGTCGGCCTGCCGGCCGACATCGCGCGAGCCGTCGGCGTTCCCACGGGCACCAAGGCCCTCGGGGTCATCGACTAGCGGG
>JBCECL010000020.1:27287-40834 GCA_039207135.1 Brevundimonas sp.
GGCGCCAGCGCCTAGCGCGCTGCGCCGCGGCGGGGCCGGAGCGCCGCGAGGATCCGACGTGCGAAGCGCACGAGCACGTCGAGATCCTCGCGGTGCACCCCGAAGAAGGCGCGCGCACGCATGCCGTAGAGGCGATGCACCAGGTAGATGCAGGCCACGCCCTGCGCGGCCATGCTGCCGAAGGTCGCCCACGCCGCACCGATCGCACCGAACGGCGGGACGAGGGCCAGCACGAGGGCCACGTTCACCACGAGGGCGAAGGCGAGCGTCAGGCTCCTGAGCCCTGGGCGGCCCCGGCCGCTCAGGGCGCTCCCCGCGATCGAGCCGGGCGTGCCGACGACGGCAGCCGCCAGCAGGATCGCGGTCACCGGCACGGCGCCGGAGAAGTCGCTGCCGAACAGCAGCGGCAGCCACCAGATCATCGTCACGCCGATGCCCACGGCGGCCGTCCCGGTCAGCAGCGTGGAGATCCGGGCGGTCGACGCGAGCCGGGCGTCCTGCGAGCCCGTCGCCTCCTCCACGAAGTTCACGTCGCGCACGGCCGTGTGGATCATCAGGGGCAGCTCGCCGATCGACACCGCGACGGCGTACAGACCCATCTGCACGGTGCCCGCGAGCGGCGTGACCAGGACCTGGTCGACCCGCGCGTGCATGATCCCCGCCACCGATCCGGCCCAGATCCGCAGCCCGTAGGAGAGCAGGGCCGGCGTGCGCGCCTCGTCCGGGATCTCGTCGGCCCGCGGTGGCAGGCGCACGAGCATGACGACGTAAGGGGCGGCCCCGAGCACCGGCACGGCCGCGATGATGACAGTCGCGACCACCGGCGTGAGGTTGCCCGTCAGCCAGAACGGCACGAGCAGGACGAGCTTCATGACCGCGCCGAGCATCCGCTGCAGGGTGACCGTTCCCCAGCGGTTGGTCGCGGAGGCGACGCCGCGCAGCGCACCGACGACCATGTTCGGGATGATCGCGAACGCGGCGAGCAGCATCAGGTGCTGGACGTCCGGGTCCTGCCCGCTGAGCGTGGGCGACGCGAAGAAGACGAGCCCCGTGGCCACGACTCCCGCGCCGAGCAGCAGCCACAGCCCGCGATCGAGGACGTTGCGCGCCAGGTGCGGAGCGCGCGCGACGGCGTACGTCACCGACTCGGGCACGCCGAGCGTCACCACGGCGACGACGAGGGCGAACGGCGCGGTGGCCGCCGCGACCGCGCCGCGGCCGCTCACGCCCAGCGCCTGGGCCAGGATCGGGCCGCTGAACAACGACACCAGCGGCGGGAAGGCGTTCCCGACGAAGGCGACCAGCATGTTCCTCGACGTGCGGCCGCCCACGGCTACCTGCTTCGACTCAGTCATGGACTCGCTCGGGGGTGGGCGCTCCGACACCGCTGCCACCGCCTGTGCCGCCCCTGACGCGGCGCGCGAGCCGTCGCCCGTCGCGCACTCCCCGCACGACGGCGACCCACGGCTCGAGGCTCGTGACGAGCGGTCGTCGACCGCCTTGGCGCAGCAACGCCCACGTCGCGCGCGGCGTCGTGCGGCCCCACCGCCGCCTCGTCGGCTCGTCGAGCCACACCGCTGCGTAGAGCAGGCGGTTGCGGGCGTTGTGGTACAGGTACGTGGCCGACTTGGCGCGCCCCGCGCCCGGCCGGTCGTCGTGCGTGCCGCCCTCGTCGTGCACGGCAGCGGCGTCGGGGACGACGCCAAGCCGGCCGCCGGCGCCGAGGACGCGGCGCGAGAGGTCGACGTCCTCCCAGTACAGGAAGTAGCGCTCGTCGAAACCGCCCGCCGCCTCCCACAGCTCACGGGTCAGCGCGAGGCACGCGCCCGAGAGCCACTCGACGGCCTCGCCGTCGACGGCCGCGTCGTACCTGGACGCGCCGCGCATGGTGCCGTCGCGGAGCAGGAGCCGCGTCAGGCCGCCGGAGAACCTCGAGCCGTCCGGCCGCCGGATCACGGGCGCGACCATCGTCATCGGCTCGCGGTCGAGCGCGGCCCCGAGCAGGTCCAGCCCTCCGGGCACGACGTACGCGTCGGGGTTCAGCAGCAGCACGCGCTCGGCGCCCTCGTCGAACGCGCGCCGCACGCCACGGTTCATGCCGCCGCCGAAGCCCAGGTTCGTGTCCGGCAGGACCAGCGACCACCCCCGCGCCGTCGCGAGCTCCTGGACCGCGCGGCGTTCGTCCGCGGTCGTGGCGTTGTCGACGACCACGGCACGCGCGCCGGGTGCGTGCTCGAGGGTCCGCGTCAGGGTGTCGGCGATCAGCGCGTGGGAGCCGTAGCTGACCACCACGACGGTGAACGGCGACGACGTCACGACGACCCGACGGGCGCCTCGACCCGCCAACCCCGCAGCTCGACGTACCACTTCGCGCTCGCCGCGACGGTGACCAGGACGGTGCACAGCACGATGAGGCCGTACGCCACCATGAAGACGTCCACGGCGCCGAGCAGCACGAAGACCAGGCAGAGCACGCCGTAGTCGGTCGGCAGCACGAGGAGGGAGCGCAGCCACGGGGCGCGGCCCCCGGTCGCCGCCTGGCTCTGCACCCCGGCGGCGCGGCGCAGCTGCTCGGTCAGGATCATGCCGAAGAAGTAGACGGCCCCCACGATCGCGTGCACGAGCGGGACCAGCAGCCACGCGTCGTCGAGCGTCGTGAACCGGTACAGGCCGATCCCGAGGGCGATCGGCAGCGTCGAGATCTTCAGCGCGTCGACCATGTGGTCGAGCCACTCCCCCGCCTGGCTGCCCTTGCCGGTCAGGCGCGCGACCTGCCCGTCGGCGGAGTCGAGCGCGTAGCCGAGCACCAGCAGCGCCGCGACGGCGATGCCCAGCGGCCACGACGGCGCGACGAGCGCGAGAAGCGCGATCCCGGCGAACGTGGCGAGCCCGCTCAGGCCGGTCACCGCGTCGGGCGACAGCCCTCGGCCGTAGGCCCACGCCGCGAGGTAGCGACCGAGCCGCCGGTTGACGAACCGCGAGTACGCGGGCGCGCTGCGTGCCGCGCCCTTCTGGGCACCACGCAGGGCGACGAGGGTCTCGCGGTAGCTCGTGCTCATCGTGCCTCGCTGACGGCTCGGGGCGGCACCGCGTCGACCGTCGGCTGCGGACGTCGGCGGACCCTGCGGGGGCCGGGTGCCGTGCGCGCGACCAGGGCGCGCGCGAGCTCCTCGTACCCGGTCGCCACGTCGTCCCAGTCGTAGTCGCGCGCCCGTCGCTGCAGTGCGCTGGCGCGAACAGCGGCCTCCGCGGGCTCCGCCTCGGCGGACTCGATCAGCGCCGCGACGTCGTCGGGCGAGGCGAAGTAGCGGCCCGACTCCCGCAGCACCTCGCGGTTGAAGGGCACGTCGAAGGCGACCGTCGCCGTGCCCGCGCCGATCGCGCGCAGCAGCGACGGGTTCGTACCGCCGACCGAGTGGCCGTGCACGTAGGTGCGCGCGTGCGCGTAGAGCTGGTCGAGCAGCTCGGGGTCCCACACGCCGCCGAGCAGCCGCACGCGCTCGTCGGTCTCGGCGATGGCCGCGATCCGCGCGGTGTACTCGTCGGCGTAGGGGGCCGAGCCGACGACGACCAACGGAAGCCGGGCAGAGCTGCGGACGTACCCCTCGACGGCGAGGTCGACGTGGTTCTCGGGCTCGAAGCGCGCGACGACCAGGTGGAACGCGTCGCGCTGGAGGCCGATCTCCTCGATCTTCGCCGACCCGATCGACTCGATGACGGGAGCCCCGTAGGCGAGCAGCGTGGTCGGGACGCCGAACTCGGCGTCGTAGTAGTCGGCGATGCCCTGGGCGTCCGCGATCAACGCGTCCGACCAGCGCACCGCGAGCCCCTCCGCCCGGCGGTAGTACTTCTGGCCCGAGGGACCCCACTTGGCGCGCTTCCACTCGAGCCCGTCCACGTGCGTCGCCACGGGGATCCGGGCGGCTCGCAGGACCGGGAGCAGGGGCGCGTTCGCCGCGTTGAACACGAAGGCTGCGTCAACGCGGTGCCCGAGCAGGTGCCCGACCGACAGGCCGGTGTGGCTCAGCGTCTCGAGCGAACGGCGGCGCATCGCGGGCAGCGTCACGCGCTCCATGCCGAGGTACGTCCCACCCTCCGCGTCGAGCTCGTGCGAGCGGCAGTAGACCCGGACCTCGTGACCGCGATCGGCGAGACGGCGACCGATCTCCTCGACGGCGGTCTCGAAGCCGCCGTACCGTGCCGGGACTCCACGCGTACCGACCATCGCGATCCGCAGGCGTGCGGGCGTGGCGTCCATCGAAGCGTCACCCCTGTCGTCGTGCGGTGGAAAGTCCCTGGCCCGGCGAGCCTAGTTCCGGCGGCGAATCGGACGAATGCCTGACAAGGCAATTCACCCGACCCGGGCTGCGTCAGTACGCTCCCGAACCCGTCAGGACGGCGCGCCCTGTCTTCCAGAGGATCATCAAGTCCATCGCCACGGACCAGTTGTCGACATATCGCAGGTCCAGCCGCACGGCTTCGTCCCACGCCAGGTCCGAGCGGCCGCTGACCTGCCACAGCCCGGTCAGTCCCGGCTTCACGCACAGGCGCCGGTGCACCTCGTCCTCGTACGCGCCCACCTCGACCTCGAGCGGAGGCCGCGGCCCGACGAGCGACATGTCCCCGCGGATCACGTTCCACAGCTGCGGGAGCTCGTCGAGGGAGTACTTGCGCAGGAACCGGCCGACCGAGGTGACGCGCGGGTCGGCCTTGAGCTTGAACAGCAGCCCGGCACCCTCGTTGTCGGCCATGAGCGCGTCGCGACGTGCGTCGGCGTCCACGTACATCGTGCGCAGCTTCCAGATGGTGAAGGGCTTGCCGTCGACGCCGATGCGGGTCTGGCTGAAGAACGCGGGCCCCGTCGACGTGAGGCGCACGGCGAGCGCGGCGGCCATGACGACGGGGAGCAGCACGAGTCCGGCGAGGACCGCGAGCGTCACGTCGATGATCGACTTGGCGACCAGCCGACGCCTCGGGGTGTCGACCTCGACCTCGAGCAGTGACAGGCCGGCGGTCGGCCGCACCGACAGGCGCGGGCCGGACACCTCGACGATGTCGGGAGCGACGACCATGTGGGCGCCCGCACGGCCGAGCGCCCAGGACAGCCGCCGCAGCGCGTCCCCGCTCAGGCTCGAGCCGGTGATGATGACGACCTCGGCGGCCCGGTCGGCGACCACCTGGACGACGTCCGCGATCGCGCCGACGACCGGCACGCCCGCGATCTCGTCGACCCCGTCACCCGCGTGCAGGCACAGGCCGTCGATCCGGTACCCGTGGTGGGGCGCCGCCGTGAGGTCGGCGATGACGCGCTGCACCGAGCTGGGGTCGCCGACGACGAGCGTGCTGCGCATGGCCGCGCCGGCTCGCCGCGCCTCGTGAAGACGGCGGCGTCGTGCGTAGCGGACGAGGCAGCCGCCGGCCGCCGCGAGCGGGACGCCGATGAAGACGGCCTCGCGCGGGACGTCGGCCTTGAAGAGGAACGCGTAGGCGATGAGCGAGACGATGACCAGACCCGCAGCGCGCAGCACCGACTGGAACTCGCCGGGCCCGTCACCGAGCCGCTCCTGCGAGTAGCCGCCGACCGCCGAGACCATGAAGGTGAACAGCGCACCCCCGGCCAGCCCGGCCAGGACCGCCTGGCCGGCGGGGAGGTAGGAGATCGCGACGCCGTAACCGGCGACGCCCGCGATGGTCGCGTCGATCGCTGCGGTGACCGCCGCGTAGCGGTGCCCGACCGCGCGCCAGGCGCTCGCACGGCGACGACCCGACTCGTTGAAGACTGTGCGCCGCGCCTCGAAGGGCTGCAGCGACGCCCACGAACGTCGGGGCTCCCGAGCGCGGCTGCGGCGCTCGAAGTCGTCCCCCGACCACGACACGCCGCGATCAGCGGTAAGTGTCATCGTCTTCCCCCAACCTTGATCCGACGAGTTCGTCGTGGACAAGGTGGAGGTTATAGGTCCGGGTCTGTACCGATCAGTACCTTCTGTCCGATTTCACCCGGTTAACGCAGACTTCACCCTCCGTCGGGTGACACCTACGCCTTGGTGTGGAAGCGTAGCTGGGCGGCCTCGAGACCGGCCGTCACGACGAGCTCGACGGCGTCCGCCGCCGCGTCGAGCAGCCAGCCCAGGTCCTTGCGCTCGGTCGACGTGAAGTCCCGCAGCACGTAGTCCGCCGCGTCCATGCGGCCCGGAGGCCGGCCGACCCCGACGCGCACCCGGACGTAGTCCTTGGTGCCGAGCGCCTTCGTCGTGTCCCGCAGGCCGTTGTGGCCGCCCTCGCCACCGCCGCGCTTGAGCCGGACGTCCGCGAACGGGATGTCGAGCTCGTCGTGCACCATGACGACCCGCTCGGCGGGGACGTCGTAGTACCGGGACAGCGCCGCGACCGGGCCGCCGGAGACGTTCATGTACGTCGTCGGCTTCGCGAGCACCACACGCGGCCCCGGCGCCCCGCCCGGGAGCACGCCCAGGCGCACGTCGGCCGTGACGGCCTGCGGCCGTCGGCCCAGCAGCCCGCCCGACGAGCCGAACGAGGCCGAGCAGCGGCGCGCGAGCTCGTCGAGCACCATGTGCCCGACGTTGTGCCGGTTGCCCGCGTACTGGGGCCCGGGGTTGCCGAGCCCGACGACGAGCCAGGGTCCGTCACTCACGAATGCTCCTCAACGGGGATACGCCGACGCCCGGCACCGAATGAACGGTACCGGGCGTCGAAGGGAGAGCTCAGGCTACTCAGGCCTCTGTACTGATGGTCGGCCTGTGCCTGCGCTCCGTGCCAGGCGAGTGCCGCTTCGCGACCCTCACCTGCCACTACGCTCCGGCTCAGGCCTCGGCGGCAGCGGCCGACGCGGCCGACTGGGCAGCAGCGATGTCCGCAGCGGCCTCCTCGGCAGCGACGTCGGCGGCGGACGCCTGCGGGACCGTGATCGTCACGATGATCGCGTCGGGCTCGGTGACCAGCGTCGAGCCCTTCGGGAGCGTGATGTCGCCCGCCGTGATCGTCGAGCCGGCGGCGGCGCCGTCGATCGACACGTCGACGTGCTGCGGCAGGTGCGTCGCCTCGGCCTCGAGCGCGATCGTCTGGATGTCGACCAGGTGGATGGTGCCCGGAGCCGACTCGCCGACGATGTTGACGGGGACCTCGACGGAGACCTTCTCGCCCTTCTTCACGATGAGCAGGTCGACGTGCTCGATCGTGTTCTTGACGACGTCGCGCTGGACGTCCTTGGTGATCGCCAGCGTGGTCTTGCCGTCGAGCTCGATCGCGAACAGGGCGTTGGCCTGCTTGACCGCGAGCATCGTGTCGTGGGCGGGCAGCGCGACGTGCAGCGGGTCCGAGCCGTGGCCGTACAGGACCGCGGGGATCTGCTCCGCGCGACGCAGGCGACGCGCAGCGCCCTTGCCGAACTCGGTGCGGGTGGTGGCGGCAAGCTTGATCTCGGACACGATGACTCCCAAGGAAGAAGACGACGAATGGTGCGCACCAGATGGCGCGATGAGGATTTCGAGATGTGGTGGCCTCGACGCGGGGCGCAGGACGGACTGGCGCACGCACGGAGGCGGAGCACCCTGTCGATCACGGACCACGGTCCGGCCTGGTGGCCGTCCGTCGTCCCTCGCCGAGGCAACCTGACGATCTTACCCGCTCGACGACGGGTCGAGTAACCACCTCCGGGCAGAACCCGGACGGCCGACGGCTAGCTCGAGCGATACCCGCTCAAGCGATACCCGCCCAAGTGATACCCGCTCAGGCGTTGCCGTCGAAGAGCGACGTCACCGAGCCGTCGTCGAACACCTCACGGATGGCGCGCGCGACGAGCGGCGCGATCGAGAGCACGGTGAGCTTGTCGAACCGCTTGTCGTCCTCGATCGGCAGGGTGTCGGTGATGACGACCTCGCGAGCACCGCACGCCTGCAGGCGGACGACGGCGGGGTCGGACAGGATGCCGTGCGTCGCCGCGACGATGACGTCCTTCGCGCCGGCCTCCATGAGCACGCGCACGGCCTCGGAGATCGTGCCCGCGGTGTCGATCAGGTCGTCGACGAGCACGCACGAGCGGCCCTCGACGTCACCGACGACGCGGTTGGCGACTGCCTTGTTGGGGCTGCGGACGTCGCGCGTCTTGTGCACGAACGCCAGCGGCCCGCCGCCGAGCTTGTCGGCCCACTGCTCGGCCACGCGGATGCGCCCCGCGTCCGGGGACACGACGGTCACGTTGGAGACGTCGACGCGCGAGCGCACGTAGTCGACGAGGATCGGCATGGCCCACAGGTGGTCGACCGGGCCGTCGAAGAAGCCCTGGATCTGCGCGGTGTGCAGGTCGACGCTCATGATGCGGTCGGCACCGGCGGTGCGGAACAGGTCCGAGATGAGGCGCGCCGAGATGGGCTCGCGGCCGCGGCTCTTCTTGTCCTGGCGCGCGTACCCGTAGAACGGCGCGACCACGGTGATCGTCTTGGCGGAGGCCCGCTTGAGCGCGTCGACCATGAGCAGCTGCTCCATGATCCACTGGTTGATGACCGGCGAGGCGTGCGACTGCAGCACGAACGCGTCGGCGCCGCGCACGGACTCGCCGAACCGCGTGTAGATCTCGCCGTTCGCGAAGTCGTAGGCCGTCGTCGGCAGCAGCTCGATGCCGAGCTCGTCGGCCACCTGCTCCCCGAGCTCCGGGTGCGCGCGCCCCGAGACCACGACGAGTCGCTTCTCTCCGTCGTGGGAGATGATCCCGGTCATCGCACGTCCTTCGTGGTCGTGCCGGCGTCCGCCGGCGGGCTGGTGGGAGAGACGGAGGGCAGTCCTGACGGCAGGGTGCCCGGGAAGTCGGGCGGCGGTGTCACGGGGATGCCGCGCGCCGCGGTCGCGGCCCGGTCACGCTCCGCGCGCGCCTGGGGCGACAGCTCGTCGGGCACCGCCGCCGCGCGAGCCGCCGCGGTCCCCGCACGTGCACGCACGACCCAGCCCTCGATGTTGCGCTGGGCGCCGGCGCTCACGGCGAGCGCGCCCGACGGGACGTCGCGGCGGATCACCGAGCCTGCGCCCGTGTACGCCCCGTCGCCGACGGTCACGGGTGCGACGAACATGTTGTCCGCGCCCGTGCGGGCGTGCGAGCCGATCGTCGTGCGGTGCTTGTTGACGCCGTCGTAGTTCACGGTGACCGAGGCGGCGCCGATGTTGGTGTGCTCGCCGATCGTCGCGTCGCCGATGTAGGACAGGTGCGGCACCTTGGAGCCCGCGCCGATCTGGGCGTTCTTGGTCTCGACGAACGTGCCGATCTTGCCCTTGGCGCCGAGGTCGGTGCCGGGGCGCAGCAGCGCGAACGGACCCACGCTCGCACCCGCACCGACCACGGCGAGCGTCCCGACCGTGCGCGTGACGGTCGCGCCAGCGCCCACCTCGACGTCGGTCAGAGTCGTGTCTGGACCGACGGTCGCGCCCTCGCGGATCACCGTCGCGCCGTGCAGCTGCGTGCCGGGCAGCAGCGTCACGTCGCGCTCGAGCTCGACGTCGACGTCCACCCACGTGGTCGCCGGGTCGATCACCGTGACGCCCTCGCGCATCCAGTCCTCGACGATGCGACGGTTGTACTCGCGCGACAGCTCCGCGAGCTGGACGCGGTCGTTGACGCCCGCGACGACGAACGGGTCGTCGGTGCGCAGCGCGCGCACGTGCCCGCCGTCCTCGCGCGCGATGGCCAGCACGTCCGTCAGGTACACCTCGCCCTGCGAGTTGTCGCGGCCGAGGCGCCCGAGCGCGCCGCGCAGCACGGCGGCGTCGAAGACGTAGATGGAGGAGTTGATCTCGCGGATCTCGCGCTCGGAGTCGCTCGCGTCCTTGTGCTCGACGATGCCGACGACGTCGCCCGTGCCGGCCTCGCGCACGATCCGGCCGTAGCCCGTCGCGTCGTCGAGCTCGGCGGTCAGCACCGTGACGGCGTTCTCGTCGGCGTGGTGCGCGGCGAGCAGCTCGCCGAGCGTGCCTGCGTCGAGCAGCGGCACGTCGCCCGCGACGACGACGATCGCGCCGGTGAGCAGCGTGTCCGCGGCCGAGCCGTTCTCGCCGCCCTCGGCCGAGTCCGCCTGCGCGGCGCCGTCGAGCCTGGTCATCGCGACCTGCACCGCGCGGCCCGTGCCGGGGATGTCGTCCTGGTCGGCCAGCAGCGCGGTCGCGTCGAGCTCGGCGATGTGCGCGGCGACCCGCTCGCGGTCGTGGCGGATGACGACCACCACGCGGTGCGGGTCGAGGCCGCGCGCCGCGGTGAGCGCGTGGCCGACCATCGAGCGCCCGGCGAGCGTGTGCAGGACCTTGGGGGTTGCCGAGCGCATCCGTGTGCCTTCACCAGCGGCGAGGACGATGACGGCGGCTGGGCGGGGATACGTCACCTTCGGGGTGCTCCTCGCGGGTCTGCCCGAGCATGCGGGCGGCGGTTCCGTGCGCGTCGCCCACTCTACCGTCGTCGCCGGGTTCGGCCGGACTCGGGCGATGCCCGGGCGACCGATCGCGCGACGGCCGGGCACCGCCCGGCCGCGGCTCCGCACCCCGGCGCCGCAGGTCAGGCCAGGTCGCGCGTGCGGAACCAGCCGTAGACGGGCCAGGCGTGCACGTGCGCGCAGTACGCCGGGAAGATCGCCCAGAGCCCGTCGTCGTCCGGCCGAGGCAGGCCCGCGAGGTCGCCGCAGTGCTCGGCGTTGATCGTGTCCGGTCCGGTCCACTGGCCAACCCAATAGCTCGGGTGGCTGCGTCCGCCGTGGCGCAACGTCATGCGGTCGAGCAGCTCGAGCGCCGCACCGGTGTCGAACGTCGCGACGCCCGTCAGGGTCTGCCCCGCCAGCGCGTACCAGAAGCCGCCGTTCTCGCTCACGCCGGGGTCCATGCGGCCGCCGACGACCGGGCGCTCGCGCTGCCGCGGGCCGAGCGTCTCGCCGTCGAGCAACCGGCGCTGCAGCTCCTCCCAGAGCGCGCGCTTGCGCTCGACGGGGTAGCCCGGCGCCTGGAGCAGGAACGCCTGGGGCTCGAGGTCCATCGTCTCGTCGCCGAGCGCGGTCTCCGCGTCGAGGTAGACGCGCCGCGCGAACGTCCGGCCCTCCATGTCGCGCAGCATCGCGGCGCTGATGCGGTCGAGGTACAGGCGCATGCTCGTCGTCAGGCGTTCCACTCGGGTGGCGACGTCTGCGTCCGCCGTCCGGCCGTAGGCGTCCAGCTGGTCGAGCAGCGTCGGGATGACGGCCATCGCCATCGCCGTGTTCATCTGCGACTCGGCGCTCGCGAAGTAGCGGTGCACGGAGATGTCGACGAACACCATGTCGCTCCAGTCGGAGTTCATCAGCCGCACCAGCCCGTGCGAGCCCGTCGACACCTCGTCCCGCAGGTAGGCGAACGCGCGCTCGAGCTTGTCCAGCGTCGTCCCGAGGAACCCGGCTTCGCGCGGCAGGTAGGGCGTGCGGGCCTCCAGGATGGAGGTGTCGCCCGTGATCCGCAGGTACTCGCCGAGCGCCTGGAACAGGTAGAGCTGCTGGTCGGAGGTGTTCCAGGCGCTGTTGGACGTCTCGCCGTTGCCGAAGTCCATGTACTTGATCTCGCCCTGGTACGTCATCTTGCACAGCGTGTAGAGGATGGTCGACCGGGCCAGGTGCGGCGCGAAGTAGGCGGCCGCCATCGAGTGCTGGAGGTGATCGCGCGGGGCCGCGAACATCTCGATGTGGTAGTCGTACGTCATCCCCTGCGGGATGAACGTGTGGCGGTGGTAGCCCGACCACGTCGCCATCGCGAGCAGCGCATGGCCGTCCCACGCGAGCTCGCTGCGCAGGTCCTCGTCGTCCACGGCGTCGAACCTCGCCAGCGCCTCGGACCACTCGCGACGGAACAGCTCCCCGGCCGCGGGCAGCTCGTCGGCGAACGCCACGACGGCGTCGACGGACTCGTCCGGGCTGACGAGCGCCGTGACGAATGCGAGCTCGGCAGCCTCGCCGGCCTGCAGCGTGGCGCCGGCGCGCGCGGCGAGCTCGACTCCCCCGTCGGCCACCTCGCGGTGCTCGAACGCGACCTCCAGCCCGGAGCGCGGCGTCGAGACGAGCGCGAGCGCGGGCGGGTGCTGGTTGAGCCGGTGCGGCTCGTCGAGTCCCCTGAGCAGACCCGGGTCGTCGCTGGTCGCGACGCTCTCGCAGACCAGGGCGCGCGACCCGGCCGTCGGCGTGCTGACGAACCGGATGGGGTCGGGACCGCCGTCGGGTGAGGTGTTCATCCGCACCGTCGGGTGGCTCAGCACGGTCTCGACGTACTCGACGTCGACCGGCTCGGAACCCGCGTTCGTCAGCCGGACCGACACGACGACGGCGGCGGGTCCCCGGTCGTCGGGCGACGACGGCGCGACGCTCAGGGTCCTCTCGACGCGGATCCCGTCGTCCAGCGCCGTCGAGTAGCCGGCCCAGCCGCAGCCGAACTCGCGCCGGGTCGTCGCGGCCGACGCGCACGCGCCGTCCGCGCCGAGGAGCGCGTGCGTCCGCCGGCTCGTCCCCCGCACGACGCTCAGCGTCGCCGCGTTGGCCGGCGCGTCCGTCGTCGGGCCGTTCAGCCGGACCCAGCCGCGCTCGCCCGACATCAGCAGGAACCACCCGCTCGCGTGCGCGAACAGCGTCAGGCCGTCGTTGCCGAGCAGGAAGTACGGGTCCGGCTCGAGCGGGTAGACGGCTCCGCTCGGCGTCGTCGTCACCACGGGGACGTCGACGTCGAGCCGGTAGGTCGGCAGCCCGACGCCGTCGCGGCCCCAGCTTCCGATCGGGGTGTCACCCACATCTGCTCCTGTGTCCCGGGACTCGAGTACACCGCATCGCGGCTGGGCAGGCGAGCAGTTCAGGTGCGCGGTTCAGGTGCGCGGTTCAGGTGAGCGGTTCAGGTGAGCGGTTCAGACGAGCGCCTGCCGGTCCGCCCCCGACGCGAACCCAAGCCAGGTGTGCCGGTTACCCGCCCAGCACCAGCCGACCTTGGGCGCCCCACGGCGCGCCGAGCCGTCGCGACCCGTGCCGTTCGAGATCCAGACCGCGGGCGTGCGCGCGTCGAGCCGGCCGTTCGGCTTGCGCAGCCGCGAGCCGATCGTCATGTAGCAGCGGTTGCGCTCGACGACGTCCGGGACCTGCAGCGCCCAGTGGATGCCCTCCGCGACCGTGAGCGGCGTGCGGCCGGCGCCGCGGATCGCGGGGAGCGCCTCGTCGGGCGACCAGTTCGCCATCTCGTCGCCCCGCTCGGGCGCGGCGACGACGTACAGCGGCGCGTCCGGCACGGCGAGCCCCTCGATGGGCGCGAACTCGTCGAGGTCGGGCATGTCGACCACGACGAAGCCCTCCTTGTCCGCGAGCCGGAGCATCGGCGCGAGCACCGACGGCGGGACGAGGGCGGGGTTCACGACGAGGAGACCCGCCGGACCGTCGGCGGCCGCCTCGTGGAGGGACGCGCTCGTCAGGCCGGCGAGCGCGTGCAGGCCGAGGTCGATGAGTCGCTCGGCCTGGTCGGCGAGCGGTGGGAGCGATGCGGGCATGTGTCTCCTGCGGCCGGGA
>JBCECL010000020.1:40934-44386 GCA_039207135.1 Brevundimonas sp.
GCCGGCTCCGCCCCCAGGATTCGAACCTGGACTGCACGGCTCCAAAGGCCGGCGTGCTGCCGTTACACCAGGGCGGAACGACGCGCGTCGCGCGCACGTCGGCGCCCTAGTCTGCCAGCCCGGTCGGCCCGCACGGCATGATGTCCGCATGGCTCCCGAACCCAAGCGCGCTGCTCGCCTGCGCATGACCGGCACGCAGCGCCGCGCCCAGCTGCTCGACGTGTCGCGGCGCCTGTTCGCGGAGAAGGGTTTCGACGGGACGAGCGTGGAGGAGATCGCGGCCCGCGCCGAGGTCTCCAAGCCGGTCGTGTACGAGCACTTCGGCGGCAAGGAGGGCATCTACGCCGTCGTCGTCGACCGCGAGATCCAGGCGCTGACCACCGCGCTGACCGGGGCCCTCGAGGGGGGCGGGCACCCGAAGGTGCTCGTCGAGCGGACCGCGCTCGCGCTCCTGACCTACATCGAGACGTCCGAGTCGGGCTTCCGCATCCTCGTGCGCGACTCGCCCGTCGCGCAGGCCACCGGGACGTTCTCCTCGCTCATCGGCGACGTCGCCACCCAGGTGGAGCACCTGCTGGCCGACCAGTTCCGCAAGCAGGGCCAGGACCCCAAGACCGCGCCGCTGTACGCGCAGATGCTCGTCGGCATGGTCGCGCTCACGGGTCAGTGGTGGCTCGACGCGCGCCGGCCGGGCAAGTCGGAGGTCGCGGCGCACCTCGTGAACCTGGCGTGGAACGGGCTTTCCGGCCTGGAACGGCGCCCCGAGCTGTCCAAGGTCGTCCCCGACGCCTGACGTCCCCGACGCATGTCTCGACGTCGAGTAATCTCGGCCGCATGGCGGCTCCCGACGACGTGCGCGACGAGGTCGACCGCATCGTGCACGCCTGGCAGCGCGAGCGGCCCGACCTGGACGTCCGCCCGCTCGAGGTCCTCTCGCGGGTGAGCCGGCTGGCCCGGCACCTCGACCTGGCCCGGCGCAGCGCGTTCGCGCGTCACGACCTGGAGACGTGGGAGTTCGACGTGCTGTCGGCCCTGCGTCGCGCGGGTGCGCCCTACCGCCTGTCCCCCGGCGTGCTGCTCAACCAGACGCTCGTGACGAGCGGGACGATGACCAACCGGATCGACCGGTTGGCCGAGCACGGCCTGGTCGAGCGGTTGCCGTCGCCCGACGACCGGCGCGGGGTGCTCGTCCAGCTCACGCCGGCCGGCCTCGCGCGCGTGGACGGCGCGTTCGCCGATCTGCTCGACGTGGAGCGCGGCCTGCTCGCGGGCCTCGCCGACCACGATCGTGACCAGCTTGCCGCGCTGCTGCGCGACCTGGTCACACCGTTCGACGCGAGCTGAGACCGGCCCCCACCGACCGCCGGTCGCGGCGCGCGTCGTGCGCGCCGGGCCGGGCCGCCCGGTCAGCCAGCGATCTCCGCGGCCTCGAGCCAGGCGGCCTCGAGCTCGTCCTTCTCGTCGGCCAGCGTGCGCAGCTCGGCGTCGAGGGCCGCGACGGCCACGTGGTCGGTCGCCTGGGCCGCCATCTTGTCGTGCACCTTCGCCTCGAGCTCGGCGATCTTGGACAGCCGGCGCTCGATGCGGCCGACCTCCTTGCGCGCGGCACGCACGTCGGCGGCGGAGGCCTGCGGTTCCGTCGTCGACGACTGTGCGCCTGCCGACTTCGACGCGGCCGACGACGCCGTGGTCGGCCCGGGATCGGCGAGCGCGTCGCGACGCAGGTCGAGGTACTGCTCGACCCCGCCCGGCAGCTCGCGCAGCGCGCCGTCACCCAGCAGCGCCATCTGCTTGTCGCACACGCGCTCGAGCAGGTAGCGGTCGTGCGAGACGACGATCAGCGTGCCGGGCCAGCCGTCGAGCAGGTCCTCGAGCGCGGCCAGGGTGTCGGTGTCGAGGTCGTTGGTGGGCTCGTCGAGCAGCAGCACGTTCGGCTCGCCGACGAGCAGGCGCAGCAGCTGAAGCCGCCGGCGCTCACCGCCCGACAGGTCGCGCACGGGAGTGCGGGCACGCTCGCGCGTGAAGCCCAGCCGCTCGACGAGCTGCGCCGCGGTGAGCTCCTTGCCGCCGACGACCACGGAGCGCTTCTCGGACTCGATGACCTCGACCACCCGCAGGCCGGCGAGCTCGTCGAGGTCCTCCACGTCCTGCCGCAGCTCGGCGACCTGGACCGTCTTGCCGCGCTTGACCCGTCCCTGCGTGGGTGCCAGGCGCCCGGACAGCAGCCGCAGCAGGCTCGTCTTGCCCGCGCCGTTGACCCCGACGAGCCCGATCCGGTCGCCGGGACCGATCCGCCACGTCACGTCGTCGAGAAGCACCCGCTCGTCGAACCGCAGCGTGACGTCCTCGACGTCCAGCACGTCCTTGCCGAGCCGGGCCGTCGCCATCCGCGACAGCTCCATGCGGTCGCGCGGCGGCGGCTCGTTCTCGATGAGCGCGTTCGCGGCGTCGATGCGGAACTTGGGCTTCGAGGTGCGCGCGGGCGCACCGCGCCGCAGCCACGCGAGCTCCTTGCGCAGCAGGTTCTGCCGCTTCTCCTCGGTGCTCTGCGCGGTGCGCGCACGCTCCGCGCGGGCCAGCACGTACGCGGCATAGCCGCCCTCGTACTGGTCGACGGTGCCGTCGTGCACCTCCCACGTGCGGGTGCAGACGGCGTCGAGGAACCAGCGGTCGTGCGTGACGACCACGAGCGCGCCGTTGCTGCCGCGGTACCGCTCGCTCAGGTGGTTGGCGAGCCAGGCCACGCCCTCGACGTCGAGGTGGTTGGTCGGCTCGTCGAGCACGAGCACCTCGTCGTCGCGCACCAGCAGCGCCGCGAGCGCGACGCGACGGCGCTGACCGCCGGACAACGTCGAGAGGTCGGCGGTCATGTCGACGTCCGGGAGCAGACCGGCGTGCACGGCCCGGATGCGCGGGTCGGCGGCCCACTCGAACTGCTCGGCGCTCCCGTGGATGTGCGCGAGCACGGTCCCCGAGCCGAGGTCGTCGCGCTGCTCGAGGACGGCGATCCGCGTGCCGCCCGATCGCGTCACGCGGCCGTCGTCGGGCGCCTGGACGCCGGCCAGGACCCGCAGCAGCGTCGACTTGCCCGCGCCGTTGGGGCCGACGACGCCGATCCGCTGCCCGTCGTCGAGCCCGAGGCTGACCTCGTCGAGAAGGGTGCGGGTGCCGAGCGTGAGGGTGACGCGGTCCGCGCCGAGCAGATGAGCCATGAGGCCCCCGAGATTACCCGCCCACCCAGCGGCCCCGCCCCGCCGCTCCACTATCCACCTGGCCCGCCCAGCTCCACCCGGCCTGGCTCCGCCCCGCCCAGCCCAGCTCCACCCCGCCTCGCTCCACCCCGCCCCACCCCGTCCCGCTCCGCTCCACGGCGGCTGGGCATCGGAACGGAGGTTCGGCGTCATCACGGAGGTGTGAACCGGCGTGGCCATGCCGAACCTCCGTGATGACGG
>JBCECL010000021.1:0-8192 GCA_039207135.1 Brevundimonas sp.
TCCCAGTCGATCAGGTGCGAGTCGATCTCGGGCCCGTCGATGCACGCGTGCTTGCGCACGAGCGCGCCGTCGATCACCACGGGCACCATGCACGCGCCGCACATGCCGGTCGCGTCGACCATGATCGAGTTGAGCGACGCGACGGTGCGGACGCCGTACGGCTTGGTGAGGTCGGAGACGCCGCGCATCATCATCGGCGGGCCGATGGTGATGACCTCGGCGATCGAACGGCCGGCGTCGAGCATCTCGAGGAGGGGCGCGGTCACGAAGCCCTCGACGCCGTACGAGCCGTCGTTCGTCGCGTAGACCACCTCGAGCTGGTCGCCGAACTCGGCCTGGAGCGCAGCCACCCGTTCGCCGGGGGACGTCCAGAACATCAGGTCCCGCGTGCGGAAGCCGGCGATGAGCGTGACGTGGTTCCCCAGCCGCAGGTGCTCGCGCATGATCGGGAACACCGGGGGCAGGCCGAGGCCGCCGGCCGTGAACACCACGGTCGAGTCGGATCCGTAGCGGTGCAGCTCCGACGGCCGGCCGAGCGGCCCGGCGATGCCCGCGAGCACGTCGCCCGGCTGCATCGCGTTCATCTCGATCGAGCTGACGCCCACGGCCTGCACCACGAGGCACACCGTGCCCGCCTCGGCGTCCCAGTCCGCGAGGGTGAGCGGGATGAGCTCGCCACCCGGGCGTGTGAACACGCGGACGAACTGGCCCGCCTGGGCGGAGCGCGCGACGACGGGGGCCCGGACGGTGAACTCCTCGATGCCCGGCGAGAGGTTCCGCTTGGCGAGGATCACCGCGTCCGCGGCAGCCAGGTCCGTATAAGAACGAGCGGCGGCAACCAGACGCCGGACCTCGTCGATCGGCACGTCGACGTCGGCGAGGATCTCGCGCGCCGCCGCCTGGCCGTCGCCGGCCGCGTTGATCGCGGTGGAACCGCCGCGGGTCGCGTCGCCGCCCGAGTAGATGCCCTCGAGCGTCGTCTGCTGCGACCCCGGCGCGGCCAGGTTGAGCGTGCCCCACCTGGACGTCTCGATGCGCGGCTCGGAGTCCTTGATGATCGGGTTCGACGAGTTGCCGAGCGCCATGATCACCAGGTCCGCCTCGACCTGCTCGGTCCGGCCCGTCGCCATCGGCCGACGACGGCCCGACGCGTCGGGCTCGCCGAGCTCCATGACGTCGAGCGTCGCCGCCTTCACGAAGCCCGTGTTGCCGTCGCCGAGGAACTCCGACGGCGCCCGTAGCGGCAGCAGGTGGATGCCCTCCTCGAGCGCGTGATGCAGCTCCTCGACGCGGGCCGGCATCTCGGCGCGGGTGCGGCGGTAGACGATCGTCACGTCTCCCCCGAGGCGCTGCGACGTGCGCGCGGCGTCCATCGCGGTGTTCCCGCCCCCGATGACGAGAACCCTGCGGCCGTGCACGAACGGCAGCGGCGTCTCCTGGTCCTCGACGTTGGCGTGCATGAGGTTGACGCGCGTGAGGAACTCGTTCGCCGACATGACGTTGAGCAGGTGCTCGCCCGGCACGTTCATGAACATCGGCAGGCCCGCGCCGGTGCCGACGAAGATCTTCCAGAAGCCCGCGTCGCGCAGGTCCTGCAGCGAGGCCGTCTTGCCGACGACGAAGTTCGTCACGAACCGGCCGCCGAGCAGGCGGACCTTGCGCACCACGTCGTCGATGAGCGAGTTCGGCAGCCGGAACTCGGGGATGCCGTAGCGCAGCACGCCGCCGAGCTCGTGGAACGCCTCGAACACGGTGACCGGGAAGCCCTCGGCCGCCAGCAGGTAGGCGTTGATGAGCCCGGAGGGACCGGAGCCGACGATGGCCACCGGCGGCTTGGCCGCCATGGTCCACGGGTCGGGGAACGAGGCGAACCGCGCCGCGTCGCCGTCCGGGTTCACCAGCTTGTCGCGCTCCGGCAGGAACCACTCGAGCTGGCCGATCGACATCGACGTCTTGTGCAGGCACGCCGCCTGGCACTGCAGCTCCTGCGGGCACACGCGGCCGGTGACGTTCGGCAGCGGGTTGCACGACTGCAGCAGCTCGAGCGCCTCCTGGAACCGGCCCGTGCCGATCAGCTCCATCATCTGCGGGATGTGGATCTTCACCGGGCAGCCGTACTTGGGCGGCTTGTGCGCCTCGAGGAACACCCCGAGCTCGCAGGGCGCGTCGGCGCACTGCTTGTCGCGGATGGCCTCGAGCCAGACGATCAGGTCGACGTCCCGACGGGTGTACCCGAGGTCCATGTACCCGAGGTAGCCCTTGTTCACCAGGCCGAAGTCGGCGGCGCGGTCGTCGGCCTCGCGGACGTACGGCTCGATGGTGCTGCCCGCCGGCCAGTCGTTCGCCAGCCCGGCGAACATCGGGTAGCGGTCGGACAGGTGCGCGTCGATCGCCCTGATGAACATGCGCTTCTTGCCCAGCGGCAGGTCCCAGATGAACCGCATGAGCACGGTCGACACGTCGTCGTCCCGCAGCAGCATGTCCCACATCCGCACGACGAAGTCGCGCGACAGCTCGCTCTGCCGGAACTCCCACGCGACCGCCGCCATGCCGTCCGCGATGAACAGGTCGCGGAACGCGCGCGGGTCGGCGACGAGCCGCCGCTCGAGCAGGTCGAGCTGGTGGTGGAAGGTCGAGACCCCGCGCGTCGCGTCGAGGGCCTCCACCTCCTGACGGCTCGCGTCGAGCGCGTGGCGCGCACCGACCCACCGCTGGACGTCGTCCTGGTCAGAAGGACGCAGGGGCGTGTCGGTGCTCATCAGTGGATGATCTCCGCGTCGCAGGTGGCCTTGACCCGGGCGATCCGTTTGGCCAGCTCGGGCGTGATCTCGAGGTCGTCGAGGGCACCGGGCTTCAGCCGGCCGATGGCCTGCGCCTGCCCGTCGACGACGATCGTCGCCTTCTCGAACAGCGCCGGCAGCTCCTGGTAGCAGGTGCCGCAGTCGTTGCACTTGGCCTCGTCGGCCGGGTCCAGCCAGATCGGCCGCTCCGCGAGGGCGGTCGCCGTCGCAGCCGGGGCCACAGCCACAGCGGGACCCCCGAACGAGAACGCAGGCATGCCCGATGGCGCCGCAGACGACGACGCCAGCTCGGCCATCGCCGCGGCGATCTCGTCGAGCGACGCCTCCCGGGCCGCCGACGCCGCGTGGTACCGGTCCGTGAGGTCGGCGAGCTCCGCCTTGTGCGCGGCCGACAGCCGCGCCTCGCCGAAGCCGGCGAGGAACTGCAGCGTCTGCCAGTGGTGCTTGCGGTCCTCGACGAGCGCCACGATGGCCGACGAGCACGCGACCTTGATGAGCCGCTTGTCGTCGTCCGTCGCGTACACGAACGGCCGCTTGCCGGCGCGCTCGTCGGCCGACAGCTCGACGAACTCCGCGATCGGCACCAGGCCCTCGGAGTCGAAAGAGACCTTCGTGAACTGCTTCGCGAACCGCACCTCCCCGAGCGCGAACTCCGCGGGCGTCAGCGGCGTCTGCAACAGCTGCAGGTTCCCGCTGTCGTCGACGTGCTCGAGCGTCGAGGTGCTCCACAGCTTGTCGATGTCCGGGTTGCCGTCGAGGTTGAACCGCTCGGGCAGGGTGCTGCCCTTGCGCGGGTCGTGCACGAACAGCGGGCTGACCCGGCTCTCCACGGCGAGCCGCGAGCGCCGGTTGGACAGGTCCTCGGGGATGCCGTTCTCGGTGCCGCACGCGGCGTAGATCTCCATCACGGCAGCGCCCGAGTCGAACTCGAGCATGCTCATGGCCGCCGCGAGGAAGTGCCCGTGCAGCGCGGTCGCCGTCGTGGCGACGAAGACGTTCGGGTGGAACGCCGCGATGACGCCGAGCTCCTTGCGCCCCTCGCGCTTGCCCGCGTGGGCCTTGCCGTACCGGGCGAGGTCGGCGTCCTGGCCGGTGAGCGAGGCCGTCGAGGCCTGGCCGCCCGTGTTGGAGTAGCCGCCCGTGTCGAGCACGAGCGCCTTGATCGGGGTCCCGGCAGCCAGCACGCGGGACAGCGCGCCGAAGCCGATGTCGTACGTCGCGCCGTCGCCGCCGATCGTCAGGACGTTCGGCAGGAGCGTGAGCTCGGCGGGGGTGAACTCGTGCCAGGTGAGCGTCGCGCCGGCCTTGCCGTGGACCGCGGGGTCGTAGGCGTCGGCGAGCTCGAGCTTCGCGTCGCGCAGCGCCCGGACCTCCGGGACGAGCTGCGAGGCGAGGCCCTCGTAGATGCCGACGGCCAGCGGTTGGGCGTCCTGGAACAGGCTGTTGACCCACGGGTCGAGGTAGGGCTGGAACGGCATCGACGAGGCGTAGACCGACGAGCAGCCGGTCGAGTTCGCGATGACGGTCGACGCCGGGCCGCGACCCGTCGGGCCGCCCTCGTAGAGGTACAGCGCCTTGTCGAGCGCGCCGACGATCGAGCCCAGGTGCTTGCGGCGGTCGACGTCCTCGACGTGCTCGAGCTTGGCGCTGAGCTGCTCGATCGTCTGCTCCAGCTCGGCGACGTGCGCGCGCTTGCGCTCCTCGCCCAGGGCCCGCGACATGGCCGTCATCAGCCGGATCGCGGTGACCTCGCCGCAGCCGCGGCAGCCGCCGTGGCCGCCCGTCATGGCGTAGTAGTTCGCGTGGTCGAGGATCATCCGCTTGACGTCGCCGTCGGGCGTCACGGCGTCCGCGACGAACCGCCGCGGCGTGTTCGGCAGCGCCGACACGGTCTCGAACCGCTGCTCGAGCAGCTCGACGAGGTCCACGTCCTGCTCCGCCGAGACCAGCGCGCCCGGCCCGCAGACGTCGACGCACTGCAGGCAGCCCGTGCACTTCCACGGGTCGATCACGGCCGAGAACAAGGCCCCCGTGCCGGGCGTCTGCTTCTCCATCGCGTCGAAGAACGGGCGCGTGCGCGCGACCGGGAAGGCCGCGAGCGCCTCGACGACCGCACCGGAGTAACGGGCGACCGCCCGCGCGTCGGTCTCGGGCACGGCCGCCGCGGCGACGGCAGCGAGCGACGTCGCGGAGCCGTCCGCCCGCAGCTCCTGGCGGATCCGCTCCGACCAGGCGTAGGCGACCGACCGCAGCACCTCGCGCTGCGGCTCGGGCGCGTCCACCTTGCCGATGGCCGACAGCAGCAGGTCGTGGATCTCGTGCAGCGTGTTGGGGATGGCCGCGTCGGGGCAGACGATGCCGCACTCGAGGCAGCCGGTGCACGCGGTCGGGTCGAACACCGGCACGGTGCGCCGGAAGATGCCCTTGTCCTTGTTGAGGCCCGTGCCGACCGGCATGAACAGGCCCGCGCCCGGCAGCACGGGCGACTCGCCGATCGTGCCCTCGCGGAACGGGCGGGCGGCGAGGTCCTCGTAGTACGCGGGGTCGAAGAGCGCCGTGGCGCGCGGCTCGGCGGCGACCGGGCACATCGACGCCGACAGCGCGACCGTCCGGGTGCGCGCGGCGGCCGGGTCGGAGTCGACCGCGACGAACTCGTCGGCCTCGTACTCGATCGGGCTCGTCGCCGCGATGGCGTCGGTGATGACGGCCATGTTCGAGCTGACGATCGCGTCGCCCTTGCGGCCGAACTTCTTGGTCAGCTCGTGGCGCACCTTCTCCAGGATCGCGTCCTGCGTGGCGCCCTGAGAGATGCGGTCGACGCGGCCGACGACGGCGCCGATGAACGCGATGCCCATCATGCGGGTCTCGAGCTCGGGCGTCGGGGCGTGCAGCTTGGCGACCCGGAAGGCGTCCATCACGAGGAAGGTGATCTGCTTCTCGCGGATGGTCCGCCGCGCGTGCGCGGGCAGGCTGCGCCACACGTCGATCGGTGCGAGGTCGGACTGCATGATGAACGTGCCGCCCACCGTCAGGCCCTTGAGCGGGTTGGTGTGGACGAACGCCTTGTGGTCCGGCGAGACGACGACCTCGACGTCCTCGAGCTCGGCGTTGGTCAGCAGCACCGGCTCGGGCGACAGCGTGATGTAGAAGTTGGTCGCCGCGCCGCTCTTCTCCGAGCCGTACTTGGGCGCCGACTTCGAGTACATGCCGAGCACGCCGGCCAGGATGTCGGTGAGGAGCTTGCCGGTCGCGATCGTGCCGTAGCCGCCGACCGAGTGGAACCGGATGCGCAGCGCGTCGTCGGGGAGCACCTGCGGGTTCGGCTCGGTGGCCAGCGCCATGAGCTCGGTCTCCGGGTACGCGGCGCGCAGCCGCTCCTGGATCCCGGCGAGCTCGCCGGAGGCCGCGTCGCTGAAGAACTGCGAGCCGATGTAGACCAGCGGCGAGCCCGTCGGCGACACCATGTTCTTGAACGCGGCGACCAGGTGACGCGGCTGCACGTCGTGCCCGCCGAGGCCGAAGATCGCGGTGGTGAGCCGCGGGCTCGCGGCGAGCGGCGGGATGCCGGGGAACGCGTCGGCGTCGGACGCGTTGGCTCGCGCCCGGAACAGCGACTGCGTCACCAGGCGCGTCAGCGCGGTGTCGTCGGACCGCTCGAGGACCGTCACGGCCTTGGCGGTCTTCAGCGCCTCGACGAGCTCGGCCTCGGGGAACGGCTGGAGCAGCTTGACCGAGACGACACCCACCTTGAGCCCCTGCGACCGCAGGTAGGGCAGTACGGCGCGGACGTCGTCGGTGATCGACCCCAGGCCGACCATCACGTAGTCGGCGTCCTCGCAGTCGTACGCCATGACGGGCGAGTACTCGCGGCCCGTGAGCTCGCCGTACTCGGCCATCGCGCGGCGGGCCAGCGACGGCACCGCGGAGACGAAGTGCGTCCGGTGGTCCACCGCGCCGGCCTGGAAGTCGGGCTGGTTCTGCACCGGTCCCGTCAGCCCCGGGTTGTGCGGGTCGACGAGCGCGGGGACGAGCTGCCGCGTGCCCTTGGCCCACGCGTTCACCCACGCGCGGCGCCACTGCGCGCGCAGGTCCTCGGGCACCCAGATCGCCGACTCGGCGACCAGGTCGCCGGCGTCGTCGGCCTCGACCTTCTCCGCGATCGTCGCGAGGTGCGCGCGCAGCGCCGCGAGGTCGTCGGGCGCGAAGTCGCCCGCGTGGCGGTCGAGGTACTGCCCCAGCTGGAACACGCGGCCCTTGGCGCCGAACAGGATCTCCTGAGCGACGGTCGGCGCGGGGATGCGACCGGCCGGGTCGCCCAGGTACTGCTTGAGGAGCTCCGGCTCGGGCAGCCGCACCTCGCTCATCACGTGGCTCGTCGCGAACCCGTCGAACGTGTTGGCGACCGGGATCAGCGAGAGCGACGACGTGCGGTACGCGATCGCGGCGAGGTCGCTCGCCTCCTGCGGGTTGGACCCGAACAGGACCGTGTACCCCGCGGGAAGCAGCGCGTAGATGTCGTCGTGCCCGGCCATGACGTTGAGCGAGTGCTTGCTCACCACGCGGGCCGCGACCTGCAGCACGAAGCCGCCGATCTTCTTGCCGACGGTGACGTAGTGCGACTCGAGCGCGTAGAGGATGCCCTGGCTCGACGAGGCGTTGGAGATGAAGCTGCCGCCCGTGAGCGCTGCGCCCAGGGCGCCGCTCTGCGCCGAGTGCTCGCCCTCGGCCTCCACGAAGAACGGGTGCTTGCCCCAGACGTTGAGCTGGCCCTCGGCGCGGGCTGCCTCGAAGGTCTCGGAGATCTCGGTCGAGGGGGTGATGGGGTAGCCGATCACGCCGCCGCACACGTGCTTCATCACGTGCGCCACCGCGCCGTTGCCGTTGATGACGTCCGGGAGGCCGGGGAACTGGGGCTCATTGCGCACTGTGCACGTCCGGGAGCGAGAAGTAGTCCGGGTCGTGCGGATCGACGTGCGAATCGGCTCCACGATGGCACCTGCACCCGGGGAGACGACGGCAACGTCGTCCACCTGGATAGGTCGACTGACGAGGGGCTTCATTGCGGTCCTCATGGCCCGGCTGGGACTCTCGCAGCGTAAGGTCGCGACGCGCGAAGCCCTGGGACCGAAGTCCCCCCTCACCCCCTCTGACCTGCGGCGGGACCAGTTGTGCTGGTCCGTCGAGGGCTCAGGACGAGTACGCCGACGCGCGCACCGCGAAGACCGCCGCGACCGCGTCGGCCGCGACGGCGTCCTCGTGGAACGTCGAGCAACGCTTCGCGGCCCAGTCGGCGACGCCGGGCCGGGACGCGAGCGGGTTCACGAGCGTGTACTCGAGGCAGTCCAGCACGGCCTGGACGAGGCGGGGATCGTGGCCGCCGCGGCCTCGCTC
>JBCECL010000021.1:8292-23999 GCA_039207135.1 Brevundimonas sp.
CGAAGTGCCGCCGGTCGAAGGCCGAGCCCCACTCGTCGTGCGTCCAGAACGCGGAGTCGAGGTGCTCGCACACCCGGGCGACGGCGTCGTCGAACGGCCTGCCGAACTGCCGCGACGCCTCGGCTCGCCGGGCCGCGGCGGCCGCGAGGCGGATCCGCGACCGGAGCCGCCGCTCCTGCACGGCGGCGACGTCTGCCCCGGCGACGACCGGAATCGCGGGGCGGCGCTCCGGCTCTGCCTCGCACATGCTGCCGCTCCTCACGCCGTCTCCGGCCGATGAACGCCTACCACCGTTGGTATCGGCCGATCGTAGCCCTCGGCCGGGCCCTCGTGATCGTGCTTCGAACAGCGACCTCAGTGAGTCTGCGAGCGCCGTGTAAGGATCGGTGCATGACGACAGAACCCGCCAACGCCGCCGGCACCAGGCTCTGGGTCGAGCGGACCGGTGCCCGCCGGTACGTCGGCCGCAACTCGCGCGGTGCGCGCGTGGAGATCGGCGACATCTCCTACGACGAGGCGTTCACGCCCGGCGAGCTCATGAAGATCGCGCTCGCGGGCTGCAGCGGCCTCGCGAGCGACGTCGCCGTCGCGCGGCGGCTCGGCGACGACGTCGACGTGACGATCGAGGTCGAGGGGCTGGCCGACGACGAGAGCGACAGCTACCCCAAGCTGACGGAGCGGTTCACGGTCGACCTGTCCGGGCTCGAGCCCGACCAGCGCGATCGCCTGCTCACGGTCATGCACCGGGCGATCGACCAGCACTGCACCGTGGGCCGCACGCTGAAGGCCGGCGCCGAGATCGAGCTCACGGTCGTCGGAGAGCGCTGATGGTGGCCATCGTCGAGGAGGCGCTCGCCAAGGCTGTCGCCATCCCGTCGGCGACCATCCACGCGCACGTCGAGAGCGTGCGGCGGCGCAACCCCGAGGCGAGCCCGGCGCAGCTGATCCGGCTGCTCGAGAAGGAGTACCTGCTGGTCGTCGGGGGCGCGGGTGGCGCCGTGGGCGCTGCTGCTGCCGCGCCGGCCGTCGGCACCGGGGTCGCGATCGCGTTGACGGCGAGCGACGTGGCGACGTTCTTCGGGGCGTCGGCGGCGTTCGTCCTCGCGGTCGCGTCGGTGCACGGGATCGACGTCGAGGACACCGACCGCCGGACCACGCTGCTGCTCACGAGCCTGCTCGGCGACGACGGCGCGAAGGCCGTCAACGACCTCACCGGACAGGGCGCGCCCGCGGTCGCGCGCATGGTCATCACGCGCATGCCGCTCGCGACCATCAAGCGGGTCAACACCACCCTGACGCGCCGCATGGTGCGCAAGCAGGCCGCGAAGCAGGGCGGGCTGTTCTTCGGCCGGCTGCTGCCCTACGGCATCGGCATCGTGGTCGGGGTGTCCGGCGGCCGCGCGCTGGGCCGGACCGTGATCCAGGGCGCTCGCGCGGCGTTCGGCAACCCGCCGTCGACCTTCGGCCACGTGGTCGAGCTCGTGCCCGTCCCGCCGAAGCAGCTCCCGGACGCGGAACGCGCGCAGCTGCCGCCCGGCGCGGAGCCCAAGGGCAAGAAGCGCTGGGGCATCCGCCGCTGAGCTCTCACCAGCGGTCGGCGACGTGCTCCGCGATGCGCTCGTCGTAGATCGCCCGCAGAGCCGCGAGCAGGTCCGAGGTCAGCGGCGCCACGTCCGCCGCGGCAGCATTGGCCCGCGCCTGGGACTCGTTGCGCGCGCCGGGGATCACCACGGAGACGCCCGGCTGGTCGATGATCCACCGCAGCGCGAGCTGCGCGGTGCTCGCGCCGCTCGGCGTCAGGGCCGCGACCGACGCTGCGGCCGCGACGCCGACCTCGAACGGCACCCCCGCGAACGTCTCCCCCACGTCGAAGGCCTCGCCGTGCCGGTTGTACGAGCGGTGGTCCGAGGCGGCGAACGTCGTCGTCGCGTCGTACTTGCCTGACAGCAGCCCGGAGGCCAGCGGCACGCGCGCGATGATGCCCACGCCCGCGGCGGCGGCCGCCGGGAGCACCTCGGCCAGCGGCTTGCGGCGGAAGACGTTGAGGATGATCTGCACGGTCGCCACGTGCGGGCGCGCGATGGCGGCGAGCGCCTCGTCGACGGTCTCCACCGACACGCCGTAGGCGGCGATGCGACCCTCGGACACCAGGGTGTCGAGGTCGTCGTAGGTCGAGTCGCGGGAGTAGACGGCCGTGGGCGGGCAGTGCAGCTGCACGAGGTCGAGCGTGTCGACGCCCAGGTTCGCGCGCGAGCGGTCGGTCCACGCGCGGTAGGCGTCGAGGTTGTACGCGTCGGCGGTGTGCGGGTCCGCGCGTCGGCCCATCTTGGTCGCGACGGTGAGCCCTGCCTCCGGCCGAGCTGCCAGGAACTGCCCGACGAGCCGCTCGGACCGGCCGTCGCCGTACACGTCGGCCGTGTCGAGGAAGGTGACTCCCGCGTCGACCGCGGCGCCGAGCACCGCGAGCGCGGTGTCCGGGTCCACCTCGCCCCAGTCGGCGCCGAGCTGCCAGCAGCCCAGCCCCACGACCCCGACGCTCCGACCCGTCCGTCCCAGCACACGCGACTCCATGCGGACGACGTTACCGTGGGCCGCATGGCGCACCCGCGCGTGTACGACGACGCCGATCCCCTGCTCGCGCGCGTCCGCGCGATCGCGCTCGCGTTCCCCGACGCCCGCGAGGTCGAGGCCTGGGGACGCCCGACGTTCCGGGCGGCCACGCCCATGTTCGCGGTCTACGGCGTGCACGACGGTCGCGACACGGGTCTGGTGTTCAAGCCCGATCCCGACGAGCGACCCGCGCTCGAGCACGACAGCCGCTTCTACGCGCCGCCGTACCACGGGCCGTTCGGCTGGCTCGCGATCGACCTGCGCGACGACACCGACTGGGACGAGGTCCGCGAGCTGCTCGACAGCTCCTACCGGCAGGTCGCGACCAAGGCGCGCGTCGCGGCGCTCGACGCCCTGGGTCCCGCACGGTGACCAGCGCGTCCCGCACGCTCCCGATCCCCGCCGACGAGGCGTGGACGCTGCTCACCGATGCCCGCAACCACGCGCGCTGGGTCCCGCTGACCCGCGTCGAGGTCGACGGCGCCGGGGAGGTCGGCACGCGGGTCACCGCGACCTCGGGGCCGGGGGCCCGGCGCGGCTGGCCGGGGCTCGTCGACCGCATGGTCGTCACGCGCGCCGACCCGCCCGGGCCGAGCCGCGTCGCCGTGTTCGTCAAGCGCGGCCCCGTGCTGCTCGGCGAGGCGCGGATCGAGGTCACGGCCGTGGGTTCGACGCACGCCCGCGTGCGCTGGAGCGAGGACGTCTACCTCGCGCACGTGCCGCCCGGGCTGGGACGTGCGCTCGTCCGGCCGTTTCTCGCGACCATGGTCCGACGAGCGCTCGCTGCCGCGGCCGACGAGATCGACGCAACAGATCACCGCTGAGGCGACTTCACGCGCAATGAATCGCGCCCACATGCGCAACGCGGCTTGGCGCGTGCAGGGCGGATCCGCTCGTACGCTCGAAAGTGGATATGCGTCACCGCACCCCGCCACGAAGGAGCCCGATGACCGCCGCCCGCGTGAACAGCGCCGCCAACAGCCTCGTCAAGACCGCCCGCCACTACCTGATGTGCGAGCCCGTCCACTACACGGTCTCCTACGAGATCAACCCCTGGATGGACAAGACCCGGTACACGGACGCGGACCTGGCGGTGCGGCAGTGGCGCACGCTGCGGGACACGTACCTCGAGCTCGGCCACCGCGTCGACACGATCGAGCCCGTCGAGGGCCTGCCCGACATGGTCTACGCCGCCAACGGCGCGACCGTCGTGGACGGCGTCGTGTACTCGGCGCGGTTCCGCTACCCCGAGCGCCAGCCCGAGGGGCCCGCGTACCAGAAGTGGTTCGCGGACCAGGGCTTCGTGACGCACACCGCCGCCCAGACGAACGAGGGCGAGGGCGACCTCCTGGTCGTCGGCGACCTGATCCTCGCCGGCACCGGGTTCCGCACCGAGCGCGCGGCCCACGCCGAGGCGCAGGAGCTGTTCGGGCGACCGGTGATCTCGCTCGACCTGGTCGACCCGCACTACTACCACCTCGACACCGCGCTGGCCGTGCTCGACAGCAGCAGCGCCAACCCCCAGATCGCCTACTACCCGCAGGCGTTCTCGGCCGGGAGCCGGGCCGTGCTCGAGCAGCTGTTCCCCGACGCGGTCCTCGCCACCGCGCGTGACGCCGCCGCGCTCGGCCTCAACGCCGTGTCCGACGGGCTCAACGTCGTGGTCGCGCCCGGCGCGGTCGACCTGGCCGCGGAGCTGCGCGCACGCGGCTACAACCCGATCCCGGTCGACACGAGCGAGCTGCTCAAGGGCGGCGGCGGCGCGAAGTGCTGCACGCTCGAGATCCGCGCCTGAGGCAGCGGGAGCGAGCATGGCGATGACGATGTCCCACCCGGCGCCGACCACGCACTCCGTGCTCGCGCACAACTACCACCCGCTCCCCGTCACGCTCGTGGCCGGCGAGGGCTCGTGGGTCACGGACGTCGACGGGCGCCGGTACCTCGACCTGCTCGCCGGCTACTCGGCGCTCAACTTCGGGCACCGCCACCCGGCGCTGATCGAGGTCGCGCACGCGCAGCTCGACCGCCTCACGCTCACCTCGCGCGCGTTCGACCACGAGCTGCTCGAGCCGTTCGCGCAGGCGGTCGCCGGTCTCGTCGGACCGCTGCTGACGGGCACGCCGATGGTGCTGCCGATGAACACGGGCGCAGAGGCGGTCGAGACCGCGATCAAGGCGGCCCGCAAGTGGGGCTACGAGGTCAAGGGCGTGCCCGACGACCGCGCGACGATCATCGTCGCGGACGGCAACTTCCACGGCCGGACCACCACGATCGTCTCGTTCTCCGACGACCCCGACGCGCGCCGGCACTTCGGGCCCTTCACGCCCGGGTTCCGCTCCGTGCCCTACGGCGACGCGGCCGCGCTCGCCGCGGCGATCGACGAGACGACGGTCGCCGTGCTGCTCGAGCCCGTGCAGGGCGAGCAGGGCGTGGTGGTCCCGCCCGCCGGCTACCTGCCCGCCGTCCGCGCGCTGTGCACCGACGCGAACGTGCTGCTCGTCGCCGACGAGATCCAGTCGGGGCTCGGCCGCACCGGGACGACGCTCGCCGTCGAGACCTGGGGCGTGCGGCCCGACCTCGTCACGCTCGGCAAGGCGCTCGGGGGCGGGATCGTGCCCGTGTCCGCGGTCGTCGGGCGCGACGACGTGCTCGGCGTGCTCACCGCCGGCACCCACGGCTCCACGTTCGGGGGCAACCCGCTCGCGTGCGCGGTCGCGATCGCCGTCGTCGAGCTGCTGTCGTCGGGCGAGCCGCAGGCCGCGGCGCGCACGCGCGGAGCCCAGCTCGGCGAGCGGCTCGACGCCCTGGTCGCTGCCGGTGCGCTCGCCTCTGCTCGCCGCATCGGCCTGTGGGCGGGGCTCGACGTCGCACCCGGCGCGGGTCCGGCGACCGGCCGGGAGCTGTGCGAGCGGCTGCTGGCGCGCGGCGTGCTGGCCAAGGACACGCACGGCCGGACCGTGCGCCTGGCCCCGCCGTTGACGATCAGCGCCGACGACCTCGACCTCGCGCTCGACGCCCTGACGGACGCGCTGCGCTGAGCGGGTCGCGCGTCAGCTGAAGAGCACCGCGCCGAACAGCCAGCCGTCGTTCACGGCTCCCCCGACGCTCATGTGCTTGACGCCCGTGCGGAGCATCTGCTTGCGGTGCGGCGCCGAGTTGGCCCAGGCCTTCACCATCGTCGTGGCGCTGTCGTTGCTCACGCAGGCCACGATGTTCTCGTGACCGGAGTGCCAGATGCCGCCCGTGGTCGCCATGCGCTTGGCGTGGGTCACGAGCGTCGACGAGCGCGCGATGGTCAGCGACCGCAGGCCGTGGCTCTTGCGGTAGGCGTTGATCGCCTTGCCGATCGCCGTGATCTTCTGCTCGGTCGCGCCGGGGCCGCCTGAGCCCTGGCACACCAGGCCGCCCGCGGGGACGTGCGCCGGCGCCTTGATGGCTGCCGCGCGCTTCGCGGTCGTCGCCGCGGCCTTCTTCTTCGCGGCCTTCTGCGCAGCTAGGGCGCGCGCCGCGGCCTTCTTCGATGCGGCCGCCTGCTGGGCGGTCTGCTTGGCGAAGATCGACACCGCCTTGGCGGGCTTGGCGGGGACCGTGGCCGGCTTGCTCGACGTGACTGCGGGCTGCTGGCTGGGCGTGGGGCTCGGCGACGGGGTCGGCGTCGGCTGCGGGGTCGCCTCGGGAGTCGGCGTGGCGCTCGGCTCGGGGGTCGGGGTGGCGGTGGGTGACGCGGTCGGGGATGCGGTCGGCGATGCAGCCGCCGTCGCCCCGTCGGACGGTTCGCCCTCGCTCCACGCGGCGCTCGCACCGACGGAGACCACCAGCGCGGCGGCCACCACTGCTCCGAACACTCGCGAGTGCATGTCCCACCTGCGCATCTGAGCTCCCTCGTCGTCTCGCGGCTCGCGCCGTCCCCCGCTGTGCACGTACCCGGCGGGCGCCGGACTCGTGCCTGGAAGCGGTGGATCGGCAGCGGGAGGGCGGGACTTGAGGTCTGCAGCGCAAATGCGACAGAAATCACGCTGTCGGCCCATTCCGCCCATCCCGCGGCCGCGTCGGCGAAGATGGGCACGTGCCCGACCTCGACGACCTCGACCTGGCGATCCTGCGCGTGCTCTCGGTCGACGCCCGCGCCACGTTCGCGCAGGTCGGCGAGCAGGTGTCGCTGTCCGCGCCCGCGGTCAAGCGCCGCGTCGACCGGCTGCGCGACCGCGGAGTCATCCGCGGCTTCACCGTGCGCCTCGACCCCGCGGCGCTGGGGTGGCACACCGAGGCGTTCGTCGAGGTCTACTGCCAGGGCTCGACGAGTCCCGCGACCATGCGCGCCGCGGTCGAGCAGTACCCCGAGGTCGTCGCCGCCAGCACCGTCACGGGCGACGTCGACCTCGTCGTCCAGGTGCGCGCGCGAGACATGCGGCACCTCGAGCAGGTGGTCGAGCGGTTCGCGGCCGAGCCGTTCGTGTCACGCACCAGGTCGACCGTGGTGCTCTCCGCGCTCGTCAGGCGGCCCGAGGTGCCCGAGCAGGCCTGACGCAGGCCTGACGTCTGCCCCTGCGGGCCGGGCACGGCCCCGCGGGCTCAGACCGGGTCGCACCTGTTGGTCACGACCATCACGGGGCACTGCGAGTGGTGCAGCACGGCCTGGCTCGTCGAACCCAGCAGGAGCCCGGTGAAGCCGCCGCGACCGCGCGAGCCGACGACGATGAGGTCGGTCGCGACCGAGAACTCGGTCAGCAGCTCAGCACCCGTCCCGTCGAGCGCGTACCGCTTCACCACGACGCCCGGGTGCTCGGCGACGGCCCGGTCGACGACGACGTTGAGGCCCTCCTCGAGGTCGCGGAGCACCTGCTCGTGGTCCACGGCGGCGGGGAGCCACGCGAGGACACCCGTCATCGACCCGACGGGGATGCCCGCCACGGCCGTGAGGTCGGCGCCCCACGTGTCCGCCTCGGCGACCGCGTACCGCAGCGCGCGCTCCGCCTGCTCCGAGCCGTCCACACCGACCACGATGCGCTGCACGGGCCGGACCGGCGGAACCTCGACGTCGTCGGGGATCACGTGCCCCTTCTCGTCGCGCAGCGGCACCACGACGGTCGGGCAGTGGGCGTGCGCGGGCAGCGCCGACGACACCGTGCCGAGCAGCCGCTCCGCGAACCCGCCGCGCCCCCTGGTGCCGACGACCACGAGCGCCGCTTCGTGCGAGAGCTCGATCAGCACCCCGGCGGCGTCGCCCGTGTGCACCCGGGACGTCACGGGCACCCCGAGGTGCGAGATGCGGGCGGTCGCCTCCGCGAGCACGGCGAGCGCACCCTCCTTGATGGCGGTGTCGTCGAGCGCCGCGTAGCCGCCGTCGAGCGAGGCGGCCGTGAACGAGGGCAGGGCGTAGGAGCACACGAGGTACAGCGCGCAGCCCCGACGGACGGCCTCGGCCGCGGCCCAGTCGAGCGCGTGCAGACTCGGCGTGGAGCCGTCCACACCCACGAGGATCACGTCGTCGCGTGGCATGGCCGCTCCTTCACGTCCTGGTGGCGAGGGGGTTCGCTACCTGATCCCAGTCTCTCGCGTGAGCTCAGGCGACGACATAGGCGGACCACAACGGATCTGCCCGCACCGCCCCCGAACCGAACGCCACAGACCAGCGCGGGGCGCGCGGCGTGAAGGACAGCTCCCAGCCCAGCTCGTGCAGCAGCCGGTCGGCCTTGCGGTGGTTGCACCGCACGCAGGCGGCCACCACGTTGGTCCACTCGTGCCGACCACCCTTGGAGCGCGGGTGGACGTGGTCCACGGTGTCGGCGCCGCCGCCGCAGTACGCGCAGCGGTGGGAGTCCCGTTGCAGCACGGTCCGGCGCGTGGGTGGCACCGGCCGTCTCACGGGGACGTGGACGTAGCGGGTGAGGCTGATGACGACCGGAACCGGCAGCTCGACGTGGGCGGAGTGCAGGGTGCGCCCGTCCGTCTCGAGCACGGTGGCCTTCCCGCACATCATGAGCAGCACCGCACGATGCACGCTCACGATGCACAGGGGTTCGAGGCTGGCGTTGAGCAGCAGCGTGCGGGCCTGGGCGGCCGGCGCCGGGGGTGGTGGCGCGGGTAACTCGGGTACGACCTGTGTCAGCACGGCAATCTCCCGACCGGGGGGGTCGGACCGGCTGGCTGCCGGCCCGGCGGAGCGTTGGTGCAGCGTGGTGCGCGACCAGAGTAACCGCACGGAGTGTCGGGAATGCGAAGAGGCCCCGACGACCGTGTCGTCGGGGCCTCTTCGAAGAGTGCTGTGCGTCAGCCGACGCGCAGGAACGTGGGGTTGCGCTGCCAGATCCCACGGAACTGGATCGTCTTGCCCGGGCGGGGCGAGTCGATCTGCTGGTTGCCGCCCGCGTAGATCGCGATGTGGCCCGGGGTCCAGATCAGGTCGCCCGGCTTGGCCTCGGACCGCGAGATGACGTGACCCACGCCGCGGATGCCGCTGGACGAGCGCGGCAGGGAGATTCCGAGCTGCTTGTAGACGTAGGACACGAAGCCCGAGCAGTCGAAGCCGCCGGGGGCCGCGCCGCCGTAGACGTACGGCGTGCCGACGTAGCGGGCAGCGATCTCGAGGACGGCGTTGCCGGAGACCGACTGCGGGATCGGGTTGTTCGACGCCTGGCTGCCGGAGTCGCTGCCCGAGTCACGCAGCGAGCTGCGCGAGACCGACGGGGTCGAGTCGTCAACCTCGACGACGACCTTCTTGACGACCGGCTTGACGGCCTTGACGACCGGCGCGTCGATCTTCCACTTCGCGTCCGTCGGCGCGCTGACGACCGGCGCGGACGCCAGGACGGCCTTGGCCGAGGCGGTCAGCGCGTCGGTGTCGACGGCGGCGAGGGCGCCCGTGACGGTGTCGTCCGTCGGAGCCGCGGCCATGGCCGGCGCACCCATCATCGAGACGACGAGGCCGGACGAAGCGGCGACGACGGCGGTCGCGCGGCCTACGGTGCCGAGCTGGTCCGACGCAGCGGACGCCAGCTCGGTCAGCGGCGTTGACGGCCGCTTTGCTGCCCTGTGACGGGCGCGTGTGGTGGTGCTCACGGTCACGCGAGTGCCTCTCCGATACGCCTACGAGGTGAGCTGTCGGGTTCGGGTGGGAGAAACACCCGGCCTCGACGGCCGACCCGGAGGTCGTTCGTCGGAGGCTTCACCCCAAGGACATCGAGCTTCCGATGCCCACAATTGGGTCCCCCGCCCCTGCCGGCGGTTTGTACGGACCTCGGTGGCGGCGGCAGGGTTCGGCGTTCCGCTCGAGGGCTTCTGGGAGGAGGGGTTCCTAGAAGCAAGATGAACGTACCTGACGTCCGGCGTGATTGTCACGTTCCGATCACGAGAAAATGGCTCCGATCTGAACGAATGACCTACAGGGCCCCTCCCGGAGCACATCGCCGCAGGTCAGAGCCCTAGATGGACACTTCGGACATCAAGGAAGTCACTCGATCGGCCCGCTCGGCGCGTCACGATTCGGACAACGACGACGAAACCCCCGGCGACCGGGGGGCGTCGGGGGTCTGTCAGGGATCCGGTAGGGATCCGCCAGGCGCAGTCAGCGTCTGGCGGCCCGGCTCAGCGCGTCGTGACGAAGATGTGCCGCGCGACGTCGTCCGGCAGGTCCAGCACGGTCGTCGCGCCGGGCGCTCCCACGGTGACGACGCCCGGGGCGCGCTCGACCGTGATCTCGGCCCCGGGCAGCACGCCGGCCTCGGCGAGCCGCGTCAGCAGCTCCACGTCCACCTGGAGCGGCTCCGCGATCCGGGCGACCGTGGCGCGACCGTCCGCGATGCCGCCGTCGTCCAGCTGCGTCAGGACCGACGCGACGCCGTCGAGGAAGCCGACGCGCGTCGACTCCTCACCGATCTCGCCGAGGCCCGGGATCGGGTTGCCGTACGGGTCGAAGTGCGGGTGGTCCAGGAGCGCGGCGAGGCGCTTCTCGACGCGCTCGCTCATGACGTGCTCCCAGCGGCAGGCCTCCTCGTGGACGTACGGCCACTCGAGGCCGACCACGTCCGTCAGGAGCCGCTCCGCGAGCCGGTGCTTGCGCATCACCCGGACGGCCTTGCCGTGACCGGACGGCGTCAGCTCCAGGTGGCGGTCGCCCGAGACCACGACGAGCCCGTCGCGCTCCATGCGGGCCACGGTCTGGGAGACGGTGGGTCCGGAGTGACCGAGGCGCTCGGCGATCCGGGCGCGCAGCGGCGTGATGCCTTCTTCGGTGAGCTCGTAGATCGTCTTGAGGTACATCTCGGTCGTGTCGATCAGGTCGCTCACCGCTGGCCTCCGCGTCGTGTCACCTGTGCCCTCGTGCGGCACCCGGTGCTCAGGGTAGTTGCTCGCGCGCGCCGTGGGGGGAAACGTCCGGCGCCCGCCGGTCCGCGAGGTGCGGACCGGCGGGCGCCGGTGGTTCGAGCGCTCAGGCCGATCAGGCCCGGCGGCGACGGTTGACGAGCAGGACGGTCACGACGCCGCCGACGACGAGGACCACCGCGCCGATCAGCAGGGGGGCGACCTCGGAGCCCGTCGCGGCCACCTCGGGCGGCAGCGGGTTGTCGACGAGCACCTCGGTGCTCGGCGAGGGCGACGGCAGGACCTTCGGCGGGTTGGTGAGGCAGGCCGGGCTCGACGGCGGGTACGCCACGGTCCTGGTCATCTCGGGGTTGACCTTGAAGTGGACGGCCACCGACGGGCGCACCCAGTCGAACTCGTCACCCTCGACCCAGACGCCGTTCACCAGCCTCCAGCCGGGCCAGTCGATCCCTCGACCGCTCGCGTCCTGCACGGCGCCCGGCCAGAGCACCGTGCCCTCGAGCGGCAGGTTCGCCTGGACGACGTCCGCGCCGCCCGGGTTGACCCAGGTGATCGTCACCGTCTTGTTGGGCGAGCCGACAGCCACGACCTTGTACCTGAGCTTCGGCACCTCGTTGTCGCAGATCGGGGTGAGGAGCTCGACCTTCAGCTCGCACGGCAGCGGGTTGCCGTAGTCGTCCTCGTGCTGCAGGCACCCGTAGACCGTCGCGCTGGGCGAGGGGGTCGGATCCGCCGCCGGGAGGTGCGCCGCGTTCGAGGCCGCGAGCGCGGCGCTGGGCGCTAGGAACATCAGGGCCAGTGCGGCAACTGCCGCGAGGCACACTTTGGCGAATCTGGCCATGATGGTCTCCCCCTGGGGGTGCTCGGATGTCGACGTTCGTGGCAATCCTCGCCCCGCACGAGCCGCAACAATAGCGGCGGATCGGGTGATTTCGGACATCTGGTCCCCCAAACGGGTGAATTCACCCGTTCGTACAGTTTGTCCGGGTGTAGCCGGGCCCGTTGACGGTGGGCGTCGTCCAGACCTCGATGCCGCCGTCGTGCACCGGGACGGTCATCTCGTAGACCGTGCGCCCGCCCGGGGTCAGCACGGACGTCGCCGTCACGCCCCGCCTGCCGGCCTCGGTCGCCGCGTTCCCGGCAACGAGCGCGCCGTCCTGCGTGACCGCCTCGAGGGGAGCGCCGACGGGCGCGAAGAACAGGACCCCGGTGGCGAGCGACCCAGGCGCGACGGCGTCGGGGCGGGCGCCCAGGGCGAAGTCGGGCAGCGAGTCGACGTCCTTCGGGGGCGTGTACGTGAGCTCGACCCGGACGGTCGCGGTCGTGTCGCCGGGGGCGCACTGCGCACTGACCTCGGTCTTCAGGTAGTAGTCGAGCTTGCCCTCGGTCGCGTCGTTGAGGAACACGCCCGCAGCGTGGGGGTGGTCGCCCGACAGGAAGGCGCTGCCGATGCCGGAGCCCTGGAGCACCTCCTGCTCGTCGTCGTGCGCCGACCACACGCGGAAGCGGCCCTCGTCGCTCGCGGACGACAGGGCGTCCAGCAGGTCGGGCGACGTCCCGGCGCCGCCCGTGAGGGCTCCGAAGACCGTCCCCGCCACCGACGAGAACACCGCGTCGGCCTCGGCCCCGGTCTGGGCGTCGCGGTAGGTGTCGCGCAGCAGGAGCCGCAGGATCGAGTCGGCCTCGAGCGTGCGTCCGTCGCCCTTGACCGGGCCGAGCGCGTGCAGCACCTTCTGGACGGCGACCGGGTCGGTCGCGACGACGCCGTCGACCGTGCCGTGCACGTCGCGCTCCCAGCGCGCGGTGATGAGCTGCGCGGCCCGCGGGAAGTCCGGCGTGGCCACCGCGTTCTGGATCCAGCGGCCCAGCCGCGACCCGTACAGCGTCGTCTCGGCCGGGGTGAGCGGCAGGATCGGCTGGTCGATGCCCTCGAGGTCGGCCGTGCTCACCTGCCGACCGAGCGTCAGGTGCCCGTCGTCGGCCTTGACCTCGAGGATGCTGCCGACGATGCCGCCCGCGCTGCGCAGCTCGGCCGAGTTCAGGGCGAGCACGAGGTAGGTGCGCTGACCGTCCGCGCCGAGCATGGCCGGTGCGAGCGACGCCGCCCGGTCCACGCCCGCCAGCAGGCTGGCGACGCGCGCGAGCCCGTCCGCGGCGTCGGTCACGGGCCCCTGCAACGGGCCGACGAGCGCGTCGGTGTCGATCCCCTGCACGCGCGCGTTCGCCTGGGTGGCGGTCGTCGACGCCGCGGCGAGCGCCGGTGCCGCCTGGGCCAGCACCTGCACGTCGACGCTGCCGTCGCTGCGGCGCAGCTCCCCGCCCTGCAGCAGCTGCCCGAGGTCCCTGACGGGCGGCAGCGCGTCCTGCACGACGTCGTCGAGCGAGGCGGACACGGTGCTCACGGCGTCGAGCTGCGCGCCGACCCACGGCACGTGCTCGGCGACCTTCCACACCGGGTCGGAGGACGCGCGGCGTGCGCGCGAGGCGGCGTCCTGCGCCTGCGGCAGCGCGTTCGCGAGCACGTCCGGGTCGCGCTCGTCGACGCCGGTCTCGAGCGACTTCACGACGTCGCGCGCGTCCATGAGCGCACCCGCTGCCTGGACCGCGCGGAAGGCGACCCACGCGGCGGCGAGGACGATCAGCACGACCACGATCACGGCGACGAGCGCGAACCTGCGACCGGCACGTGACGGCGACGGCACGGGCTCGGCGGGAGCCTCGCTCGTCGGGTCGTCCACCTGTGCGCTCACGGGACTGATCGTCACATATCGGACACGCCCGAGCGCCTGTCGTCGAGCGGATTCACCCGGCTGCCGGAGTCAGGCGGCCGACACCTCGTCGGACGCGTCCCGGGCGCCGACGCCGGCCACCTCGGCCTCGCGCCGGCGCTGCGGCAGGTACGCGACGTCGAGGTGCGGGCTGCGCAGGCGGTAGCGCACCTTGAGGCCCCACGCGCGGCGCGCCCACAGCGCGGCACCGAGCGAGACGAGGATCGCGGTGATCGAGCCG
Source organism: Brevundimonas sp. (assembly GCA_039207135.1). Lineage (GTDB taxonomy): Bacteria > Actinomycetota > Actinomycetes > Actinomycetales > Cellulomonadaceae > Cellulomonas. The sequence continues at coordinate 22,234 of JBCECL010000021.1, forward strand.
ATCCCGATGGCCCAGCGCGGCCCGAAGGTCTCGCCGATCCAGCCGACGACGGGCGAGCCGATGGGCGTCGCGCCGAGGAACACCATCATGTAGAGGGCCATCACGCGGCCTCGCACGGCCGGGTCGGTGCTCATCTGGATGGTCGAGTTGGCGGCCGTCATCATCGTCAGCGACGCGAGACCGACCGGGATGCAGGCGATGGCGTAGGACGGGTAGGTCGGCATGAGCGCCATGACACCGCTCGCCACACCGAACGCGAACGCGGCGCCGATGACGAGCCGCACGCGGGGGCGCTCGCGGCGCGCCGCCAGCAGCGCCCCGGTGAGCGAGCCGATCGCGAGGATCGAGCCGAGCACGCCGTACTCCCCCGCGCCCTTGCCGAACTCGACGCGCGCCATCATCGCGCTCGTGAGCTGGAAGTTGAGGCCGAACGTGGAGACGACGCCCACGACGACCATGATCACGAGGATGTCGCTGCGGCCCCGCACGTAGGCGATGCCCTCGCGGATCTGCCCCTTGCGGCGCGGCGCGCTCGGCATGCGTCGCAGCTCGGAGATGCGCATGCGGGTCAGCGAGAAGATCGTCGCCCCGAAGGTCGCGGCGTTCACGACGAACACCCAGCCGACGCCGATGCCGGCGATGGCCAGCCCCGCGACTCCCGGGCCGATGAGCCGCGCCGCGTTGAACGACGCGCTGTTCAGGCCGACCGCGTTGGACAGCTTCGCGGCGGGCACGAGCTCGGCGACGAACGTCTGGCGCACGGGCCCGTCGACCGCGGCGACGCAGCCCAGCAGCGCGGCGAACACGTACACCTGCCACAGCTGCGGGTCGCCGAGCAGCACCAGCGCACCGAGCCCGGCCGCGAGGACGCCCTGGGCGACCTGCGTGCCGATCAGCAGCTTGCGGCGGTCCACGCGGTCGGCGAGCAGGCCCGCGTACGGCGAGAGCAGCAGCACGGGGGCGAACTGCAGCGCGGTCGTGATGCCGACGGCCACCCCGGACTCGTCGGACAGCTCGGTGAGCACCAGCCAGTCCTGGGCGACGCGCTGCATCCAGGTGCCGATGTTGGCGACGAGCGCGCCCGCGAACCAGAGGCGGTAGTTGCGGAACTTCAGGGAGTCGAATGTGCTCACGAGTCGGCCAGCCTCCGCAGGATCTCTGCGGCGGCAGCCAGGTGCGCCTGCTCCTCGGCGTCGAGCGTGGCCAGGTGCTGCGCGAGCCAGGTGTCGCGGCGACGGCGCGTCTCGGCGATCTCGGCGCGACCGGCGTCGGTCAGGCTCACGACGACCGCGCGCCCGTCGGTCGGGTGCGCCTCCTTGGCGACCAGGCCGGCCTCCGCGAGGCAGTTCACCGTGCGCGTCATCGACGGCGGCTGGATCCGCTCGAGCTCGGCAAGCTGGCCCGGGGTGAGCGGGCCGCGCTTCTCGATCCACAGCAGGACCGTGAACTGGTTGTCCGGCAGGGCCGCCTCGCCACGCTCAGCCCGGATGCGCCGCGAGGCGCGCCCGACAGCGACGCGCAGCTCGGAGGCAAGGGAGGGCTCGGACACGTTCGTTACTCTAACTCATTACCCGTGGTAATCAAATCCTCACACCAACGCGCCACCGCAACCGCCGAGCGCGGTAGCACGCCGCGAGCGCGGTAGCCGCAGCTACCGCGCTCGAAGGCAGGTACCGCGCTCGGCGACAAGCAGCGCGTAGAGGAAGGGACTAGGGGCGACCGAGGGCTCGGTACGTCCAGCCGGCCGCGCGCCACTGGGTCGGGTC
>JBCECL010000021.1:24099-37837 GCA_039207135.1 Brevundimonas sp.
AGGGGCGACCGAGGGCTCGGTACGTCCAGCCGGCCGCGCGCCACTGGGTCGGGTCGAGGACGTTGCGGCCGTCGAGGATCCGCTTGTGCGCGACGACGCCCGCGAGCGCGTCGGGGTCGATCGTGCGGTACTCGTCCCACTCGGTCGCGAGCAGCACGACGTCCGCGTCGCGGGCCGCCTCGAGCGGCGTGGCCGCGAACCGCAGGTCGGGCCACTTGGAGGCCGCGTTCCCGATCGCCTCGGGGTCGGTCACCGTGACGTGCGCACCCTGGAGCTGCATCTGCGCCGCGACCGACAGGGCCGGCGAGTCCCGCACGTCGTCGGAGTTGGGCTTGAAGGCGGCCCCGAGGACCGCGATGCGGCGCCCGACGATGGACCCGTCGCACACCTCGCGCGCCAGGTCGACGACGCGCACGCGCCGGCGCATGTTCACGGAGTCGACCTCCTGCAGGAAGCCGAGCGCGTCGCTCACGCCGAGCTCGCCCGCGCGGGCCATGAACGCGCGGATGTCCTTGGGCAGGCAGCCGCCGCCGAAGCCGAGGCCCGCGTTGAGGAAGCGGCGGCCGATGCGCGCGTCGTAGCCGATCGCGTCCGCGAGGCTCGTGACGTCGGCCCCAGTGGCCTCGCACAGCTCGGCCATGGCGTTGATGAAGGAGATCTTGGTCGCGAGGAACGAGTTCGCCGCGACCTTGACCAGCTGCGCCGTCGCGTAGTCGGTCACGACGAGCGGGATGCCCTCGCTCAGCGGCGTCGCGTAGACCTCGTCGAGCAGGGCCCGGGCACGCGCGCCGGACTCTGTCGGCGTGCCGTCGCTCGTCTCGACGCCGTACACGAGGCGATCCGGGTGCAGCGTGTCCTTGACCGCGAAGCCCTCGCGCAGGAACTCCGGGTTCCACACCAGGCTCGCGCCGGTGCCGGCGAGGCGCTCGGCCAGGTCCTCCGCGGTGCCGACGGGGACGGTCGACTTGCCGACGACGAGGTCGCCGGGCTGCAGGTGCGGGAGCAGGTCGGTGAAGGCCGACTCCACGTAGGTCATGTCGGCGCGGAACTCGCCGCGCTTCTGCGGGGTCCCGACGCACACGAAGTGCACGGTGGCGCCGGCGGCGGCGGACATCTCCGTGCTGAAGCTCAGGCGGCCCGTCGCGGACGCCTCCGCGAGCAGCTCGGGCAGGCCCGGCTCGAAGAAGGGCGCCTTGGCGGCACGCAGCGCTTCGACCTTCGCGGTGTCGACGTCGATGCCGACCACCTCGTGGCCCAGGGCCGCCATGGCCGCCGCGTGCACGGCTCCCAGGTAGCCACATCCGATGACGCTGATCCGCACGGCCGTTCCTCCACTCGTTCGGGACTCCGCGATCCTAGCGGCGCTAGAACGGGCGAGGCCGGGACCGTCGTGACGACGGTCCCGGCCTCGGGTGCGGGAAGGGTGGTCAGCCGAGCCAGGTCTGCAACGGGCCGCGGATGAAGTACAGGACGAACAGCGCGGCGATGAGCCACATCAGCGGGTGCAGCTTGCGCGCCTTGCCGAGGACGACCTGCAGGATCACGTAGAAGATCACGCCCGCGCCGATGCCCGCGGTGATCGAGTACGTGAACGGCATCAGGACGATCGTGAAGAACGCCGGGACGGCGATCTCGTAGCTCTTCCAGTCGATGCCGGACACCTGCGTGACCATGAGGTAGCCGACGACGACGAGCGCGGGGGCGGCCGCCTCCGACGGGATGACCTTGACCAGCGGTGCCAGGAACGTGGCGAGCAGGAACGCGACGCCCGTGACGACCGACGCGAGGCCCGTGCGGGCGCCCTCGCCGACGCCGGAGGCCGACTCGATGTAGCTCGTGTTGCTCGAGATGCCCGCAGCGCCACCGGCGGCAGCGGCGACCGAGTCGACGATGAGGATCTGCTGCGTGCGCGGCGGGTTGCCCTTGTCGTCGAGCAGGCCGGCCTCGGAGCCGACGGCCACCATCGTGCCCATCGTGTCGAAGAAGTCGGCGAGCAGGAGCGAGAACACGAGCAGGACGACGGCGACGACGCCGATCTTGTCGATCGAGCCGAACAGCGAGAAGTGGCCGAGCAGACCGAAGTCGGGGGCGTCGACGATCTTGTCGGGCCAGTCGGGCACGTTCAGGCGGAAGCCGGAGGGGTTGGGCTCGCCGGTGGCCGTGAAGGCACCGCCGACCTTGGCGATCTGCTCGACGATGATCGCGACGATCGTCGTCGCGACGATCGAGATGAGGATCGCGCCGCGCACCTTCTTGGCCATCAGGACGATCATGAGGATCAGGCCGATGACGAACACCACGAGGGGCCACGTCGAGATCGAGCCAGCCGGGCCGAGCTGGACGGGCGGGCTGTCGGCGCCCGTGCTCCGGATGAACCCGGAGTCGACGAGGCCGATGAACGCGATGAACAGACCGATACCCACGGAGATGGCGGTCTTGAGCCACACCGGCACGGCGTTGAACACGGCCTGCCGGAACCCGGTCAGCACGAGGACCAGGATGATCAGCCCCTCGAGCACCACGATGCCCATGGCATCGGCCCACGTCATGTCCGGGAGCGCGGCGATCGAGAACGCGACGACGGCGTTGATGCCGAGGCCGGTGGCGAGGGCGAGCGGGAAGTTCGCGACGGTCCCCATGAGGATCGTCAGGACGCCGGCGACGAGCGCCGTGGTCGCGGCGATGGTCGGCTGGGGCGCCAGGGGCGCACCGGTGCCGTCCTTGCCGCCGAGGATGATGGGGTTCAGCACGATGATGTAGCTCATCGTGAAGAACGTGACGAGACCGCCGCGGATCTCCGTGCTGAGCGTGGAGCCACGCTCGGTGATCTTGAAGAAGCGGTCGATGACGTTGCCGGGGGGAACGTCGCGCGGGGGTGCGGGGGGCACCTTCGAGGTCGAGGCCATGGCGCGCAGTGTGACAGGTCGAGGTTTCAGCTGTGTAGCCACGTCCGGGTGTCGATTGCCACGTCGAACCGTCCCAGACGAGTGACGGTGTTGGACCGATCGGGTTGAACGCCGGTGCGATCTGCGTGTCGTCGGCACAATGGCGGACGTGAACCCACCCGAAACGCTGCGCGTGCTCGTCGTGTGCACCGGCAACATCTGCCGGTCGCCCGCGATCGAGCGCCTGCTCGCGGCGGGCCTGGGCGGCACGTTCCGCGGCCAGGGTCCCGGCCGGCTGGCCCCCGCCATCGAGGTGTCGTCGGCGGGCGCGGGCGCCCTGGTGGGATCGCCGATGACGGACGAGATGGCGGCGCTCGTCGCGACGCACGGCGGCGCGGTCACGGGGTTCGAGGCCCGCCAGGTCACGGCCGAGCTCGTGCTGCAGGCGAACGTCATCCTCACCGCGACGCGACGGCACCGCTCGGCCGTGGTGGAGCTCGCGCCGTCGGCCGTGCGACGCACGTTCACCCTGCGGGAGTTCGCCCGGATCGCGGCGAGCATCGACCCGTCCGACCTGCCGGGCGCCGGTGCGACCACCGCCGACCGCCTCGCCGCCCTGATCCCCCTCGCCACCGCCCGGCGCGGCACCGTGCGTGCCCGGGTCGCGGCCGACGACGACGTCGTCGACCCCTACGGCGGCAACGGGCAGCTGTACGCGCGCTCGTTCGCGGAGCTCGAGCCGGCCGTGCGCACGATCGTCGCCGCAGTTCGGCTGTGACCACGCCGACCGGCACCGAGTTCGGCTCCGCGCTGCGCCGCCGCGTAGGCTCCGGGCGTGGCCTCGCAGACTCCGCAGCCGTCTGACGACGGAGCGTCCGCGGACGCCCCGGACGCACCCGTCCCGTCGGCTGCCGACCCGATCGCCCCCGTCGAGGTCGACTTCGGCCGGGTCATGGCCGTCGGCATCGTCGTCTGGCTCGTCGCGCTCGTCGTGACGACGGTGCTGTGGCTCACCGACGTCATCGGCAACATCCCCGTCGCCGTCAGCGCGACCGGCGCCGTCCTGGGCGTGCTCGGCTGGGACTGGGCCCGCCGGCACCGCGCGCCGCGCTGAGCGAGGCCCGGCCCAGCACAGTCCCCCCGCTGACCGTCACGTCCCCAGGTCGATGACGGCCTCGACGGTCCGCCCCGGGTCGGTCAGCACGACCTCGAGCGCGTACCGGAGGTCCCACCGCCCGGCGGCCTGCGCGAGCGCGGCGGCGAGCCCCGCGAGGTGCACGGCGTGCGGGTGCCCGTCCTCGACCCACCAGTCGACGCTCACGCCGTCCACGCGCAGGTCGTCGTGCTCGGTCCAGGTGCGCGAGGCCGACGCGAGCACCGCCCGCACGGCGTCGGGCACCTGCGTCGTCGTGCCGCCGTCGTCGACGATCCCCGCCGCGAGCTCGGAGGCCCGCGGCAGGTCGAACGCCTCGACGACCCTCTCGACGTCCACCGCCGGGACCATCGCGGCGACGTCCGTGCGCTGCCACCACATGGGCGCGTCGGCGACCGCCGCGTCGACGGCTGCCACGACCTCGATCCGTCCCGGCCCGACGAGCGCCGGGACGTGCTCGGGCGGCTCGTCGGGTGAGGCCCACCGCCACGTCGCGACCGCGAGGTCGACGGGCACGGGCGCGCCGTCCGAGTCCCACCGCGCGAGCACGCTCGACCACGCGCGCGCGTCGAGCTCCGCGGGCCCAGCGACGCCGCCGAGCGCTCGCTGGACGTCGGCGTCGAGACCGGCGACGACGGGCGGCGCGGCGCGCACGATCGCGTCGGAGCCGCCCGCGTCGGGTGCGAGCTCGTCCGGCAGGGCGAAGGGTTCGTGCAGGTCCAGGTCGGCTCGCTCGCGCAGCCACCACGCCGTGTACGACGAGGCCCGCGCGCCCGTCTCCGAGCGCACCGGATCGAGCAGCGCACGACGCAGGTGCGGCTCGCGCGCGAGCACCGCGAGCACGTCGGGCCACCGCCCCTCGGCCACGGCGTCCAGGTCCGCGACCGCCACGACCTCGCCGACGTACGCCCCGGACCCGAGCGTCGCGCCGAGGTGCTCGAGGTAGTCCTCCCAGCCGTCGAGCGACTGGCCCTGCAGCGCGGCGGGCTCGTCGCCGTCGCCGAGCGACGCCGGGTCCGCGAGCACGTCCTCGACGGTCACCACGACGAGGTCGCGCCGCACGCCGACGGCCACGAGCACCTCGGCGCCCCAGCGGTCGAGCACGTCGAGGGAGACGGGGGCCATCACGCGGTCGTCGAGCAGGTCGGCAGCCGTCGAACCCGGGACGACGAGGCCGTCGGCGGGCGTCGACTCGCCGTCCGCCGCCTCGAGCTCGACCAGCCCGGTCCACGCGCGCACGTCGTCGGGCAGGTCACCTGCTGCCGCGACCAGGGCGAGGACGGTCGCGACCGTCTCGTCGTCCTCGGGCTCGTCGAGCGCGGCGCGACGGACCTCCGGGCGGCGCAGCAGGGTGAGCGCGTCGACGGGCTCGGCACCCACGCGTTCGAGCAGCGGGTGCGCGGCGTCGGGGTCGACGATCCGCACGCCCCAGCGCGCCACGACGGCCAGGACCGCGGCATCGAGGCCTGGCTCGGCGACGACGGTCCCGCGCGCGCCGCGGACCACGCGCCCGTCGACCAGCGGCACGGGCAGCGACCCCAGCGCCTCGCGCGCCGAACCGTCCTGCAGGAGCGACGCGAGCGCGTCGTACAGCTCGGCCCACCCGCCGGCGTCGGCTGCCGGGAGCTCGTCGACGAGGTCCGCGAGCGCCCGCACGTCCACCCCGAGCGCGTTCGCCTGCGCCAGACGGCCCGGAGGCAGCGCGACCAGCCCGGCCACGCGCTGCCCGAGGGCGGCCAGCGCCTCGGGCGGCACGGACCCGGCGACCGCGACCGCCATCGCGGCCGGCACCCGATGACCGGGATCGGCCGCCGCGCGCAGCAGCGGCGTGCGGCGCATCCCGTCCAGCAGCCGCGGACGCAGCGCTGCGTCGACCGGGCCGGCGGGCAGGCCGGTCGGGACCAGCTCGAGCGGGTCGCCGCCGGCCCGCGCGACCTCGAGCGCGAGCGCGGCATAGACGTCGGCAGCGTGGTCGAGCACCGCGTCGGCGAGCGGACCGGCGCTGACGTGCCTGCGGGTGGGGTCCAGCGGGAGCGTCGCGACGAGCAGGGCGGGCAGGTCGAGCGGCTCGTCTGTGGGCGTCGGCGCGTGCACGACGCGATCGGTCGCGCGCCGCAGCGGCTCGTCCCCGTCCGCGCGGTTCGGCAGCGCCCAGGTCACGCGCCACGACCGCGCCGAGCGCTCCTCGACGGGCCGGTCGGCCAGCAGCGCGAGCGGCAGCTCGCCCTCGTCGGAGGCCACCGTCCAGCGGCGTGCGACGTCCGCGAGGCGGCGCGGCGGGTGCTCGTCGTCCTCGACCAGGATCTCGACCAGGCCCGGGAGCGCGAGAAGGAGCGCGTCGCCGACGGCGGCGAGCAGCGCGCGGACCTCGTCGGCCGCGACCTCGTCACGCAGCTCGAGGACCACCGCGGTGTCGTAGCCGGTGGGCGGACGGCCGTCGGTGGGGAACGGGAGTCGCAGCGCGGGCAGCGACCCGTCACGACGGCGCACCTCGTCGGCGAGGCCCGGGGCGCGCGCGCTCGCCTCGTCGAGCATCGCGGCGGTGTCCCGCACGCTGAAGCGCACGCCGCCCGTCGTGGACAGCACGCTCACCTCGTCGGCGACGGCCCGCACGGCCGCGAACCCGACCCCGTACCGGCCCACCGCGTGCGAGGCGTCGCGCTTCGACGACGCGCGCATCGAGGCCAGCGACGCGACGCCGGCCTCGTCGAGCGGGGAGCCCACGTTGGCCGCGACGAGCGTCGTGGCGTCGGCCGTGCGCGCGAGGCGCAGCAGCAGCCGCCCGGGCAGACCGGCCCGCGCCGCCGCGTCCGCCGCGTTCTGGGCCAGCTCGATCAGCACGCGATCGCGGTAGTAGCCGCGCGCGTGGTCCTCCTCGACGTTCGCGTCCTCGCGCAGCCGCGCGGGCGACGCGATCCACGCCCCCAGCACGGCCGCACGCAAGGCAGCCGTGCCGAAGGGGTCGACGGTCACGGCTCGGGCGAGTCCTCGACCTCAGCCACCGCGTCCGGCACGTCGACCGATTCCGGTGCGTCCTCGACGACCAGCGACGGCGCCTCGTCCGGCAGCGGCGCTGCGTCCAGCGGTGCCTCGTCCAGCGGCGCCTCGTCCAGCCGCACCTCGTCCTGCGACGGCACCTCGTCCGCAGACGACGCCTCGCGCGACTGGGACAACGCCGGGATGACGTCGATCCGCAGGTCGTCGATCAGCGGCGCGGACTCGGGCCACTCGGTCGGGACGGGCTCGTTGCCCGTCTCCGAGTGCGCACCGCACCCGTGGTCCAGGGCGACGACCTTGCCGTCGTCGGGCGACCACTCGTTCGCGCACACGCCGAAGATCTGCCCGAGGGCACCCTGCAGCGGGACGAGGAACCCGCACGTCTGACACGCGGCGCTGGACGCGAGCGAGCCGGGGCTCGTCGGACCCTGCGCACCGCGGAACCAGCGGTCGGCGGCCTCGTCGCGCCCCTGGGGCGAGAGCACGCGCACGCGGGCGAGCGCGAGCTCGTCGATGGCGACCTCGTCGAGCTCGGGGTCGCCCGTGGGCGTCCAGCCGGGCTCGAGGCGGGGGTCGTCGGCGCGGAACGGCAGGACGTCGCCGGGGCCGACGTCGCCGGGACGCAGCCGCTCGGACCACGGCACCCACTCGGCCCCGAGGATCGCCTCGTCGCCCGGCAGCAGCTCGGCCTCGCACACCGTCGCGATGCGGCCGCGCGGCACGCGCGAGACGGTCACGGTCCACTCCCAGCCGCGGTAGCCGCGGGCCAGGGACGCGAACCGGTGCGAGATCAGCCGCTCGCCCTCGACGACCACGCCGAGGTGCTCACCCACGTCCGCGGGGTTGCCGGCCAGCTCGACGGCGACCTCGCGCGCGAGGTCGACCGCGGAGCCGAGGACGGCGTCCTTCGTGGCGGTGGCCACGGTCAGGCCTCGAGATCGGCGGCGACGGCGCGCAGCAGCGTCGCGTACTGCGTCGCGCGGGCCTTCTCCGGGTAGCGGCCGCGGCGCAGGTCGTTGCCCACGCGGTCGAGCACCTTGATGAGGTCCTCGATGATCACGGCCATGTCGTCGACAGGCTTACGGACGACCTTCGCCACCGTGGGCAGCGGGTCGAGAATCTTGACGGAGAGCGCCTGCGGGCCGCGGCGACCGTCGGCGACGCCGAAGTCGACCTTGGTGCCGACCGACGGCGTCACGCCGTCGGGCAGCGCAGACGCGTGCAGGAAGACCTCGCCGCCGGCGTCGTCGGCGATGAATCCGAACCCGCGCTCGGCGTCGAACCACTTGACCTTGCCGGTGGGCACGGCGTACCTCGATCTGTAGATAAATGTTCAGGGTGGACGGATGTCTACCACCAGGCTACCGGCCCATCGGTGCACCCGGCGCGATTGATTCCGACGTGGACGCCGTCACCCCTGCGCGAGGCGGTCCAGCGCGAGCGCCGCGAGCAGGGCCGACGAGGTCGCGAGCGCGGCGTCGGAGAACCGTGCCTGTGCGGAGTGGTTGTACGGGGCGGTGCGCGGGTCGGCGCCCTCCGGCGTCGCGCTGACGAAGACGAACGCGCCGGGGACCTGCTCGAGCACGTAGGAGAAGTCCTCGGCACCCGCGAGCGGCTGCGGCATCGTGAGCCACGCCTGCTCGCCCAGCAGCGACCTCGTCAGGCCGGCCACGCGGTCGACCTCCTCGGGCGTGTTCACCGTGACCGGGTACCCACGCGGGTAGTCGACCGTCGCCGTGAGCCCGTGGGCGGCCGCGACGTGCTCGCACAGCCGCGTGAGCTCGCCGGGGACGGCGTCCCAGGTGGCTCGCGAGAAGGTGCGCACGGTGATCTTCAGCTCGGCTGTCTCGGGGATCACGTTGTCGGTGGTCCCGGCGACGATCGAGCCGACGGTCACGACGACCGGGTCGAAGGCGTCGAACCGGCGCGTGACCATCGCCTGCAGCGCGAGCACGATCTCGGCCGCGACCGGCACCGGGTCGAGCGCGCGGTGCGGTGCCGACCCGTGCCCGCCGCGCCCGTGCACGGTCACGCGCACGGAGTCGGCCGCGGCCATCGCCGTCCCGCCGCGACCCGACACGACCCCGGTCGGCAGCAGCGCGGAGGCGACGTGCACGCCGTACGCAGCCACGACGCGCGACCCGGCGGCGTCGAGGACGCCCTCGCGGATCATGTGCTGCGCGCCGCCGTCGCCCTCCTCGCCCGGCTGGAACATGAAGACGACCGAGCCCGCGATCTGGTCCCTGCGCGCGGCGAGCAGGTGCGCGGCGCCGACGAGGGCCGCCACGTGCTGGTCGTGCCCGCACGCGTGCATCACTCCCGGGTGCTCGGAGCTGAACTCCTCGCCGCTGTCCTCCGTGATCGGCAGCGCGTCCATGTCGCCGCGCAGCAGCACGGACGGCCCGGGCCTCGAACCGCGCAGCACGGCGGTCACCGAGCTCAGCGCGGTGCCCGTGCTGACCTCGAGGTCGAGGTCCGCGAGCGCGTCGAGCACGAGGCGCTGCGTGAGCGGCAGGTCGAGGCCGAGCTCGGGAACCCGGTGCAGCGCGTGCCGCAGCGCGGTGACCTGCGCAAGCTGCTCGGCGGCGTCGTGGCGCAGCTCGGTGATGAGGGCGTCGGGCAGGGGCACGTCGTCTCCACTTCGTCGTCGGCGGCATCTCCGCCCACGTCCCGCCCGCTCGTGCAGCAGGCGTTCGACCCCAGGGACGTTACCTGGGCGCCAGCACCCACGTACTGTGGGACGGATGTCCACCTTCACCGGGTACCTGCGCTCGCGTTCCGACGACGAACTCGTCGCGCTGCTGCGCGAGCGCCCGGACCTCGCGGCGCCCTCGCCCACGACGATCGCCTCGCTCGGCGTGCGCGCGACCAGCCGCGGCAGCCTCGAGCGGGCGTTGGCATCGGTCGACGCCGGGGTGCTGCAGGTGCTCGAGGCGGTTGTCGCGCTCGGTCCCGGAGTCGACCTGCGGGCGGCGATCACGGGCACGGCCGCGGGCACCTCCGCCGACACGGAGCTCGTCGACGCGGCACTGGCCCGCGCGACCGAGCTCGTGCTCGTGTTCCGGGACGACGAGGGCCTGCACCCGGCGCCCGGCCTCGCGGAGCTGCTCGGCCCCTACCCGGCGGGCCTGGCCCCGGTGACCAGCGCGGACCCGAGCCCGGACGTCGTCGACGTGCTGCGCGACGCCCCCTCGGGCGTCACGCCCGTGCTCGACGCCCTCACGTGGGGACCACCGGTCGGCCTCGCACCGTCGCACGCGACAGCCACCGCCGCCGCCGTGGACTGGATGGTGCGCCGCCACCTGCTCGTGATGGGCGACGGACGGCACGTGATCCTGCCGCGCACGGTCGCGCTCGCGCTGCGCGGCGGCCGGACCCACCGCGGCGCCGCCGTCGCCCCGACCCCGTTCGTCCCCACGCGCGCGGCCGGCACGGTCTCGGCCGAGGGCACCGCGGCAGGCGAGCGGATCGTGCGGCTCGTCGCGCACCTCGGCCGGCTGTGGGAGGAGAACCCGGCGGGTGTGCTGCGCTCGGGCGGGCTGGGCGTGCGCGAGCTGCGCCGGGTCGCGACGGCGCTGGAGGTCGACGAGCGGCAGGCGGCGCTCGTCGTCGAGGTCGCCGCCGCGGCCGGGCTGGTGGCCGACGACGGCGAGGAGTCCCCGTCGTTCGTGCCGACCGTCGCGATGGACGAGTGGTCGGTGCGCCCGGTCGCCGAGCGCTGGGCCCTGCTCGCCTCGACGTGGCTGTCGACGACGCGCACCGCGTGGCTCGTCGGCGGGCGCGACGAGGCCGGCTCGGTGCGGCCCGCGCTCAGCCCCGAGCTGTTCCGGGCCTGGGCGCCCCGGTTGCGTCGGTCCGTCCTCGGGCTGCTCGCGGACCTCGAGCCCGGTGGTGCGCCCGACGCCGACGCGGTGCTCGAGGTGCTCGGCTGGCGCACGCCCCGCTCGATCCCGCCCATGGCGGCGGTGGCCGCCGTGCTCGACGAGGCGTCCGACATGGGCGTCCTGGGTGCAGGTGCGCTCTCCGAGCCCGGACGGGCGCTGCTCTCGTCGGCCGACGAGGCGGTCGCGGCCTTCACCGCTGCGCTGCCCGAGTCGATCGACGAGATCCTGCTGCAGGGCGACCTGACGGGCATCGTCCCGGGCCGACCGAGCGACGAGCTCGAGGCGCTCATCGCGCAGCTCGCGCACGTCGAGTCCCGCGGCGGCGCGGTGACCGTGCGCTTCACCGCCGACTCCGTGCGCACCGCGTTCGACGACGGCGCGACCGCCGAGGCGCTGCTCGCCGAGCTCGGCCGCTTCGCGCGCGGGCCCGTGCCGCAGCCGCTCGAGTACCTGGTGCGGGACGCGGCGCGGCGCCACGGTCGGCTGCGCGCGGGCGCGGCGTCGAGCTACCTGCGCAGCGACGACCCCGCGCTCCTCGCGGGCCTGGTCGACAACCCGCGCCTGGCCGGCCTCGGCCTGTTCGCCCTCGCTCCCACGGTGCTCGCCGCGCAGGCGCCGACGCGCGAGCTCGTCGAGGCGCTGCGGGCGCAGGGGCTCGCGCCGGCCGCGGAGACGCCGGACGGGCACGTCCTGCACGTGGCCCGCGAGGTGCGGCGCGTGGGCCGACGAGGACGGGGCGCCGCCGCGCGTCGCCGGGAGGCCGGCGAGGCAGCCGCACCGGCTCTGGACGCGGCCGCGCTCGGGGTGCTCGTCGCGCGGCTGCGTGCTCCCGAGCCCGTCGCACCTGCGGCGCCCGCGGCAGGCGCGGTGACCACCAGCGGTCCGGTGACCGCGGGCGGGCCGACCACCGCCGCGGCTCAGAACGGAACAGACGAGCCGGTCGATGCGTTGCTGCTGCTGCGCGAGGCGGCGGCCGAGAAGGAAGAGGTCTGGGTCGAGCTGGTGGGTCCCACCGGCAAGCCCGAGACCCGGCTCCTGCGGCCGCTGCGCATCGACGCCGGTCGGTTGCGAGCGGCCGACGTCCAGCGCGAGTCCGAGCTCACCGTCGCGGTGCACCGCATCGCGTCGGTCCGCCGGGCGACCCCCACGAGCAGGACCGCAGACGAGGAGACCGCGTGACCGACGGACCGCTGATCGTGCAGAGCGACAAGACCCTGCTGCTCGAGGTCGACCACGACCAGGCCGACGCCTGCCGCCGCGCGATCGCCCCGTTCGCCGAGCTGGAGCGCGCGCCCGAGCACGTGCACACCTACCGGCTGACCCCGCTCGGCCTGTGGAACGCGCGCGCGGCCGGGCACGACGCCGAGCAGGTCGTCGACGTCCTGCTGCAGTACAGCCGGTACCCCGTCCCGCACGCGCTGCTCGTCGACGTCGCCGACACCATGTCCCGCTACGGGCGGCTGCAGCTCGTGCAGCACCCGGTGCACGGGCTCGTGCTGCACGCGCTCGACGCCGCCGTGCTCGCCGAGGTCACCCGCTCCAAGCGGACCGCCGGGCTGCTCGGCGCCCGCCTCGACGACACCGACGTCGTCGTCCACCCCTCCGAGCGCGGGCACCTCAAGCAGGTGCTGCTCAAGCTGGGCTGGCCGGCCGAGGACCTCGCCGGGTACGTCGACGGCGAGGCGCACGCGATCTCGCTCGACGAGTCCGGCTGGGAGCTGCGGCCGTACCAGAAGCAGGCGGTCGAGGGCTTCTGGCACGGTGGCTCCGGCGTCGTCGTGCTCCCCTGCGGCGCGGGCAAGACGCTCGTCGGCGCGGGCGCGATGGCCAAGTCGTCGACCACGACCCTCATCCTCGTGACCAACACGGTCTCGGCCAGGCAGTGGCGCGACGAGCTCGTCAAGCGCACGTCGCTCACCGAGGACGAGATCGGCGAGTACTCGGGCGCGCGCAAGGAGATCCGGCCCGTCACCATCGCGACCTACCAGGTGCTGACCACCAAGCGGAAGGGCGTGTACTCGCACCTCGAGCTGCTCGACGCACGCGACTGGGGCCTGGTCGTGTACGACGAGGTGCACCTGCTGCCCGCACCCATCTTCCGCATGACGGCTGACCTGCAGGCTCGTCGTCGGCTCGGGCTGACCGCGACGCTGGTCCGCGAGGACGGGCGCGAGGACGAGGTGTTCTCGCTCATCGGGCCCAAGCGGTTCGACGCGCCGTGGAAGGACATCGAGGCGCAGGGGTACATCGCGCCCGCCGACTGCGTCGAGGTGCGCCTGACCCTCCCCGACCGCGAGCGCATGCTCTACGCGACCGCCGAGCCCGAGGACAAGTACCGCCTCGCCGCGACCGCGTCCGGCAAGAACCACGTCGTCGAGCAGCTCGTCGCCAAGCACGCGGGCGACCAGATCCTCGTGATCGGGCAGTACCTGGACCAGCTCGACGAGCTCGCCGAGCACCTGCAGGCCGACCTCATCACCGGCCAGACGCCCGTGAACGAGCGGCAGCGGCTGTTCGACGCGTTCCGCACCGGCGAGATCCACAAGCTCGTCGTGTCGAAGGTCGCGAACTTCTCGATCGACCTGCCCGAGGCATCCGTGGCGATCCAGGTGTCGGGCTCGTTCGGCTCGCGACAGGAGGAGGCGCAGCGCCTCGGCCGCATCATGCGACCCAAGGGCGACGGGCGGACCGCGCACTTCTACACGGTCGTCGCGCGCGACACCGTCGACCAGGAGTTCGCCGCCCACCGGCAGCGCTTCCTCGCCGAGCAGGGCTACGCGTACTCGATCGTCGACGCAGAAGACCTGGGCGTAGCCCCC
>JBCECL010000021.1:37937-44222 GCA_039207135.1 Brevundimonas sp.
CGAGCAGGGCTACGCGTACTCGATCGTCGACGCAGAAGACCTGGGCGTAGCCCCCTCCACGGACTGACCGCGCTCGGCCCTCGAGTCCTCGCCTCACCCCTCGCTGCACGGTCAGCCCAGCACCCCTCGCTGCAGCGGTGGTTGCAGCGATGGTTGCAGCGCACGCGCCGCCCAGCAGCACCTCCGCTGCAACCATGCCTTCGCCGAACCCAGCGCACCGGTCCCCCACGCTTCCGCGTTGCGTGTGGGTGCGCTCACTCCGCGGGTTCCCGCGCTTCCGCGTGCGTGTGGGTGCGCCGGTGGGTGTGCGACACGCCGCATCCCGCGCGGCGCGTCGCACACCCGCGCGCACACCCATGCGCGCTCCCTCCGTGGGTACTCGCGCACACCGCGCACACCCATGGCGCACCACCATGCGCACCTCCTCCTCGGGTACGCACGCGTCGGTGCTCACGCGTGCACCGGTGCACCTCGGGAAAACGGGTGGCGCGCGTCCGGGAGAATGGGTGCCATGGCAGCGACTGTGCAGGCGAAGGGGGTCGCCGCCGGCTTCGGCGACCGGGAGCTGTTCACGGGGGCCGATCTCGTCGTCGCGCCGGGTGACGTCGTGGGGCTCGTCGGGCCCAACGGCTCGGGCAAGTCGACGCTGCTGCACATCCTGGCCGGCCAGCGCGCACCCGAGGCGGGATCCGTGCAGGTCGCGCCCCCGGGCGCGGAGCTGGGTCTGCTGGCCCAGGAGGTCGAGCGGCGGGCCGACGAGAGCGTGCGCGCACATCTCGAGCGGCGCACCGGCGTGGCCGACGCGCAGGTGGCGATGGACGCGGCCGCCGACGCCCTGGCCGCGGGCGCCCCGGGCGCGGACGACGAGTACGGGCACGCGCTCGAGCGCTGGCTCGCGCTCGGCGGCGCGGACCTCGACTCGCGCATCGGCACCGTCGCCGACGACCTGGGCCTCGACGTCGACCTCGACCTGCCCATGACCGCGCTGTCCGGCGGTCAGGCCGCACGCGTCGGGCTGGCGACGCTGCTGCTCTCGCGCTTCGACCTGTACCTGCTCGACGAGCCGACGAACGACCTCGACGCGGACGGCATCGCCATGCTCGAGGAGTTCGTGCAGAAGGCCGACGCACCCATCGTCGTCGTGAGCCACGACCGCGAGTTCCTCTCGCGCACGGTCACGACCGTCGTCGAGCTCGACCGCAGCCTGCGTCAGGTGCGCGTGTACGGCGGCAGCTACGACGCCTACCTCGAGGAGCGCTCGATCGCGCGCCAGCAGGCGCGCGAGGCGTACGAGACCTACGCCGCCCGGCTCGAGACCCTCAAGGCCCGCGCCCGCACGCAGCGCGCGTGGATGGAGAAGGGTGTGCGCAACGCGCGCCGCAAGGCGACCGACCCGGACAAGCACGTGAAGCACCACCGCGGCGAGACGTCCGAGAAGCAGGCGGCGAAGGCGCGTCAGACCGACAGGGCCATCGAGCGGCTCGAGGCCGTCGAGGAGCCACGCAAGGAGTGGCAGCTGCAGATGTCGATCGCCGCGGCGCCGCGCTCCGGGGCCGTCGTCGCGGCGGTGCGGGCCGCGGTCGTGCGGCGCGGCGCGTTCACTCTCGGGCCCGTCGACGTGCAGCTCGACTGGCAGGACCGCGTCGCCGTCACGGGTCCGAACGGCTCGGGCAAGTCGACGCTGCTCGCTCTGCTGCTCGGGCGGATCGCGCCCGACGAGGGCAGCGCGCAGCTCGGGTCGGGCGTGCTCGTCGGCGAGGTCGACCAGGCGCGCCGGGCTTTCGAGGGCGACGAGCCCCTCTCGGACGCCTTCGCTGCGCAGGTGCCGGACTGGCCGACGGCCGACGTGCGCACGCTGCTGGCCAAGTTCGGCCTCGCCGGGCACCAGGTGCACCGCACGGCGGCGTCGCTGTCACCCGGCGAGCGCACGCGTGCCGCGCTCGCGCTCTTGCAGGCCCGGGGCGTGAACCTGCTCGTGCTCGACGAGCCGACCAACCACCTCGACCTGCCCGCGATCGAGCAGCTCGAGCAGGCGATGGACTCGTTCGACGGCACCATCGTGCTCGTCACGCACGACCGGCGGATGCTCGAGACCGTGCGGCTCACGCGCCGGTGGCACGTCGAGGGTGGTCAGGTCACCGAGGTGACCCCCGACGAGGGGTAGAGCTCAGGCGTCGACGGAAGCGGCCGCGAGCGTGCGCACGTGGTCGACGAAGCCGGAGACGAGCGTCTGGCCGATCTCGACGACCTCGGCCTCGCGCGCGGCGTAGTCGGCCAGGAGCGCCTCGACGTCGACCTCGCCGTCGGCGATCGCCCAGTCACGCAGGGTCGTCGCGGACGCCTCCGGGTGGAACTGCAGGCCCCACGCCGAGCCGATCCGGAACGCCTGGTACGGGTACTGGTTGGACGACGCGAGCCAGACGGCACCCGGCGGCAGGTCGACGACCGCGTCCGAGTGCAGCGTGGGCTGCGGCGTGACGCGGCGCTCGGTCAGCCCGGCGACGAGCGGTCCGACGACCGCGTCGGAGACGGCCTCGACGCGCCAGAAGATCGGCACCACGCCGGCCTCGGTCCCGGGAGGCGCAGCCACCTGGACGCGGCCGCCGCGCGCGACGGCGAGCAGCTGTGCGCCCAGGCAGATGCCGAGCGTCGGGACGCCGGAGCGTGAGGCGTCGGCGAGCAGCGCGCGCACGGACGGGAGCCACGGGGCCGCCTCGTCGTCGTACGCGCTGTGGTGCCCGCCGAGCACGACGAGGCCGTCGCCGAGCTCGTCGGCGGACGGGAGCGCCTCGCCCAGGTCCGGCCTGACCAGGCGGATCGTCGCATCCTGAGCCCAACCCTCGAAGCGATCGAGGGGCACGTCCGGCGCGTTCTGTATCACGGTCAGCACGAAAGTCACCGTTCGACGGTACCGGCCGAGTGCCGCACGTCCGAAATGCGTCCATCGTCCCGTCCGGGTGGCCGTCCGGGTGGCATCCAGCGAACTCCCAGGGATCAGGGCCATGATCAGGGCATGACCGCCCAGGAGCACGAGGCGACCCTCCTCGTCGTCGACGACGAGCCCAACATCCGCGAGCTGCTCGCGACGTCCCTGCGATTCGCGGGCTTCGACGTCCACTCCGCCGCCGATGGCGGCACCGCGCTGCGCATGGCGCGAGACATCGAGCCCGACCTGCTCGTCCTCGACGTGATGCTGCCGGACATGGACGGCTTCACGGTCACGCGCCGCCTGCGTGAGAAGGGCCAGCACACGCCCGTGCTGTTCCTCACCGCGCGCGACGACACGGCGGACAAGGTGCAGGGCCTGACGGTCGGCGGCGACGACTACGTCACCAAGCCGTTCAGCCTCGAGGAGGTCGTCGCCCGCATCCGCGCGATCCTGCGCCGCACGGGTCCTGACCGGGACGACGACGCGCGCATCCTGCGGTACGCGGACCTCGAGCTCGACGACGACTCGCACGAGGTGCGCCGCGCGGGGCACGACATCGACCTGTCCCCCACCGAGTTCAAGCTGCTGCGCTACCTCATGCTCAACCCCGGTCGCGTGCTCTCGAAGTCGCAGATCCTCGACCACGTGTGGCAGTACGACTGGGGCGGCGACGCGAACATCGTCGAGTCCTACATCTCCTACCTGCGGCGCAAGGTCGACCAGGTCGACGGCCCGGACGGCACCCGGCTCCCCCCGCTCATCCACACGAAGCGAGGCGTGGGCTACCTGCTGCGCACGACGGCATGACGGCGGAGCCCGTGGCGGCACCCGCCGTCATGACGACTCCGGCCACGGCCCCGCGGTACGGCCGCTGGGCGGGCGTGCCGCTCGTCGCGCGACTCGTCGGGCTCATCACGGTGCTGCTCGCGCTGGGACTGACCCTGGCCGGCGTCGCGAGCACGACCCTGCTGAGCCGCTCCCTCGTGCAGCAGGTGGACGACAAGCTCGTGACCGAGGGCGCGCAGCTCGCGCGGATGGCCGTCGACCCGTTCTCGCAGGGCGACGACACCCTCCCGACCGACTACTACGTCCAGGTCACCGGGAACTCGTCGGCGCTGCAGTGGCGCGCGCGACCGACCGTCATGCGCGAGTACGGGCACCCCAAGGTCCCGACGCTCACGACGGCCGAGGCCGAGGCGCGCGCGGGCAACCCGTACACGGTGCCTTCCACCAAGCAGGGCTCGCGATGGCGGGTCGTGGCGTACCCGGTGCAGGTCGACCAGGTGGCTGTCGGCGTGGTCTACGTCGCGCTGCCCCTCGCCGACGCGCACGACACCGTGACGAGCATGGTCGCCACGCTCGTCCTGACGGGCATGGGGATCCTGCTCCTGGGTGGCGGGATCGCCGCGCTCGCGGTCCGTCGGACCCTGCGCCCGCTGCGCGAGATCGAGACGACCGCGGCCGCCATCGCGGCCGGCGACCTGACCCAGCGCGTGCCGGCGGCGCCGTCGTCGACCGAGGTGGGCCGCCTGGGCGCCGCGTTGAACGGCATGCTCGCTCAGATCGAGCAGGCGTTCGGGGCCCGGACGGCATCGGAGGCGCGCATGCGGCGCTTCGTGGCCGATGCGTCGCACGAGCTGCGCACGCCGCTCGCGACGATCCGCGGCTACGGCGAGCTGTACCGGATGGGTGCGCTCACCGAGCGGGACCAGCTCGACGACACGATGCGTCGCATCGAGGACTCCGCGACGCGCATGGGCGGGCTCGTCGAGGACCTCCTCTCGCTCGCGCGGATGGACGAGGGACGCCCGATGGTCGTCGGCCCCGTCGACCTCGCCGTCCTCGCGTCGGACTCCCTCAGCGACCTCCACGCGCTCGACCCGACGCGTGCCCCGCGCCTCGTCGCGCTCGACCCCGCGGCGACCACCGGCCCGTGCGTCGTCGCGGGCGACGAGGCCCGGCTGCGTCAGGTGCTGAACAACCTCGTCGGCAACGCCGCGCAGCACACGCCTCCCGGAACGGCCGTCGAGATCGCGGTCGGCATCCGCGGCGACCACGGCGTGCTCGAGGTCCGTGACCACGGACCCGGCATCGACCCCGAGCACGCCGCGCGCGTGTTCGAGCGCTTCTACCGGGTCGACGCCTCGCGGGGTCGCACGTCGGGCGGCTCCGGGCTGGGCATGGCGATCGTCGCGGCGATCGTCGCGGCGCACGAGGGATCCGTCGACCTGTACGAGACGCCGGGCGGCGGGACGACGGTCCGGGTCGCCCTTCCGGTCGGCGGCCCGGCGACGGGCTGACCGTCCAGCATCAGATCGCGTGCCCGAACCGGACCACGTCGCGCCGCTCGCGGGGCTACGATGGCGCGTCCTAGTCACCGTCGTGAGGTTTTTTCATGGGCGTCCATGACGCACCGCAGTGGTTGCTGTCGGCCTTCCAACGCAGCGCACGCGGAGCCGGCGCCACCGCGTCCGACGAGCAGGTCCGTGACGTAGGACAGGCCCTCGTGGACCGGTGGTCCGAGCCCGGCCGCGAGTTCCACAACCTCAAGCACCTCGTCGACGTGCTGGTCCGCGTCGACGAGCTGGCCGAGGAGACCCACGAGCCCGACCTCGTTCGGCTCGCCGCCTGGTACCACGGCGCCGTGTTCGACTCCGCCGACGCCAAGTCGTACGCGAACAAGGGCGGCGAGGACGAGGCCGCGAGCGCGAGCCTGGCCGTCACGGAGCTCGGCGACCTCGGCGTCCCGGCCGCGCGCGCAGAGCGCGTGCGGCAGCTGGTCGTCGCGCTCGTGCGGCACTCGCCCGACCCGGCGGACTTCGACTGCGCGGTGCTGTGCGACGCGGACCTCGCGATGCTCGCCGCGGAGCCGCAGCGGTACAAGGCCTACCTGCACGACGTGCGGGCCGAGTACGCGCACCTGCCCGTCGAGGACTACGTGCGCGCGCGCATCCGCATCCTGAAGAAGCTGCTGGCCCGCCCGACCTTGTTCTCCTCGCCGCTCGGTGTCGCGTGGGAGGAGCCGGCCCGGCAGAACGTGTCGGCCGAGCTTCAGCGCCTCGAGAAGGAGCAGGCGCGCTTCGAGGTCACCGACGCGACCACAGCCCCCTGATCGCGTCTCGGCCGTCCACAGATCTCTCGCCGGTCGGCCGCCCTCTCTGGCGACGCACCTAACGTCGATCGCACCGACGCCGAGCCGTGGCGTCGCGATCGTCGGGAGGCAGCATGAGCAGGTACGAGGTCGACAGCGCGCAGGTCACGACCACGGCGGCAGCCGTCCAGACGCGGGCGGCGACGATCCGCACGGAGGTCGCCGCGATGCAGCGACAGCTGGTCGCGCTGCAGGAGTCCTGGCG
>JBCECL010000022.1:0-2015 GCA_039207135.1 Brevundimonas sp.
CGCGCTAGCGCTCGATGCCCGCCACGAGACGGTCGACCAGGTAGGCGAAGCTCGCCTCCACGTCGTCGGGCAGGCCGAACCCGCCGTCGAGCTCGAGCATCACGAAGCCGTGCACGCCGGCCCGGATCGCGCGCACGGCGTCGATGTGGTGCTCGGCGGGGACGTCGAGCTGCGCGACCGCTCGCGCGAGCAGCTCGACGGTCGCCGCGCCCGCCCGGCGCACCTCGTCGGCGGCGGGGTCGCTCGCCCAGTCTCCCTGGGTCGCGAGGTAGCGGCCGGGCTGGGCCTTGGCGAAGTCCCGGGTGGCCGCCGCCATGGCGCGAAGCGCCGCCGCGCCGACGAGCGGGCCTCGCTCGGTGGCGAGCGCCGCTGCGAGCGCGGCCGTCAGCTCGTCGACGCACGCGGCCGCGACCTCGACCCGCAGGCCGGGCAGGCCCGCGACGTGCTTGTACAGGCTCGGGACCGCCACGTTCGCGCGGCCGGCGACGGCGGCGAGGGTCAGCCCCTGCCAGCCGTCGGCGTCGATCACGTCGAGCGCGAGGCTCGTGACTGCGGCGCGGTCGAGGCCAGCTCTAGGCACGCTGGCCCGCCACGAGTGCGCCGGCCGCGTCGCGGGGGAGCGCGGCGAGGAAGTCGAGCGTGCGGGGCACGAGCACGTCGGGCGCCTGGTGGTGCGGGTAGTGCGCGACGTCGTCGACCATCACCACGTCCGCGCCGATGGCCTCGTGGATCCACTCGCCCTCGGCCGCCGGGTCGGTGAAGTCGGGGTCGATCGTCCCGACGAACGCGATCGCCGGCACGTGCACGTCGCCGACCCGCTCCTCGACGGGCTCGTGCGTGAGCGCGCGGCACAGCGCCCGGAACTGTCGCAGGTGCGCCGGGTCGGACAGGGCGGCGCGCAAGTCTGCGACGTGGCTGTCCAGCCAGGGCGCGGTGCGGCCCTTGTTGAGCGTCTTGCGGTAGTAGTTCGCCCAGACGCGGGCGCCCCACGGGCGGGCGAACAGCACCGAGTACGACGCGCGGATGATCGCGCGGCTGGCGCGGCTGAGCTTCGGGTCCCGCAGGAACGGGCCGGCCAGCACGAGGCCGGCGACGAGGTCGGGGCGGTCCGCGGCGGCGAGGGTCACCGAGCCGGCGCCCATCGAGTGCCCGACGAGGACAGCGGGTCCGCCGAGGTGCTCGACGAGGGCGATCGCGTCCGAGGCGGTCGCCGGGTCGCCGTGCGTCGTGAAGGTCGTGTCGGAGTCGCCGTGGCCGCGCAGGTCGATGGTCGCGACCCGGTAGCCCTGGGCCAGGATGGCGGGCGCCACGTCTCGCCACGTGCTGCGAAGGTCGCCCATTCCGGGGACCAGGACGACGAGGGGGCCGGAGCCCTCGACCGTGTACGCGATGCGACCCTCGGGCCGCTGGAGGTGCTGGACGGTTGCCATGTCGCCAAAGCTAATGCCATTAGCCAAGGATGGCAAGAGGACGCGCGTGTCGGCGTCGTGGGGCACGATGGGGTGCGCACCGCACGGGTGCGACAAGTCGAAGGAGTCATTCGCATGTCCGCAGCACTGCCCGAGGTCTCGGGTTCCTACGGCCAGAAGCCCACCCTCGCGTTCCCGGACGCCGCTGCGTCGGGCGAGCTGGAGACCCTGGTCCTGTCGCGCGGCGACGGCGAGCTCGTCGAGGCCGGCGACAACATCGAGGTGCACTACCTCGGCCAGTCGTGGAACGGCGGGGTGTTCGACAACTCGTACGACCGCGGCGAGTCGATCAGCTTCCCCATCGGCGTCGGCGCCGTCATCGCCGGCTGGGACGAGGGCCTGGTCGGCCAGCAGGTCGGCTCGCGCGTCCTGCTCTCGATCCCCTCGCACCTGGGCTACGGCGACCGGGGCGTCCCGCAGGCGGGGATCCGCGGCGGCGACACGCTCGTCTTCGTGGTCGACATCGTCGGCACCAGCCGCTGAGCCCTCAGACGCGACGAGAGGCGCGGCGCCCCGGTCGGGGTGCCGCGCCTCTCGTGCTGGTGC
>JBCECL010000022.1:2115-42654 GCA_039207135.1 Brevundimonas sp.
ACGCGACGAGAGGCGCGGCGCCCCGGTCGGGGTGCCGCGCCTCTCGTGCTGGTGCTGGATCGGCGTTGCTGCTCGATCGATGCTCGTGCCGGACCGGTGCTCGTGCCTGACCGGCACGTGGGCAGCCCGTGGGCAGCCCGGGTCAGAGGACCGCGGTGACCGCCGGGAGCATGTCCTTGATCGTGCGACCGTTCGTCTTGACGCCCAGCGCGGTCATGGTCCAGCCGGCGCCGCTGCGCGAGACCTTCGCCATGATCTGCGCGGTGTGCGCCCCCGAGCCGGTGAGGTCGTACCGCGCGACCTCCTGCTCGTTGCTGGAGTCGATCAGCCGGCAGAACGCGTTCTCGATCTGGCTGAACGACTCGCCCGAGTAGCTGTTGACCACGAACACGAGCTGCGTGATCTCGGGGTGGACCGCGCCGAGGTCGACGAGGATCGACTCGTCGTCACCGTCGCCCGCGCCCGTGCGGTTGTCGCCGAGGTGCTGCAGAGCGCCGTCCTTGCTGCGCAGCTGGCTGAACCACACCTGGTCGCGCAGCGTGCCGCTCGCGTCGAACAGCAGGGCCGAGGCATCGAGGTCGATGGACTTCTCCTTGACCTTGCCGAACAGGCCCTTGACCTTCTGCGCGTCCCAGCCGAGTCCCATCCGGACGCGGCTCAGCCCACCGCCGTCGGACTTCTGCAGCGAGACGGACTGTCCCTTGCTCAGGCTGATCGACATGGTGTGGTGCCCTTCGTCCTCGGAGGTTGTGGTGCGGGAGTGGTGCGGGTTCTCGGCGCGCTAGGCGCCGATGTGGATCAGGTGGTCCTCGTCGGCGTGCCGGCGGTTGCGCACGATCGACGTCGCGAACGCCGCACCGATGAACGCGACGCCGACGAGGCCGGTGACGACCTCGTTCACGTGGACGCCGATGCTCACGAGCAGGATCACGGCCAGCGCGCCGATCGCCCAGTGCGCGCCGTGCTCGAGGTAGACGTACTCGGCGAGCGTCCCCTTGCGGACGAGGAAGACCGTGATCGAGCGGACGAACATCGCGCCGATGAAGCCGAGGCCCAGGGCGATGATGATCGGGTCTGCGGTGATCGCGAACGCGCCGACGACACCGTCGAACGAGAACGACGCGTCGAGGACCTCGAGGTAGAGGAACAGGAAGAACGCGGCCTTGCCGGTCGCCTGGGCAACCCCGGTCGGGCCCGTCCTGGTGGCGCCTTCCTCGGCGTCGTCCTCGCCCGCGCCCTCGAACAGCGACCCGAGCCCGTTGACGGCGATGTAGGTGATCATGCCGAGCACGCCGGCGACCATCACGACGGCCGGGTCGTCGGCGAGCAGCTCCGCGGCCAGCACGAGCGCGATGCCCGAGATCACGACCGAGAGCTGGTCGAGCTTGCCGATCTTGGCCAGCGGCCGCTCGAGCCAGGTCAGCCAGGTGATCTCGCGCTCCTGGAAGATGAAGTCGAGGAAGAGCATGAGCAGGAACATGCCGCCGAACGCCGCGATCTGCGGGTGGGCCTGGTTGAGCAGGTACCCGTAGGTGCCCGGCGTCTCGGGGTCGCCCTTCTCCATCGCGAGGTTGAGCGCCTCGATCGGCCCGAGGTCGGCCGTGATGCCCACGATCAGCAGCGGGAAGACCAGGCGCATGCCGAACACGGCGATGATGACGCCGATCGTGAGGAAGATCTGCTGCCAGAAGTTGCTCATGCGCTGCAGCACCGTGGCGTTGACCACCGCGTTGTCGAACGAGAGCGAGACCTCGAGAACGCCGAGGATCAGGCACAGGGCGAAGGCGTTCCAGCCGCCGTAGAAGAAGGCGACGACGAGCGAGACGATCGTGACGACGATCGACCAGCCGAAGATGCGAATCAAGCGACTCTCGTTCCGTGATGTGGGGGACAGACGCCAGGCCGGCGGCTCCGTCTGGGGAGTCTAGGCGGCACCGTGCGCCCGGCGTCGGGCGTCGTGCACAGGTCAGCCGACGTTGACCCCGAAGTCGCGCACGATGCCGAGCAGCCCCGAGTCGTAGCCCTGGCCGACCGCACGGAACTTCCACTCGGCGCCGTAGCGGTAGACCTCGCCGAAGATCATCGCGGTCTCGGTCGACGCGTCCTCGGTGAGGTCGTAGCGGGCGATCTCCTGCCCGTCCGCCTGGTTCACGATGCGCATGAACGCGTTGCGCACCTGGCCGAAGCTCTGCCGGCGCGCGTCGGCCTCGTGGATCGAGACCGCGAACACGATGCGGTCCACGTTGACCGCCATCCCCGCGAGGTTGAGCTTGACCGACTCGTCGTCGCCCTCGCCCTCGCCCGTGCGGTTGTCGCCCGTGTGCTCGACCGTGCCGTCGGGCGAGACGAGGTTGTTGTAGAAGATGAAGTGCGCGTCCGACAGCACCTTGCCGCTCGTGCCGACGAGCAGCGCGCTCGCGTCGAGGTCGAAGTCCTGGCCGCTCGTCGTCCGGGCGTCCCAGCCCAGGCCGACGAGGACGGCCGTGAGGTTGGGCGCCTCCTTGCTCAGCGAGACGTTGCCGCCCTTGGCCAGCGTGATGCTCACGATCCGTGCCCTTCCTTCTGCTGTTTCGAGGCTTCAGTCGTTCGAGATCAGAGGGTGACGCCGAAGTCGCGGGCGATGCCCGCCAGGCCCGACGCGTACCCCTGGCCGACGGCGCGGAACTTCCACTCGCCGCTGTTGCGGTAGAGCTCGCCGAAGACCATCGCGGTCTCGGTGGAGGCGTCCTCGGACAGGTCGTAGCGCGCGATCTCGCCGCTGCCGTCGCCGTTCACGACGCGGATGAACGCGTTGCGGACCTGGCCGAAGCTCTGGCCGCGCGACTCGGCGTCGTAGATCGAGACAGGGAAGACGATCTTGTCGACGTCGGCGGGCACGGCCGCGAGGTTGACCTTGATCTGCTCGTCGTCGCCCTCCCCGGCACCCGTGAGGTTGTCGCCCAGGTGCTCGACCGAGCCCTCGGGGCTCTTGAGGTTGTTGAAGAAGACGAAGTGCTGGTCGGTGGGCACCTTGCCGCCGGCGTCGAGGAGCAGGGCCGACGAGTCGAGGTCGAAGTCCGCGCCCGTCGTCGTGCGCAGGTCCCAGCCGAGGCCGACGACCACGGAGGCCAGACCCGGTGCCGCCTTGGTGAGGCTGACGTTGCCACCCTTGCTGAGGCTGACGCTCATGTGTCCTCCTGGACTCTCGAATCTCGGCGCTCGACGTGCGGGACGTTCCCTCGTCGTCAGGGCGCGCCCGCGTGGGCACGCCGTGGTGCTGACCCCACCGTATTCAACGCGGGAGTCGTTCGTGGCCGAACTTCGCTCAGAGCGTGCAACCGTTTGGGGACATCGGGCTCGCACGTGGGCGCGTGGCTCTAGCATCGACGGTGGACCCCGACGCGCCGACGCGTCCCACACCCTCGATCCAGGAGGACCCAGATGTCCGAGCTCGACCTCGGTGCCACGCCCGCCGCTGCACCCGACGCCGCCCCCGCCGGCGGGCTTGTGCTGACGCCTCCCGCCCCGGTCGTCGTGGTCGAGGAGAAGCAGGCCGCGTCCGCCGTCCCGCTCGAGGCGGGCAAGGAGCTCGAGCTGCGCGCGAAGGCCACCGCGTTCGTCACCGAGCTCACCACGATCGACACCAAGTCGCCCGAGTTCAGCCAGAAGGTCGCCTCCATCACCTCGATGGGCGAGCAGGAGATGCGCGCGTCGGCGTCGGTGTCCAGCCGCATGCTCGACAGGCCCGCTCAGCTCGCCAAGGGCGGCAAGGGCAAGGAGGGTGACGCGCAGACCAGGGTCGCCGGCACGCTCGTCGACCTGCGCAACACGGTGACCGACCTGGACCCGAACCGGGCCGACCTCACGGGCGTCAAGAAGGTCCTCAAGTGGATCCCGGGCGGCAACAAGGTCGACGCGTACTTCGCGCGGTACCAGTCCGCTCAGTCGCACATCGACGCGATCATCAAGGCGCTCGCGTCCGGCCAGGACGAGCTGCGCAAGGACAACGCGGCGATCGAGACCGAGAAGACGAACCTGTGGACCTCCATGGGCAAGCTCGCGGAGTACAACACGCTCGCCGCGGCGCTCGACTCGGAGATCGAGTCGAAGATCGCCCAGCTCGAGGCCGCGGGCCGCCAGGAGGACGCCGACACGCTGCGTTCGGACGCGCTGTTCCCGGTGCGCCAGCGCCGCCAGGACTTCATGACGCAGATGGCGGTCAGCGTGCAGGGCTACATGGCCCTCGACCTCGTGCGCCGCAACAACCTCGAGCTCATCAAGGGCGTCGACCGCGCGCAGACGACGACGATCGCCGCACTGCGCACCGCCGTCATCGTGTCCCAGGCGCTCTCGCGCCAGAAGCTCGTGCTCGACCAGATCACGGCGCTCAACACGGTCACCTCGAACCTCATCGAGTCCACGTCGGTGCAGCTGCGGCAGCAGGGTGCGGCCATCAACCAGCAGGCGTCGGAGGCGACGGTCGACGTCGCGAAGCTGCAGGCGGCGTTCGACAACGTGTTCGCGACGATGGACGCGCTCGACACGTTCCGCGCGCAGGCCGTCGACTCGATGGCGCAGACCGTCACCGCGCTCGAGGGGCAGATCGAGCGCGCGCAGCCGTACCTCGAGCGCACGCGTGCCCGCGAGAACAACGCCTGACGCGTAGCCGACGAGGAGAGACGTGAGCTGGCTGGCGCGCCTGCGCGGCGACGACGAGCCTGACGAGCGACAGCCGCCCGAGCCCGACGAGGACACCCCGCAGGCGCTGCAGGCGGCGATCGACGAGCTCGTCCGGTACGTCAACGCGCGCGCGGGTGCCCTGCCGCCCGCGGCGCTCGCTAACGCGCGCGTGCTCACTGACACGCTCACCGAGGTCGTCGACAGCGCCGCGGTGCGGCCTCTGGACGTCTACGCGGTGATCAGCGTCCGGGGCGTGGTCGGCGACTACCTGCCGACCACCCTGCGCGGCTACCTGGCGCTCGAGCCCGAGGCGCGCGAGCAGCCGCGTGCCACCGGGCTCAGCCCGACGCAGTCGCTCATGATGCAGATCGACTCCCTGCAGACGTCGGTGCAGGCGACGCTCGTCGCGACGCGCGAGCAGGACGCCGACGCGCTCATGGCGCAGGGGCGCTTCCTGCAGACCAAGTTCAACCGATCCGACCTCGACCTGTGACGGACCTCGACCTGTGACCTCGACCCCGTGAGAAGACCGTAGATGCCCGCAGCACCCATGAAGCGCGGATCCAACGCCGCCCTGACGCGCGAGATCCCGAACCTGAAGGGCGTCGTGATCGGGGTAGCGCTGTCCTCGAACGAGCCCGTGCTCAACGACAACCTCGTGGTCGCGACGTTGCTGTGCGACGACGACCACAAGGTCCTGTCCGACGAGCACATGGTGTTCTTCAACCAGCTCAGCGAGCCGGACCTGACGGTGACCCAGCTGGCGGCAGCGGCGGGCGGCGACCTCGAGCAGATCGAGGTCGACCTCGACGGGGTCCCGGCCGACGTGCACCGCATCGTGGTGGTGGCCTACCTCAACGAGGGCATGGGGCACCGGCGGACGCTCGGTCAGCTGCGCGAGGCGCGCATCCGTGTGCTCAACCTGGCCGGTGGCGGCGAGCTCGTGCAGTCCGAGAACCTCGCACCGGCCCTGACGGGCGAGACGGGCCTCGTTCTCGGCGAGCTCTACCGGCACGAGGGCGGGTGGAAGTTCAAGGTCGTGGGGCAGGGGTACCCCGACGGGGTTCGCGGCATCGCCGACGACCACGGCATCGGACTGTGATGCTGCCGGACCCCGCCCGCGCACCCGCACGCACCGACCTGCCGTGGCTGCGGCACCGGGACCTGCGGCGCGCACCCGCGCCCGAGCGGCCCCG
This sequence comes from Brevundimonas sp., assembly GCA_039207135.1. Taxonomy (GTDB): domain Bacteria; phylum Actinomycetota; class Actinomycetes; order Actinomycetales; family Cellulomonadaceae; genus Cellulomonas. Next base: position 7,971 of record JBCECL010000022.1, read on the forward strand.
GATCGACCTGGTGCACCACGGGCGGCCGGCGCCCGGGTCGTCGACGGTCGAGAGGCTGACCGAGGCGCTCGCGCCGATGCCGGTGCCGCCCGTCGACGCGGCTCGCGCCGTGTCCGCGCTGGACCTGTCGGCGCCGACCCCTGCGCCGGCACACGCTCCCGCGCAGCCGCCCGCGCCGTCCGTGTCCTCGTCGCTGGACCTCGGCCCGACGCCCGCGCCGGTCTCGTCCTCTCTCGACCTCGGCTCGACACCCGCGGCGCCGCGGGCGTCGGGTCCGACGACCTCGCTCGACCTGTCGTCGCCGCCGACGCCGCGCCCGACGACCGCGCCGGCCGCTGCCGTCCCGCCCCGGGGGCCCGCCGCACCCGGGTCGCCCGCGGCACCCGCGACTCTCGCGCGGCCGACCCGCAAGCGCACATCGGCCGCCAACGGCGACGCCGTCCTCGGCTACGAGCCCGAGCGCGTCGTCGTCGGTCGCCCCACGGTGCTCAACCGCGACCGTCCGACGCTGGCCCTGACGCGCGTGCAGTCCGGCGTCGGCGCGCTGCGGGTCTCGGCGAACGTCTCGGCGGAGGTCGGCGATCTCCGGCTCGCGGCGCTGTGCCGGCTGACGTCGGGCGAGTCGGTGCTCCTGGACCACAACCGCGGCATGACCTCGGTCCCCGTCGGGAGCCGTCGGCCCGTGGTGCAGGCGATCGACCGCGGGTTCCTCGTCGACCTGCGCCAGGTGACCCGCCTGCGCAGGCTGGTGATCGCGGGGTTCTCGCCCACCGCGTCCGCGCTCGCCTGGGCCGGGGCCCTGCGGGTCGAGACCATCGGCGGTGCGCGCGTCGACGTCCCCCTCGAGCACGCGCAGGCGGCCGGCTCGCTCGTCGCGCTCACGATCCTCAACGTCGATGGCCAGCTCGTGCTGCGCGCGGAGCGTCAGCTCGTGCCCGGAGCGCTGCGGGACGCCGCGCTCGCGTTCGGGTTCGACGAGATGACGTGGGTCGACAAGTGGACCCCGCTCGTCTGATCCACAGATCCGAGCAAGGCCTAGACGGCCGGGGCGATGCTCGGGTTACGCTCCGGTACGCGCCTGCAGGGGACCCGAGAGGTAGGACGCGATGCGGCACTTCGACCACCTGACCGACGACGCCCGTCGGCGGCTCTTCTGGCATGCCCCGGAGTCGTTCACGCGCTCGTCGTCGCGCGAGACGCTGGCCGTCGCGCTCGGTGCGACGCTCTACATGCCCGCGACCAGGCCGCGGCTCGCGCACGACCTGCAACGGCGGGCCAAGCAGGGCGTCATGAGCTCCGTGGTGTGCCTCGAGGACTCGATCGCGGACGACGAGCTGCCCGCGGCGCAGGCCAACACGATCGCGCAGCTTCGCGAGCTCGCGGTGACCGGCGGTGGGCCGCTCACCTTCGTGCGGGTCCGGCGCGCCGAGCAGATCCCCGACATCGTCGAGGGCCTCGGCGAGCACGCGCACGTGCTCAGCGGGTTCGTGCTCCCCAAGTTCTCGGAGTCGACGGGCGCGGCGTACCTCGACGCGCTCGACGACACCGCGGCCACCTACGGGCACCACCTGTGGGCCATGCCGGTCATCGAGTCGCCCGAGATGATCCACCGCGAGACCCGCTCCGACCAGCTGTTCGCCGTGCGCGCGCTGCTCGACAAGCACCGCTCGTCGGTGCTGGCCGTGCGGACGGGTGCGACCGACCTGAGCGGCGTCTACGGCATCCGCCGCGGGCGCGACCTGTCGATCTACGACGTGCGGCTCGTCGCCGAGGTCATCACGGACGTCGTCAACGTGCTCGGCCGCGCCGACGGCACCGGCTTCGTGGTGACCGGGCCGGTCTGGGAGTACTACGGGGGCAACGAGCGCCTGTTCAAGCCTCGCCTGCGGCAGTCGCCGTTCCTCGCGAGCGACGCCGAGGACCTGCGCGCCGCGCTCATCACGCAGGACCTCGACGGCCTCATCCGCGAGGTGGTGCTCGACGGTGCGAACGGCCTGACCGGCAAGACGGTCATCCACCCGAGCCACGTGCCGGTGGTGCACGCGCTCTCGGTCGTCTCGCACGAGGAGTACGTGGACGCGAGCGACGTCCTGGGCCGGGAGGCCGGCGCAGCGGCGTCGGCCTACCGCAACAAGATGAACGAGTCGCGGCCGCACCGCGCGTGGGCGGAGCGCGTGCTCGCGCGGGCGCGGGTGTTCGGCGTGGCCGAGCCCGACGTGGGGTTCGTCGACCTGCTGGGCGCGGGGGAGGGCTGGTGACGGGTCCCACGACGTGGGTCTCGGAACAGCTGGACGTGCGGCTGCGGACGACGAGCTCGCCCGTGGGCCTCGAGCTGACGGACCTCGTCGGCCTCGCCGTGCGGCGCAACCCGAAGCGGGCGCACCTGCTCGTCTCGCGCGTGCTCGGCAAGCACGTGCCCACCGACCCGCGCGTGGTCCGCGGCGCGGGCCTGCTGCTGGGGGCGCTCGTGCGCGCCGAGCTCGACGCCGGCCCGGTGCCCGACGGCGCGAGCCTGCGCGCGGCGCTCGCCGGCGAGATCGCGGGCGTCGACGCCGTGCCCGAGGGACCGCCCGTCCCGACCGTCGTCCTCGGCTACGCGGAGACCGCGACCGCGCTCGGCCAGCAGGTCGCGGAGGCGCTGCGCGCGCCGGTCCTGCACTCGACGCGTCGGCACGTCCCGGGCGTCGCGTCCGTGGGGGGCTTCGAGGAGGAGCACTCGCACGCGACGAGCCACCTCCTGCTCCCGGCCGATCCCGCTCTGCTCGCGCAGCCCGGCACGCTCGTGCTCGTCGACGACGAGCTGAGCACGGGGCGGACCGCGCTCAACACGATCGCCGCGCTGCACGCGCGGACGCACCGCGCGCGCTACGTCGTCGCGACCCTGGTGGACCTGCGGGACGACGACGACCGCGACCGGATGGCGCACGTCGCCGCCGAGCTGGGGACCCGGATCGACGTGGTCGCGCTCGCGGCCGGGACGGTCGAGCTCCCGGACGGCCTCGGTGAGCGCGCCGCGGGTCTGGTCGCCGCGCTCTCCGACACCCCGGCGAGTCCCGCAGCGAGCGAGGCCGCGGTGGCGCGGGTGGCGTTGCCGTGGCCCGCGGACCTGCCCGAGTCCGCGCGGCACGGGTGGGACCCGGCGGCCGACGAGCGCCGGGACATCGCCGTGCGGGCAGCGGCGCGGGCGGTCGCGGGCGCGCTCGGCGACGCGCGCGACGTGCTCGTCCTGGGCACGGAGGAGCTGCTCGACCTGCCGCAGCGGCTCGCCGCGGTGCTCGCGGGCGACGGCGGTCGCACCGTGCGGTTCTCGTCGACCACGCGCTCGCCGGTGCTCTCGGTCGACGAGGCGGGGTACGCGATCCGCACCGCGTTGCGCTTCGGCTCGCACGACGAGCCCGACGACGGCGAAGGCCCGCGGTTCGCGTACAACGTCGTCGGCGGCGGGTTCGACGCGATCGTCGTCGTGCTCGACGAGCGTGCGGACACGCCGGCCGCGGACGGCCTCGTCGGTGCGCTCGGCGGCGCGGCGGGTCTCGTCGTCGTCGCCACGCTGCCCGATGCCGCCGCGCGCGTGGCCCGCGGCTTCGCCACGCCGCCCGCGCTGCACGGGCCGCGGTTCGGCTCGTACGCCGCCGACGAGGTGTCCTGGCTGCTCACCGACCTGTCCGACGTCGCGCTCGAGGCGCCCGTGGAGGAGCGCGAGGAGGCGATCCAGGCCGGCGGTGCGCACTACGCCGAGTCGTTGCCGGTCGAGTACCAGCCGTCCGCGGCCTACCAGACGCTCTTCGAGGCGGCGCTCGCAGACGCGGCCGACCGCGTCGCGCTCGCCGTGGGCGTCGTGACCGAACGGGCGCTCGCCGCGCGCGGCGCTGACCTCACGCTCGTCTCGCTCGCCCGCGCGGGAACCCCGATCGGCATCCTCATGCGCCGCTGGGCACAGCGGGTTCACGGCCTGACGCTGCCCCACTACGCGGTGTCGATCGTGCGTGGCCGCGGGGTCGACCACGTGGCGATGCGGCACGTCGCGGCGCGCCACGACCCGGCGTCGGTGCTGTTCGTGGACGGCTGGACGGGCAAGGGGGCGATCGCGCGCGAGCTCGCCGCGGCGCTCGTCGAGCACCGCGTCACGACGGGCGTGGACTTCCCGGCCGACCTTGCCGTGCTCGCCGATCCCGGGCACTGCGTGGACCTCTACGGCACGCGCGAGGACTTCCTCATCCCGTCCGCGTGCCTGAACTCGACCGTGTCGGGGCTGGTCTCGCGCACGGTGCTCAACCGGCGCATCCTGCGCGACGAGGAGTTCCACGGCGCCAAGTTCTACGCGCAGCTCGCGGCGGCCGACGTCTCGAACCGGTTCCTCGACGCTGTGACCGCCCGGTTCGACGCGGTCCGCGGCGCGGTCGAGGCCACCCCCGCGGCGGCGGACGAGCCGCCGGACTGGCGAGGCTGGGCCGCGGTCGAGCGGATCTCGCGCGAGCAGGGGATCGGCGACGTCAACCTCGTCAAGCCCGGGGTCGGCGAGACCACGCGGGTGCTGCTGCGCCGCGTGCCGTGGAAGGTGCTCGTCGCGGCCGACGCCGCCCCGGCGGACCTCGTGCACATCCGGCACCTCGCCGCGGAGCGCGGCGTGCCCGTCGAGTCCGTCCCAGGCCTGCCGTACTCGTGCGTCGGGCTGATCCACCCTGCTTACACAGCAGGCGCAACGGGCGCTTCGGGCACGGCCGTGCGTACGGTGACGACATGACGGCCCTCCCCTCCTCCGACCGGCCCGCGCGATCGGACGGCCTGCACGCCGTCTCGGCGGCGGAGGACCGGGTCGCCGCCGCGGCGCTGGAAGCCGGGCTGCCCGCGCACCTCGTCGGCCGCGTGGCCGCCTTCGCTCGCCCGTCCGCGCAGCCCGCGACGGCTCGTGCGCTGGTCGCGTGCGACCTGGACCGCACGCTCGTCTACTCCGCCGCGGCGCTCGCGCTGGGCGGCTCCGACCAGGAGGCGCCGCCGCTCGTGGTGGCCGAGGTGCTGCACGGCGAGCCGTTGTCCTACCAGACCCGCGCAGCGCAGGACATGCTCGCGGTCCTGGCTCGTGTCGCGACGGTGGTCCCGACGACGACCCGCACGCGCCACCAGTTCTCGCGCATCCGCATCCCCGGCCGACCGCACCCGTACGCCGTCACGACGAACGGCGGCCACCTGCTCGTCGACGGCGAGCCGTGCCCGGGCTGGGCCGACCGCGTCGCGGCCGAGCTGGCCAAGGCCGAGCCGCTGCACCGCGTCCACCACCGGTTGGCGCGCGTGGCCGACGAGTCCTGGGTGCGCAAGCTGCGCGTCGCGGACGACATGTTCGCGTACCTGGTCGTCGAGCGGGGACAGGTGCCCGACGGGTACGTCGAGGACCTCACCGACTGGTGCGAGGCCCGCGGCTGGACCGTCTCCGTCCAGGGGCGCAAGGTCTACTGCGTGCCGCGCTCGCTGACGAAGTCGGCGGCGGTCGCGGAGGTGGCCCGGCGCACGGGCGCGGGCGACGTGCTCGCCGCAGGCGACTCGCTGCTCGACGCTGAGCTGCTCGAGGCCGCCGTGCGCGGCGTGCGACCGGCGCACGGCGAGCTGCACGAGACCGGCTGGCGGGCCGAGCACGTCGCGGTCACGTCGGCGGCCGGGGTGCTCGGCGGCGAGGAGATCGTCGCCCGCCTGCTGGCCGACGTGCTGTCGGGCGCGTGAACGCCGGTTCATCACGAGGGGGGAACGAGCGCATGGGGGAGATCGCGACGAGCAACCGGGTGACCATCACGTACTGCACGCAGTGCCGCTGGTTGCTGCGGGCCGCCTGGTACGCGCAGGAGCTCCTGACGACGTTCCACCGCGAGCTCGCCGAGGTCGCGCTGCGGCCCGCTACGGGCGGCGTCTTCACGGTCGAGGTCGACGGCGAGACCATCTGGGACCGCGGCGCCGACGGCGGGTTCCCCGAGATCACGGTGCTCAAGCGTGCCGTGCGGGACAGGGTCGCCCCCGACAAGCCGCTCGGTCACTCGGACACGCCCGCGCCCTGAGCTTCGACAGTTGGACCGCGGTCCGGCGCGCCGTGGACAGAACCCGGCGCGAACCGGGAGGGATCGGTACGTTTGGTCACGATCCGGTCACGAGAGCTGCGTCTCGTGGCCGGAAGCGCGCCGGACGGCGCCCCGGGACCACCTCGGAGGCCGTCGCGCCTGAGCTCGGGGGTGCTCGGCTCGACGGCACGGCGGGCGGGCGATCGGACGGGGGTACGTCGGTCGCCCGCCCGCCTGGCCTTGGCCGCCGGCCGGCAACCCGGCGCGGCGGCCCGTGACGCCTAGACGCCCGTGGGTCGCGGGCAGGACACGCCCGTGCCCCCGAGCCCGCAGTACCCGGCCGGGTTCTTGTCGAGGTACTGCTGGTGGTAGCCCTCGGCGTAGTAGAAGCGCCCCGCCTCGTCAGCGGGCCGCACCTCGGTCGTGATCTCGCGGTAGCCGGCCCTCGTCAGGCGCGGCTGGTAGTCCGCGAGCGTGCTCTTCGCGGCCTGCGCCTGCTCGTCGGTCGTCGTGTAGACCGCCGAACGGTACTGGGTGCCGACGTCGTTGCCCTGCCGGTAGCCCTGGGTCGGGTCGTGCGACTCCCAGAACTTGCGGAGCAGGTCGTCGTGCGAGATGACCGACGGGTCGTAGGCCACCAGCACGATCTCGGTGTGCCCGGTCAGGCCCGTGCAGACCTCCTCGTACGTCGGGAACGGCGTGAAGCCGCCCTGGTAGCCGACGGCGGTCGTCACGACCCCGGGGGTCTCCCACATGGCGCGCTCGGCGCCCCAGAAGCACCCCATCGCGAGGTAGATCACTGCCGTGCCCTCGGGCCAGGGGCCTGCGAGGGGAGTGCCGAGCACCGTGTGCGTCGTGGGCACGGTGTAGGCGTAGTCGTCGCGGCCGGCGAGGGCCCGCTCGGGGGCCACCATCGTCGAGCGCAGTGCGGATCCGAACAGCCAGTTCATGTCTCTCGAGTCCTTTCGTGGGCTGGTACCGCCCGGCGTGCACAACCATCGTGGATCATCCGCTGTTCCCGCCGCCGAGGACCTAGCCTGAGGCAGTGAGCCCCGACGAGCACGACTGGTCCGAGGCGGGATTCTCGACCCGCGCGATCCACGCAGGTCAGCCTGCCGATCCGACGACGGGCGCGGTGGTGCCGCCCATCTACCAGGTCTCGACGTACCGGCAGGACGGCGTCGGGAACCTGCGCGGCGGGTACGAGTACTCGCGCTCCGCCAACCCGACGCGCACGGCGCTCGAGGAGGCGCTCGCCGCCGCCGAGGGCGGCGCCGGTGCGGCGGCGTTCGCATCCGGACTTGCCGCCGAGGACACCCTGCTGCGCGCGGTGCTGCGCCCGGGAGACCACGTCGTGGTCCCGAACGACGCGTACGGCGGCACCTACCGGCTGATCGCGCGCGTCTTCGGCCCGTGGGGGATCGAGCACACCGCGGTGGACCTGACCGACCCCGACGCCGTGCTCGAGGCGATCCAGCCGGGCCGCACGAAGGTCGTCTGGGTCGAGACCCCGTCGAACCCCTTGCTCGGGATCGCGGACATCGCGGCGCTCGCCGTGCACGCGCAGTCGGCCGGCGCCCTGCTCGTCGTCGACAACACCTTCGCCACCCCCTACCTCCAGCAGCCCCTCGCCCTCGGCGCCGACGTGGTGGTGCACTCGACGACGAAGTACATCGGCGGCCACTCCGACGTCGTCGGGGGCGCGCTCGTGGTCAGCGACGGCGCGCAGCTGCCCGTCGGCCTCACGGGTCCGACGGGGACGACGAGCGTGCTCGACGCCGTGCGCTTCCACCAGAACGCCTCGGGCGCGGTGGCCGGACCGTTCGACGCGTGGCTCACGCTGCGCGGGCTGCGGACCCTCGCCGTGCGCATGGACCGGCACGTCGCGAACGCGGCCCTCGTCGCGGCGTTCCTGCAGAGCCACGAGGGCGTGACCCACGTGCTCTACCCCGGGCTGCCCGAGCATCCCGGGCACGAGGTCGCGGCTCGCCAGATGACGGGGTTCGGCGGCATGGTCGCGTTCCGCACCGGGAGCGAGGAGTCCGCGCTCGCGGTCTGCGCGGCCACGCGCGTGTTCACGCTCGCTGAGTCCCTCGGCGGGGTCGAGTCGCTCGTCGAGCACCCGCACCGGATGACGCACGGCTCGGTCGTCGGCACCGCGCTCGAGGTCCCCGACGACCTCGTGCGCCTGTCGGTCGGCATCGAGGACGGCGCGGACCTCGTCGCCGACCTCGCCCACGCGTTGAGGAGCGCCCAGTGACGCAACCCCCGGTACGCACCGCAGCCGACTCCGTCCCCATGTCGGTGCAGCGCACCGCCGCATGGTCGTGGCGGCTCCTGGTCATCGGCGCGGCGGCGGCCGTGTCGTTCTGGCTGATCGGCTCGCTCAAGGTCGTCGTCGTCCCCATCGCCGTCGCGCTGCTGCTCACCGTGCTGCTCTCGCCGGTCGTCCGGTTCTTCCAGGCCAGGCTGCGGATGTCGCGCGGTGTGGCGAGCGCGGTCGCGCTGATCCTGCTCGTCGTGGTCGTCCTCGGGCTGCTCACCGCCGCCGGAGCCACGATCGTCAGCGGGATCGGCGACCTGTGGGACCAGGCGCGCGAGGGGCTCGACAAGGTCACGACGTGGCTCGCGGAAGGCCCGCTGCAGCTCACCACGCAGGACCTGTCGGCATGGGCGGACAAGCTGCAGGGCCTGGCGAGCTCGTCGGGCGGCTCAGGGGTCGTCGCGGGGGCGCTGCACGGCGCGGTGACCGTGGGTCACGTCGTCGCGGGCGCCCTGATCGCGGTCTTCTGCACGTTCTTCTTCCTGCTCGACGGTCGCGGCATCTGGTCGTGGGTCGTCGGCCTGCTCCCGGTCGACTCGCGCGAGAACGTCCACCAGGCGGCGCGGCGCGGCCTCGTCACGCTCGGCGCGTACACGCGCACGCAGATCCTCGTCGCCGCGGTCGACGCGCTCGGCATCGGCATCGGCGCGGCGATCCTGCAGGTCCCGCTCGCGCTCCCGCTCGCCATCCTCGTGTTCCTGGGCTCGTTCGTACCGATCGTCGGCGCGGTGCTCACCGGCACGATCGCGGTGCTCGTGGCGCTCGTCGCGCAGGGGCCGGTCATCGCGCTCGTGATGCTCGGGGTCGTGCTGCTCGTGCAGCAGATCGAGGGCCACGTCCTGCAGCCGTTCCTCATGGGCCACGCGGTGTCCCTGCACCCGGTCGCGGTGCTGCTCGCGGTCGCGGCCGGCTCGTTCGTCGCGGGGATCCTCGGCGCGCTGTTCGCCGTGCCGATCGTCGCGACCTTCAACACCGTGACGCTGTACCTGCACGGCCACGACAAGTTCCCGCAGCTCGGTCTCGACGACCACCCCACCGTGCGCGGGCGAGGTCATCCGGCTCTCGACCAGTCGATCGCGCAGGTCGCCGCCGACACGCGGGCGACGCTCGCGACCCCCATCGGCCCCGTCGCCCCCGCGACCGCCGCGCCTGAGCCGCCGAGCGACGCCGCCGTCGTCAAGCCTGCGCCGGAGGACAAGGCATGACGCTCGCCGATGTCCGCGCGGCGGCGGCCCTGCTCGACGGCATCGTCGAGCGCACCCCCGTCGAGAGCAGCCGTGCGCTCTCCGAGATCGCGGGCGCGCCGGTCCTGCTCAAGTGCGAGAACCTGCAGCGCGCGGGTTCGTTCAAGATCCGCGGCGCGTACGTCCGCATCGCGCGGCTGTCGCCCGAAGAGCGCGCGCGCGGCGTGGTGGCGGCGAGCGCGGGCAACCACGCGCAGGGCGTCGCGCTCGCCGCGCGGCTGCTCGGCATCGACGCGGTCGTGTTCATGCCGGTCGAGGCCGCGCTGCCCAAGGTCGCGGCGACGCGTGACTACGGCGCGCGCGTCGAGCTCGTCGGGCACAGCGTCGACGACGCCCTGGAGCACGCGCGGGAGTACGCCGAGCGCACCGGCGCGGTGCTGATCCACCCCTTCGACCACCCGGACGTGCTCGCGGGGCAGGGCACGATCGCGCTCGAGATCCTCGAGCAGGTCCCCGACGTCGCGACGATCGTCGTGCCGATCGGTGGCGGCGGCCTGGCCGCCGGCATCGTGGTCGCGCTGCGCGAGCTCGCGCCGCACGTGCGCGTGGTCGGCGTCCAGGCGGCCCGCGCGGCGGCCTACCCGCAGTCGCTGGCCGCCGGGCACCCGACGAGGGCGCCCGAGCTGCGGACGATGGCCGACGGGATCGCCGTGGGCACGCCGGGTCAGGTGCCGTTCGCGGTGCTCGCGGAGGCGGGCATCGAGGTGCGCGTGGTGTCCGAGGAGGACCTGTCGCGCGGCGTGCTCATGGTCGCGGAGCGCGCCAAGCTGCTCGTCGAGCCGTCCGGTGCGGCGGCGGTCGCAGCGCTCATGTCAGCGCCTGGGGAGTTCGAGGGACCGGTCGTCGCGATCCTGTCGGGCGGGAACATCGACCCGCAGGTGCTGCTGAGGGTCGTGCGGCACGGGCTCGCGTCCGCCGGCCGCTTCCTGTGGCTGCACCTGCGCATCGACGACCGCCCGTTCGCCCTGGCGGACCTGCTGCGCGAGCTGGCGGGCACGGGCGCGAACGTCATGCACGTCTCGCACGTGCGCACGCAGGTCGAGCTCGCGGTCGACGAGGTCGCGATCGAGGTGCAGGTGGAGACCAAGGGGCCCGACCACTGCATCCAGGTGATGGAGCACCTGCGCGCGCAGGGGTACCGCCTCACGGACTGAACCACCCACCTGGTCCACCAACCCGGTCCACCAACGCCGACGGCGCCGCCCCGGTCGTGGGTGCGGCGCCGTCGGCGTGCGGGGCGTCAGCCGGCGAAGGGCTTCGCGGCGACGATCTCCACGGGGATCTGACGGCCGTTGGGGGCCTCGTACGACGTCGTCTCGCCGACGGACCGCCCGTTGATGGCGGCACCGAGCGGCGACGTGGGGGAGAAGACGTCGATGTCGGACGAGCCCGCGATCTCGCGGGAGCCGAGCAGGAACACCATCTCGTCGCCCGCGACGACCGCGGTGACCTCCATGCCGGGCTCGACGACACCGTCGTCGGCCGGGGTACCGATCTGCACGTTGCGCAGCTTGGCCTCGAGCTCGCGGATGCGCGCCTCGTGCTTGGCCTGCTCCTCACGTGCGGCGTGGTAGCCGCCGTTCTCCTTCAGGTCGCCCTCGTCGCGTGCAGCGGCGATGCGGCCGGTGATCTCGGCGCGGCCCTCACCCTTGAGGTGCTCGAGCTCGGCGATGAGCCGGTCGTAGGCCTCTTGCGTCAGCCACGTGGCTGCAGTCGTGTCGGTCACGATCGCTCCTTTCCTTGCGTCTGACCGGAAGTGCCGGTCGTCGGTCACGCCAGCCGTAGGTCGCAGCGACCGCCAGGGCGTGCCGTCCCCCGCAATGTCCAGTGGGGGTGCTCCGCCAGTCGGTCGCGTCGACCGTTGTTGCCCGGGCGCAGGTGCGTCCGAACGGCGGCGTGCGAAACGACCACGATAGCAATGTGCCCCTGAAAGAGCCCATGAGTCCCCCGAAAGGGGGGTCTCAGCCGACCGTGCAGCCCTGCACCTCGCCGCTCACGGCGAGCTCCGCGGTCGGCACCGTCACCGTCACCCGGACGGTGTCCGTGCTGGCCGGACCGACGTCGACGGACCGCACGCCGACCTCTCCGAACGACTGCGAAAGGCCGCGGACGCGGCAGCTCGCCGTCGCGTCCTTGTCCTTGGTGACGTCGAAGGTCACGTCGATCGATGAGGCATCGGTCACATGGAAGCCGACCGTCTTCCACTGCACCGGGTCCTCGAGCGCACCACCGCCGACCCACGCCACGACGGCCACGACGACGGCCGCGAGCGCTCCCCAGCCGACGTACCGGCGTGAACGTCGGTGTGTCGGCTCGGGGCCGTAGCGCCCGGCAGGCGGGCGAACGGGGGTGTCTGTCACGAGATCCTCCGGGCAGCGGCGCACGACGGGGCTCGGCGTGCGCGATCATTGTCTCTCGCCCCACCCACACGCCCGCGCACACACCTGTTCGTGTGCGCTGTCCACCGAGGAGCCACACGTGAGCGGAGAGCGCCTGCGCCTCATGGCGGTGCACGCCCACCCCGACGACGAGTCGAGCAAGGGTGCGGGCACGACAGCCCGGTATGCCGCCGAGGGGGTCGACGTCCTCGTCGTCAGCTGCACCGGCGGCGAGCGCGGCGACGTGCTCAACCCGAAGTACGGCACGGTCGAGGGCGGCATCGAGGGCATGCGCGCGGTGCGCGAGCTCGAGATGGCCGCCGCCGCGAAGGCGCTCGGCGTCCGGCAGCAGTGGCTCGGCTTCGTCGACTCCGGCCTGCCCGAGGGCGACCCGCTGCCCCCGCTGCCCCAGGGCTGCTTCGGCCTGGTCCCGCTGGAGGAGGCCTCGGCGCCGCTCGTCGAGCTCGTGCGCGAGTTCCGCCCGCACGTCATCACGACGTACGACCCGTCGGGCGGCTACCCCCACCCGGACCACATCATGTGCCACCGCGTCTCGGCGGAGGCCTACGCGGCGGCCGGCGACCCCGAGCGCTACCGCGGCCGCGGGGAGCCCTGGACGCCGCTCAAGCTCTACTACAACCACGGCTTCTCGCTGAAGCGCATGCGTGCCGTGCACGAGGCGATCATCGAGGCGGGCCGCGAGTCGCCGTTCGGCGAGTGGATCGACTCGCGCCAGGCGCGCGAGATCCCCGAGCGCGAGGTGACCACGCACATCGAGGTGGCCGACTACTTCGACCAGCGCGACGCCGCCCTGCGCGCGCACGCGACCCAGATCGACCCCGACGGCTTCTTCTTCGCGGTTCCCCGCGAGGTCGAGGTCGCCAGGTGGTCGACCGAGGAGTACGAGCTCGCGGACTCGCGGGTACCCACGACGCTGCCGGAGGACGACCTGTTCGCCGGCATCCGGGAGATCGTCTGATGCTGACCGTCACACCCTCGCCGTACCCGTCCCCGTCGGGCGTCGCCGTCACGGCGCAGACCGGCGGCTCGCCGGGCTTCCTCGGGTTCGTGTTCACGTTCCTGCTCGCGGTCGCCGTCGTGCTGCTCTTCCTGTCGCTGACCAAGCACCTGCGGATCGTGGATCGGCGCGCCAAGCAGCAGGGTCTCGACGACGACGGCGCGGACACGTCGGGCGCCGACGCGACCGACGATTCGACTGCCTCCGCCGCCTCCGCCGTCGACGTCCCGACGCCGCGGAGCGCACCTCGCGCGGACGACGACGACCCGTCGGCCCGATGAACGAGCGCCCGGCGGCGCCCGTGCGCCCGGCCGTGCGGGTCACGGTCGGACAGTTGCAGGGCTCGGCCGACCGGCCCGCGAACCGGCAGGTCGTCGGCGACGTGTTCCGTACCGCGCAGCACGTGCGGTCCGACCTCGTCGTGCTGCCGGAGTACGCGTCGGCGTTCGAGCCGCACGGCGTCGGGATCACGCACGCCGAGCCGATCGACGGCCCGTTCGTGTCGACGCTGCGCGAGCATGCCGCGCAGACCGGCGTGGCCGTGATCGCGGGCGTGACGCTGCCGGGCGCCGACGAGCGCGCGGTGAACGCGGTCGTCGCGGTCGACGGCTCCGGCGAGCTCGCCGGCACCTACCGCAAGGTGCACCTGTACGACGCCTTCGGTCACCGCGAGTCGGACCGCCTCGAACCGGGCGACCCGTCCGCGCCGCCCGTCGTGCTCGACGTCGCCGGCCTGCGGTTCGGCGTCATGACCTGCTACGACCTGCGGTTCCCGGAGTCGGCTCGTCGGCTCGTGGACGCGGGGGCCGAGGTGCTCGTCGTGCCCGCCGCCTGGGCCGACGGGGACCTCAAGGCGATGCACTGGCGCACGCTGGCCATCGCCCGGGCGATCGAGAACACGGCCGCGGTCGTGGCGGTCGGCATGGCCGGCAAGGGGGTCGTCGGGCGTTCGCTCGTCGTCGGCCCGGACGGCGTCGTCGGGCTCGAGCTCGACGAGTTGCCGGGCGTGCGCACGGTCGACATCGATGCCACGCGCCTGGCGGACGTGCGCGCGACCAACCCCAGCCTGACGAACCGCCGCTACACGACGACCCCGCTCCCGTGACCACTCACCCGTCGCTCGGCGGGTGAGCTGTCTCAGGCGGAGCGGTAGGACGCGATCGAGACCGCGATGTAGTGGCAGGAGTAGCCGACGACGGTCAGGGCGTGGAAGACCTCGTGGAACCCGAACCAGCGCGGGCTCGGGTTAGGACGCTTGAGGCCGTAGACGACCGCACCGGCCGTGTACGACAGGCCACCGGCGATGACGAGCCACGTGATCGCCGGGCCGCCCTCCCGGTAGAACTGCGGCAGGAACCACACGGCGACCCAGCCCAGGGCGACGTAGACCGGGACGTAGAACCAGCGCGGTGCGCCGAGCCAGAAGATCCGCGCCAGCATGCCGGCGAGCGCGCCCGACCAGACGATGATGAGCAGGACCTTCGCGGTGTGGGCGGGCAGCAGCAGCACCGAGAGCGGCGTGTAGCTGCCCGCGATGATGAGGAAGATGTTGGTGTGGTCGAGCCGGCGCAGGATCCCGGCGACGCGCGGCGACCAGCGGCCGCGGTGGTAGACGGCGGACGTGCCGAACAGCATCACGGCCGACAGGCCGAACACGGCGGTCGACCACTTCGCGGCCGGTGTCGGCGACAGCACGACGAGCACGATCGACGCGACGAGCACGAGCGGCGTGACGCCCGCGTGGATCCAGCCCCGCAGGTGCGGCTTGACCGCGTCGACCGCCCGCTCGACGGGAGACTGCGTGTCGCCGCCCGGCTCGGAGTCGGGGTGGCTGGCGGCAGCACCGTCAGGCGCAGCGGTGGTGCTCATGGGGCCAGTCTCCTCGTCCGGGGCAACCTACGATCCCGTAGGTTACGGCACCGTAGGTACGGTGTCCAAACACCGCACGCCCCACGCTAGTAACGTGAGCGCGTCCCGTCCGCCAATGCGCACCAGGAGTGAGCGTGCGGCTCCCGCATCCCGTGTACCGCCTGTACGAACGCCGCCTCGCGGCGTCGCTGCCGGCGGACCGTCTGCCGCGCCACATCGGCGTGATCGTGGACGGCAACCGCCGCTGGGCGAAGAGCCTGGGTGAGTCGACGGCGCACGGGCACCGCGCCGGCGCGGACAAGATCAGCGACCTGCTCGAATGGAGCGAGGACATCGGCGTCGAGGTCGTGACGCTGTGGATGCTCTCGACCGACAACCTCGCGCGCGCGTCCGACGAGCTCGAGCCGCTGCTCGAGATCATCGAGGACGTGGTGGGCGAGCTCGCCTTCACGGGGCGCTGGCGTCTGCAGGCCGTCGGTGCGCTCGACATGCTGCCCGACCGCACCGCAAAGGCCCTGCTCGCGGCGCAGGAGGCGACCGCGGACGTCCAGGGCGTGCACGTCAACGTCGCGGTTGGCTACGGCGGCCGACGAGAGATCGCCGATGCGGTCCGTGCCTACCTGCGAGAGGGCGCGGCGGCGGGCAAGAGCCTCGACGAGCTCGCCGAGACGTTCGACGTCGAGCACATCGCCGACCACCTCTACACCAAGGGCCAGCCCGATCCTGACCTCGTGATCCGCACCTCGGGCGAGCAGCGCCTGGGCGGGTTCCTGCTGTGGCAGAGCGCGCACTCCGAGTTCTACTTCTGCGAGGCGTACTGGCCCGACTTCCGCCGCGTCGACTTCCTGCGCGCGATGCGCGCGTACGCCGCTCGCGAGCGCCGCGGCGGCCGCTGAGCCCCGCACCCGAACTGACCCGCACCCGCCCGGGTGCCCCCGCACCACTGGACGCAGGGATGGTTGCAGCGTTGGTGCTGCTCAGCGATGCGCGCCCTGCAACCATCGGTTCGCCGAAGGGTCGGTGCCCGTGCGCGATGGTGCGCGCCGCCCGAGCCCGCGCGCGCCCGGGCGGATGGGTGTGCGGGCGGATGGGTGTGCGGATGGGTGTGCGGCACGCCGGGTTGAGCGCGGCGTGTCGCACACTCATCCGCTCACCGACGCGCGAAACACCGCTGGGTGCGGGCGAGCGAGGGGATCGCGCGACCCCCGAGGCAGCGTGGCGAGGAGGCGGCGCAGGTGGTGCGCGGGCGTGGCGCAGGTGCGGGCAGTCAGGTGAACAGCTTGTGACATGTGAGCGTGTCGGACTGGACACGGGTGCGCGCGGGGTTAGTTTCCGAGCAGAGGACGACACCCCGCCGTCCCCGGGAGGCCTTGCCCATGGAGCATCTGCTCCGGGAGGAGGGTCGACCGCGGCCCATCTCCACCGGGCCTGGTCGCCCCCACCCCGTCGCCGATCACCGGCACGTGGACCCGCTGCCGCGGGCCGCCGGTGGGAAGCGCCTTCTGCGGCGCACGTAGCGCCGGAGGGAGCAGGCCGTGGTCAGCAGCGAAATGCAGCAGGTCGAGGGCACCCCCGTCGTCGAGGGTCGTCGGACGCACGTGCTCGATACATCCGTCCTGCTGTCCGACCCGAAGGCCATCGGCCGGTTCGCGGAGCACGACGTCGTCCTGCCGGTCGTCGTCATCACGGAGCTCGAGGCCAAGCGGCACCACGCCGAGCTCGGGTACTTCGCGCGTTCGGCCCTGCGGATGCTCGACGACCTGCGGATCGAGCACGGCCGCCTCGACTCGCCCATCCCGATCACGCCCGAGGGCGGCTCGTTGCGCGTCGAGCTCAACCACACGGACCCGATGGTCCTGCCCGCCGGGTTCCGGCTCGGCGACAACGACACCCGCATCCTGGCCGTCGCCGCCAACCTCGCCGCGGAGGGGCACGACGTCACCGTCGTCTCCAAGGACCTCCCGATGCGCGTGAAGGCCTCGGCGGTCGGCCTGCGGGCGGAGGAGTACCGCGCCGAGCTCGCCATCGACTCGGGCTGGACGGGCATGGACGCGCTCGACCTGTCCGAGCAGCAGATGTCCGACCTGTGGGAGAACGAGTCGGTCGCGCTCGCGGACATCGCGGCGTCGAGCGCGGGCTTCGGGACGACGACGCCGCAGGACCTGCCGTGCCACACGGGCCTCGTGCTGCACAGCCCGCGCGGCTCCGCGCTGGGGCGGGTCACGGCCGACAAGCACGTGCAGCTCGTGCGCGGCGACCAGGACGTGTTCGGCGTGCACGGTCGCTCCGCCGAGCAGCGGATCGCGATCGACATGCTGCTCGACGAGGAGATCGGGATCGTCTCGCTCGGCGGCCGGGCCGGCACGGGCAAGTCGGCGCTCGCGCTGTGCGCGGGGCTCGAGGCGGTGCTCGAGCGTCGACAGCACCGCAAGGTCATGGTGTTCCGCCCGCTGTACGCGGTCGGCGGTCAGGACCTGGGCTACCTGCCCGGCAGCGAGGCCGAGAAGATGAACCCGTGGGCGCAGGCGGTCTTCGACACGCTCGGCGCGCTGGTGAGCAAGGAGGTCGTCGAGGAGGTCCTCGACCGCGACATCCTCGAGGTGCTGCCGCTCACGCACATCCGCGGCCGCTCGCTGCACGACGCCTACGTGATCGTCGACGAGGCGCAGTCGCTCGAGCGCAACGTGCTGCTGACCGTGCTGTCGCGCATCGGGCAGTCGTCGCGCGTCGTCCTGACGCACGACGTCGCCCAGCGTGACAACCTGCGGGTCGGGCGGCACGACGGCATCGCGGCGGTGATCGAGGCGCTCAAGGGCCACCCGCTGTTCGGGCACGTCACGCTCACCCGTTCGGAGCGCTCGCCGGTCGCCGCGCTGGTCACGGAGCTGCTCGAAGGAATCGAAGTCTGACGAAACTGGTGACGCGCGCCACAGCGGGACGCTACTCTCGGCGCGCGTCACCGGGGCCGTCGGCCTCGCGCATCGGTCAGGAGGCAGCCATGACATACCCCGATCCGGTCCCGCAGTCCCGGCCGACGGCGCAGCCGTGGGCCGGCGACGAGGTGAGCCCCCGCACCATCCTTCCCGCCGTGCTGCTCTGCTTCTTCTTCGGCGTCCTCGGTGTGCACCGCTTCTACGTCGGGAAGATCGGCACCGGCGTGCTCATGATCTTCACGCTCGGAGGCCTGGGCATCTGGACGCTCATCGACTTCATCGTGCTGATCGTCGGCGCCTTCAAGGACAAGGAAGGCCGCTACCTCAAGCGCTGGACCTGAGTTCATCAGGCCGACGAAGGGGCACCCGCCGCAAGGTGGGTGCCCCTTCGTCGTGTCCGCAATCACCATGGCGGGACTTGACGGATCGGTTCTTCCGGGCGCAATATTCCACCCGGAATAATGCTCGATCGGGTCGTGTCAGTGGTGGAGGGGAGGGTGGTCGCATGGCGACAGGGGAGCTCTCGGCGGTAGCCGTGCTCGTGCTCGGGCTCCTGCACGAGCGCCCGATGCACCCGTACCAGGCCTACCAGGCGCTCGTCGAGCGTGGCGACGCGCGGCTCGTGCGCGTCAACCCCGGCGCGGTCTACCACGGCGTCGAGCGGCTCGAACGGGGTGGCCTGGTCGAGGTGGTCGGCACCGATCGCGAGGGCGGCAGGCCCGAGCGGACGACCTACCGCGTCACCGACGCCGGGCGTGCCGCGATGGCCACGCGCCTGCGCAGCCTTCTCGGCGACGACCACCAGCCCTACCCGCTGTTCTCGGTCGGCCTCGCCGAGGCCCACGAGCTCCCGGTCGAGGTCGTCGTGCACGAGCTGCGGCGACGCCGCGAGCGCCAGGACGCCCAGCGCGCGGCGCTCCAGGCCCGGCACGACGAGGCGCGCGGCTACGGCCTCCCGCGCCGGTACGCGCTGGACGTGGAGCGCGACCTGGCCATGCTCGCCGCCGAGGTCGCCTGGCTCGACGCCACGATCGCCGATCTCGAACCCGACTCCCTCGACTGGGACGCACCGTTCCCGGCCGACTACAAGCTTCGCGCCCGCGCAGCGGGCTTCATCTCCAGCGCTCCAGACGCACCTCACGAAACGAAGGACACGCCATGACCACCGACCAGCGTCCACCGACCGTGGACCTGCACGGCCGCAGCCCGTGGAGCGTCATCCCGGCGCTCTGCCTGGGCTTCTTCATGATCATGGTCGACACCACGATCGTGAACATCGCCATCCCGACCCTGCAGGAGAGCTTCGACGCGAGCCTGACCGCGGTGGGCTGGGTCAACAGCGCCTACCTGCTGACCTTCGCCGTCCTCCTGCTGGTCACCGGCAGGCTCGGCGACCGCTTCGGTCCGCGCCCGATCTTCGTGGCGGGCCTGGTCGTCTTCACGCTCACGTCCCTCGCGTGCGGTCTCGCACCGAGCATCGGCCTGCTCATCGCCGCTCGTGCGGCCCAGGGCGTCGGCGCAGCGCTGATGACGCCGCAGACCATGTCGATGATCACCCGGGTGTTCCCGGCGGCCAAGCGCGGCGCGGCCATGGGCGTGTGGGGTGCCACCGCCGGTGTCGCGACGATCGCGGGTCCGGTTCTCGGTGGCGCGCTCGTCGGCTCGTGGGGCTGGGAGTGGATCTTCTTCGTCAACATCCCGATCGGCGTCGTCGCGCTGTGGCTGTCGGTCACCCGTCTGCCCACCCTCCCGACGCACTCGCGGTCGTTCGACCTCGTCGGTGTCGCACTGTCCGTCGTCGGCATGTTCCTGCTCGTCTTCGGCCTGCAGGAGGGCGCGACGCACGACTGGGGCCAGGTGTGGGGCCCGATCACCATCTGGATGTTGATCGGCGCCGGCGTGGCGGTGCTCGCCGCGTTCATCGTCTGGCAGAACCACCTCGGTGACGACGCCCTGATGCCGCTGCGCCTGTTCCACGTGCGCAACTTCTCGCTCGCCAACGTCGCCGGCTGGGCCGTCACGTTCGCGATGACCGGCCTGTTCTTCCCGTTCACGATCTTCCTGCAGACGGTGCTCGGCATGTCCGCGCTGCACGCGGCGCTCGTGGGCCTGCCGGGCTCGCTGCTGTCGGGCATCGTCGCGCCCTTCGCGGGACGCCTGTCCGACCGCGTGCCGGCCAAGTGGATCGTGTCGATCGGCTTCGGGATCCTCGTGGTCGTGGTCACCTGGCTCTCGCTCGTGATCGACGCCGACGCGCAGACCTGGCAGCTCGTGCTGCCGATGTGCTTCTTCGGGATCGGCACCGGCTTCCTCTTCTCGCCGCTGGCGAGCGCCGCGACCGCGGGTCTCGACCAGCGCACGGCGGGTGCCGGAGCCGGCGCGTTCAACACGAACCGCCAGATCGGTGGCGTCATCGGCTCGGCGGCAGTCGTCGCCCTGCTGACGTCGCGCCTCGCGACGGAGATCCCCGCAGCCGTGGCGCCGGCGGCGGCGACGCTCCCCGCGGACCAGCAGCAGTCGGTCATGGCCGCCCTCAGCAGCGCGGACTCGTCGTCGCTCACCGCCGACCACCTGAGCCAGCTGCCGGCGACCATCTCGCACGCCGTCGACGTCGGCTTCGCGACGGCCGTCGGGCAGACGCTGCTGCTCACGGTGGGCATCCTCGCGCTGGGCCTGGTCGCGAGCCTCTCGATGAAGGCGCTGCGGCCGCACCACCACGGGGCTCCCGCGGCGAAGGACGACGTGGCGGCTGCCGCGCTCTGACGGACGGCGACACGCAGCAGGCCCGGAACCCCGCGCGAGCGGTGGTTCCGGGCCTGCTCTGCGTCCTGCGCGTCAGGGCGTGAGCCCCGATGCGGTGACCGCCGGCGCGGGGCCGATCAGGCCTGCGGCGGCCGGGTCATGCTCAGCACGTCGAGCGCCGCGTCGAGCTGCTCGGTCGTGACCTCGCCGCGCTCCACGTAGCCGAGGTCGATGACCGCCTGCCGCACGGTGATGCCGGCCTTGACGGAGTGCTTGGCGATCTTCGCGGCGGCCTCGTACCCGATGACCCGGTTCAGCGGCGTGACGATCGACGGCGACGACTCGGCGAACGCGCGAGCGCGTTCCTCGTTCGCCACCAGGCCCGCGACGGTCTTGTCGGCGAGCAGTCGCGACGCGTTCGCGAGCAGCCGCACGGACTCGAGCACACCGGCGGCGATCACCGGGATCTGCACGTTCAGCTCGAACGAGCCCGACGCGCCCGCCCAGGCGACCGTCGCGTCGTTGCCGACCACGCGCGCCGCCACCATGAGCACGGCCTCGGGGATCACCGGGTTGACCTTGCCCGGCATGATCGACGAGCCCGGCTGCAGGTCGGGGATCGCGATCTCGCCGAGCCCGGTGTTGGGGCCGGAGCCCATCCAGCGCAGGTCGTTGCAGATCTTGGTCAGGCTCACCGCGATGGTCCGCAGCGCGCCCGAGAGCTCGACGAGGCCGTCGCGCGAGGACTGCGCCTCGAAGTGGTCGCGCGCCTCGGTCAGCGGCAGGCCCGTGTCCTCGCGCAGCAGCTCGATCACGCGCTGCGGGAACCCGGCGGGCGTGTTGATGCCGGTGCCGACTGCGGTGCCGCCGAGCGGGACCTCGGCCGCGCGGGGCAGGGCCGCCTGCAGCCGTTCGACGCCGTAGCGGATGGCAGCCGCGTAGCCGCCGAACTCCTGGCCGAGCGTCACGGGCGTCGCGTCCATGAGGTGCGTGCGCCCGGACTTCACGACGGTCGCCCAGGCGTCCGCCTTCGCGCCGAGAGCGTCGGCGAGGTGGTTCAGCGCGGGAATCAGGTCCCGGACGACGCCCGCCGTCGCGGCGACGTGCACCGAGGTCGGGAAGACGTCGTTCGACGACTGCGACGCGTTGACGTGGTCGTTCGGGTGCACCTCGCGGCCGAGCGCGCGGGTCGCCAGGGTGGCGACGACCTCGTTGGTGTTCATGTTCGACGACGTGCCCGAGCCGGTCTGGTAGATGTCGACCGGGAAGTGCGCGTCGTGCGCGCCGCCCGCGACCTCGTCGGCCGCGGCGACGATCGCGTCCGCGATGTCGGCGTCCAGGACCCCGAGCTCGGCGTTCGCCCGCGCGGCGGCCTTCTTGATGCGGGCCAGCGCCTCGATGTGCCCGCGCTCGAGCCCGGTGCCGGAGATCGGGAAGTTCTCCACGGCGCGCTGCGTCTGTGCGCGGTAGAGGGCCGTGGCCGGGACCCGGACCTCACCCATCGTGTCGTGCTCGATGCGGTACCCGTTCGTGGATCCGACGGCTCCGTCGGCGGCTGCAGCAGTCATGGATCAATCCTGCCCCACGTGCGAGGGCACCATGGACCCATGGGATGCGCAGCCGAGAGGTTCCTGGTCCGCGGCAGGCTGACGGCATCGCCGCGCAGGACGGCCGACCGTGACCTGGTGCTCGAGCACCTCGCGGCCCAGGTCCTGGTACCGGGGGAGTGGGCCGACGAGGCGGAGGTCACCGCCCGCGTCGCGGCGGTCGCCGACGACCCCGTCCGGGTGCGGCGGGACCTGATCGAGTCCGGGCTGCTGGGGCGGCGCGGGGACGGCTCCGTCTACTGGCGCGAGCGAGGCACGCTCCACGACGACGAGGCGGGCGCCCGGCCGAGGCCGGCCGAGCAATGGTTCCCGTAGGACGCGGAGCTCGCGAGCGGGCCTAGACGTCCCCGACGACCTCGGCGACGCTGACCTTGCCATCCGCCAGCGTGTACTCGAGCCCGATGATGGCGCAGCGGCCCTCGGCGACGGCTTCGGCGAGCGAGACCGAGTAGCCCTGCAGCATCTGCACGGTGTGCTTGACGTGCTCGTGGCCGAGCGCCGCGGCGTCGAACGGCTGGTCGCCCCCGAGCAGGCCGACGATGCTGGGGATCACACGGTCGACCACCGCGCGGACGAAGCCCGGAGGCACGGCACCGTCGGACAGCGCGGCCGTCGCGGCCGCGACGGCGCCGCACGAGTCGTGGCCGAGGACGACGACGAGCGGCGCGCCGAGCACGGACACGCCGTACTCGATCGACCCGATGACGGTCGTGTCGAGCACGTGGCCCGCGGTGCGCACGACGAACAGGTCGCCGAGGCCCTGGTCGAAGATGATCTCCGCCGCGACGCGCGAGTCCGAGCACCCGAAGAGCACCGCGAACGGGTGCTGCTCGGCCGAGACCTCGGTGCGGCGCTCGATGCTCTGCGACGGGTGAGCCATCTCCCCGCGCACGAATCGATCGTTGCCCTCGCGCAGTGCGGCCCAGGCTTCGGCAGGAGTCAGATCGCGTGGCACGTCGGTCATCCTCGCAGTTCCTCGCGGTCCCGCCAGTCCTTGTCCAGACTCCGTTCAGGTGGCAGGCCTTCACCCGCCGGTGTAGGCCTGGGTACAGACCAACCACGAAGCAGCGACGCATCGAGGCCTTGGAGGGACAACGTGCGACGACGCACTCGAGCGCTGGCCTTGGCGGCCCTCGCGGCCCTGGTCGTCCCGCTCGCCGCGTGCACGAGCGAGAGCGGTCCGCCCAAGCTGACCTGGTACATCAACCCCGACAACGGCGGTCAGGTCGAGATCGCGAAGCGGTGCACGCAGGCCGCGGACGGGAAGTACACGATCGAGACGTCGGTGCTCCCGCGTGACGCGAGCGAGCAGCGCCAGCAGCTCGCCCGACGGCTGGCGGCCAAGGACTCGTCGATCGACATCATGAGCCTCGACCCGCCGTTCATCCCGGAGCTCTCGGAGCCGGGCTTCCTCGCACCGATGCCCGCCGACGTCGCCGACAAGGTGACCGAGAACGTCGTGCAGGGCGCGATCGACGGCGCGACGTGGAAGGGCAAGCTCGTCGCGGTGCCGTTCTGGGCGAACACGCAGCTGCTCTGGTACCGCAAGTCGGTGGCGCAGAAGGCGGGCCTCGACCCGGAGAAGAAGCCCGTGACCTGGAAGCAGATCATGGACGCGGCGGCGGAGCAGAACAAGTTCCTCGGGGTTCAGGGCACCAAGGCCGAGTCGCTCACGGTGTGGGTCAACGCACTGGTCGAGGGCGCGGGTGGGCACATCCTGCTGAACCCGGAGGCACCGGCCGACGAGCTCAAGCTCGGGCTCGAGACCGACGCGGGCAGGGCCGCAGCCGAGATCGTCGGCACGATCGGCAAGAAGGGCCTGGGCGGGCCCGGCCTGCCGACGGCCGACGAGAACGCCTCGATGACCCTGTTCCAGGGGGACAAGGGCTCGTTCATGGTCAACTGGCCGTTCGTCTGGTCGGCCACGAACTCGGCGGTGGCCGACGGGACGCTGCCCTCCTCTCTCATCGACGACATCGGCTGGGGCCTGTACCCGCAGTCGGTCGAAGGCAAGGACGCGCGTCCGCCCTACGGAGGCATCAACCTCGGCGTCGGCGCGTTCAGCAACCACGTCGACCTCGCGTACCAGGCGACCGAGTGCATCGTGACGCCGGAGAACCAGGCCTACTACTTCGCGACGAACGGCAACCCGCCGTCGAACACCAAGGCGTACGAAGACGCCGAGGTGAAGAAGGCCTTCCCGATGGCCGACGTCATCCGCGAGTCGCTCGAGGTCGCCGCGCCCCGCCCGCAGACGCCTTACTACAACGAGGTCTCGACCGGCATCCAGGAGACCTGGCACCCGCCGGCGAGCGTCGACCCGGCGACCACGCCCAAGGAGTCGACGGACCTGATCACCGCCGTGCTGCGAGGGGAGAAGCTGCTGTGAGCACCGAGGTGCAGCCACGCACGCAGCGCTCGTCCGGGCGCCCGCCGAAGCTCGTGCGCAGCGATCGCGCCCGCGCCGAGGGGCGGCTCGGGTGGATGCTGGCCGGGCCCGCGTTCGTCGTCATGCTGGCCGTGACGCTCTACCCGATCCTTCAGGCGACGTACGACTCGCTGTACTCGTACCGCCTGACCGCGCCGGACGACCGCAAGTTCGTCGGCCTCAACAACTACGCCGTGGTCCTGACCGACTCGGTCTTCTGGGACGCGATGGGGGTCACGACCTTCATCATGATCGTCTCGGTGGTCATCGAGCTCGTGCTGGGCTTCGCGCTCGCGCTGGTCATGCACCGGGCCATCAAGTCGCTGCGCGGCCTGCTGCGCACCGCGATCCTCGTGCCGTACGGGATCATCACGGTCGTCTCGGCGTTCGCCTGGTTCTACGCGTTCGACATCAACTCCGGGTTCATCAACCACTGGTTCGCGTGGATCCCGGGCGTCGAGGACCTCAACTGGTTCGCCCACCAAGGCACGTCGTTGTTCGTCATCATCGCCTCCGAGGTGTGGAAGACGACGCCGTTCATCTCGCTGCTCCTGCTCGCCGGGCTCGCCCAGGTGCCCACCGAGCTCGAGGAAGCCGCCGAGGTCGACGGGGCGACGTGGTGGCAGCGATTCACGCGCGTGCTGATCCCGAACATGAAGGCCGCCATCATGGTCGCGGTCCTCTTCCGGGCCCTGGACGCGTTCCGCATCTTCGACAACGTGTTCATCATGACGAACGGCGCCAACGGCACCCGCGTGCTCTCGCTGGTCGCGTACAACACCTCGATCAACCGCCTCGAGATCGGCCTCGGATCGGCGATCTCGGTGCTGCTGTTCCTGTGCGTCATCCTCATCTGCTTCATCGCGATCAAGCTGTTCAAAGTCGATCTCGCCAGCGCGAGGGGGTCGAGCTGATGCGGACCTTGTCGACGAAGCTCAAGATCTGGTGGGCCGTCATCACGGTCCTCGTGCTCGTGTACGCGCTGCTGCCCGTGCTGTCGATCATCGCGACCTCGTTCAAGCTGCCGAGCCAGCTCAACCTCGGCACGTTCTGGCCCAAGACGTGGACCACCACGAACTACGAGGAGATCCTGACCGGATCGGCCAAGGACCTCTTCCTCCCGTCGCTGCGCAACTCGATCGGCATCTCGCTGATCGCCACCGCGATCGCCGTCGTCCTGGCCACGCTCGCCGCTTATGCGATCGCCCGCCTGGACTTCCGCGGCAAGCGCCTGGTGCTGACCACCGCGCTCGGCGTCTCGATCTTCCCCGTGGTCTCGATCGTCACGCCGCTGTTCAACCTGTGGCGCAACATCGGCCTCTACGACACGTGGCTCGGCCTGATCATCCCGTACCTGTCGCTCACGCTGCCGATCTCGATCTGGACGCTCGCGGCGTTCTTCCGCCAGATCCCGTGGGAGCTCGAGCAGGCCGCGCAGGTCGACGGCGCGACGCCGTGGCAGGCCTTCCGCAAGGCGATCGTGCCGCTGGCGGCGCCGGGCGTGTTCACGACCGCGCTGATCGCGTTCTTCATCGCGTGGAACGACTTCGTCTACGGGATCTCGCTCACCTCGACGTCCGCGGCGCGTCCGGTCCCCGCCGCCCTCGCGTTCTTCACCGGCGCCTCGCAGTTCGAGGAGCCGACGGGCGCGATCTCGGCTGCGGCCGTCGTCGTCACGATCCCGGTCGTCATCCTCGTCCTGCTGTTCCAACGCCAGATCGTGTCCGGCCTGACCCAGGGCGCCGTCAAGGGCTGAGCCCGGAAGGAGTGAACCGATGGCCGCCATCACCCTCAAGGACATCGTCAAGCGGTACGGGGACGGCTACCTCGCCGTGAAGGGCGTGAGCCTGGACATCGCCGACGGCGAGTTCGTGATCCTCGTCGGACCGTCCGGGTGCGGGAAGTCGACGCTGCTGCGCATGATCGTCGGCCTCGAGGACATCACCGACGGCGACCTGTCGATCGGCGGCACGCGGGTCAACGACAAGGCGCCGCGCGACCGGCACCTCGCCATGGTGTTCCAGAACTACGCGCTGTACCCGCACCTGACCGTCTTCGAGAACATCGCCTTCCCGCTGCGCCTGCAGAAGGGCGCGTTCACGGAGGACCAGATCCGGGAGAAGGTGGAGTTCGCCGCCAAGACGCTCGAGCTCCAGGACCACCTCCAGCGCAAGCCCGCGAACCTCTCCGGTGGGCAGCGGCAGCGCGTCGCGATGGGGCGCGCGATCGTCCGCGACGCCCAGGCGTTCCTGTTCGACGAGCCGCTGTCCAACCTGGACGCGAAGCTGCGCGGCCAGATGCGCACCGAGATCGCGCGCATGCAGCGCCGGCTCGGCACGACGACCGTCTACGTCACGCACGACCAGACCGAGGCCATGACCCTGGGGGACCGGGTGGCCGTGCTGCGCAAGGGCGAGCTGCAGCAGGTCGCCTCGCCGCGCGGCCTGTACGAGCACCCGGTGAACCTGTTCGTCGCGGGGTTCATCGGCTCGCCGCCGATGAACTTCCTGCCCGGCGAGGTCGACGGCGACGTGCTGCGACTGCCGGTCGTGGACGTCCCGCTGACCGACGACCTCAAGGCGCGGCTCGGCACGCGCAAGCTCGTGATCGTCGGCCTTCGCCCCGAGCACTTCGAGGACGCCGCGCTGAGCGAGCCGACGAAGGAAGCGGTCTCGCTGACCGTCACGGTCGACGTGACCGAGTGGCTCGGCTCCGACCTGTACGCCTACGTCCCCTTCGACACCAACCCCGACGTGGCCGGCAAGCTCGAGGAGCTCGACCGTGACCTGGACGGTGAGGGGATGCGGACGCAGCTCGTTGTCGCGCTCGACTCCGAGAGCAGGGTGCGCGACGGCGACGAGGCCAAGCTCTGGTTCGACCCGAACAAGATGATGGTGTTCGACCCCGAGAGCGGCGAGAACCTCACCTACGACCAGGAGGCCGTGCGCGAGATCGACTCGCAGAACGAGCAGAACCGCAAGGCGTCGCTCGAGCGGGCGCGGGCGCGGGAGGGCGCGAAGGCCAGCTGACCGCCAGGCCGCCGGCCGGCCGTCCCGATCAGTCCACGCTCGGCGTGGCCTCGCGCACCGCGGCCAGACGCTCGCGCGCGCCGTCGAGCCACTGCTGGCAGCGGGCCGCCAGCGCCTCGCCTCGTTCCCACAGCGCGAGCGAGCCCTCGAGCGACTCCGAGCCCGCCTCGAGGCGGGCGACGACCTGGACCAGCTCGTCGCGCGCCTGCTCGTAGGTCAGGTCGGCGACGTCGGCGTTCGGGTCGGGCGTGCTGGTCTGCTTCGGCATCTGCCCATCCAACCAGGCGGCGCCCACAGCACGACCCGCGCGCGCTCAGCCCTCGACGACGTCCGCCGCCAGCTCGCCCGCCGCGACCCGGACGCGCAGGCGGTCGCCGGGGCTCACCTCGGCGGGATCGCGCACCACGAGGCCGTCCGTGCGCTGCACCACCGCGTATCCCCGCTCGAGCGTCGCGGCAGGGGACAGCGCGCGGACCTGAGCCGCCAGGCCGGTGATCTCGGCGTGCCCGTGCCGCAGCGCCGAGTCGAGCGAGCGGCGAGCCGAGTCGCGTGCTGCGTGGAGGCGGTGCTCGAGCTGGTCGACGAGCGTGGTGGGCGTGGCCAGGACCGGTCGGCTGCGCCAGTGCTCGAGCACGTTCTGCTCGCGGTCGAGCCGCCCGACGACGGCCGCGCGCGACCGCTGACGCGCCTGGATCAGGCGCGCCCGCTCCTCGGCGACGTCGGGCACGATGCGCTTGGCGGCGTCGGTCGGGGTCGACGCGCGCCAGTCGGCGACGAGGTCGAGCAGTGGGCTGTCGAGGTGGTGGCCGATCGCGCTGACCAGCGGGGTGCGGCATGCCGCCGCGGCGCGGACCAGGGACTCGTTGCTGAACGGCAGCAGGTCCTCGAACGAGCCACCGCCGCGCGCGACGACGATGACGTCGACGCGGGGATCGGCGTCGAGCTCGGCGATCGCCGCGGTGACCTCCGGGACGGCCCGCGGGCCCTGCACGGTCACGCGGCGGATCTCGAACCGCGCCGCGGCCCAACGGCCCCGCGCGTTGGACACCACGTCGTGCTCCGCGTCGCCCTGCTGCGCGACGACCAGGCCGATCGTGGCCGGCAGGAACGGCAGGGGCTTCTTGCGCCGCTCGTCGAACAGGCCCTCGGCGCCGAGGACACCCTTGAGGTGCTCGATCCGCGCGAGCAGCTCGCCGAGCCCGACGAGGCGCACGTCGTCGGCCGCGAACGTCAGGTCGCCCTTCTTGGCGTGGAACCGCGGCCGGGCGTGCACGACGATGTGCGAGCCGTCGCTCACCTGCTCGGCGAGCTTGCCGATCGCCGCCGCGGGCGCCGTGACCGACAGCGACATGTCCAGGTCGGTGTCGCGCAGCGTGAGGAAGTACAGGCTGTTCCACCGCTTGAAGTTGAGGACCTGCCCCTCGACCCAGACGGGCGGCATCTTCGCGATGTAGTCCGAGATCTTGGGCGCGAGGTGGCGGACGGGCCATGGCCGGTCCGGCGTCGTGTCGCCGGCGCGCAGGGGGAGCGGCAGGACGGCGCCCGCGCTCTCGGTCGCGACCGGCTGCTCGACCCGCTCGATGCTCACGCCCCCAGCCTGCACCATGGCGCCGACACGCAGCACTCGCCGCTCGCCCGCCCCCTCGAGCCGGGCGCCCACCCCCTGGAGCCCGCGCCCGCGCACGCCGAGCCCCGCCCGCCCGCCGACCCGTCATTCCCCCCGCGAACCCGTCACTCCCGCGCGAGTCCGTGACCTTGAAGTGACGGACTCGTGCGGGAGTGACGGACTCGGTGCGAGGGAAGGCTCGTGCGCCACGGGTGGGTCGGCGGGCGGCAACTAGACTCGGCGCGTGAACTCTGCCCCGACCGTCGCCCACGACGCCGCGCCCGGCACGACCACCAAGCGGGTGCTCCTCGCGGCTCCGCGCGGGTACTGCGCAGGCGTGGACCGTGCGGTGGTGGCCGTGGAGAAGGCGCTCGAGCACTACGGCGCGCCCGTGTACGTGCGCAAGGAGATCGTGCACAACAAGTTCGTCGTCGAGACGCTCGCCGCGCGCGGCGCGGTGTTCGTCAACGAGACCGACGAGGTGCCCGAGGGCGCGCGGGTCGTGTTCTCGGCGCACGGTGTCTCGCCCGCGGTGCACGCCTCGGCGGCGGCGCGCTCGCTGCAGACGATCGACGCGACGTGCCCGCTGGTGACGAAGGTGCACAAGGAGGCCGTGCGCTTCGCGGCCGAGGACTACGACATCCTGCTGATCGGTCACGACGGTCACGAGGAGGTCGAGGGGACCTACGGCGAGGCGCCCGAGCGGATCCAGGTGGTCAACTCTCCGGCGTCCGTCGACTCCGTGGTGGTCCGCGACCCCGACCGGCTCGTGTGGATCTCGCAGACGACGCTGTCGGTCGACGAGACGATGGAGACCGTGCGGCGGCTGCGTGAGCGGTTCCCGAACCTCCAGGACCCGCCGTCCGACGACATCTGCTACGCGACCCAGAACCGGCAGGTCGCGGTCAAGAAGATCGCGCCCGAGTGCGACGTGGTCATCACCGTCGGGTCGGCGAACTCCTCGAACTCCGTGCGCCTCGTCGAGGTCGCGCTCGAGGCCGGGGCACGCTCGTCGTACCGGATCGACACCGCCGCCGAGCTCGACGCGGCGTGGTTCGACGGGGCCTCGACCGTCGGAGTGACCTCGGGCGCCTCGGTGCCCGAGATCCTGGTGCGCGACGTGCTGGACACGCTTGCCGGGCTCGGGTTCGGCACGGTCGAGGAGGTGCGCACCGCGACCGAGGACCTCATGTTCTCGCTGCCCCGCGAGCTGCGCGCCGACCTCAAGGCCGCGGGCACGCCCATCCCGCGCCCGACCCGCGAGTCGCGCCCGACCCGCGAGGACCGCCGCTCGCTGGACCTCGACCCGATCTGAGCAGGACCTGAGCCTCAGCCTGGCTCAGCCGCCCGCCGCTCGTCGTCGGCCCACGCCTGCTCACGCGCCCAGGCGCGCTCGTCCCGCAGCGCGCGCCCGTCGAGCTCGACGATCTGCTCGTTCTCCGAGGCCACGAGCTCGGCCGCGCCGAGAGTGGCCAGCCGCGGATCTGCGGGTGCGGGAGTCGGCAGGTCGCCGTCCACGACGCCGAGCTCGGCGAACCGGCGCGCGCTGACCAGCACCCGGGTCTCGAGCGAGGACACGGTCTTGTTGTAGGCGTCGGCCGCGCCGTCGATCGCGCGCCCGAGCTTGGCGAGGTGGCCGCCCATCGTCGCCAGCCGGCCGTGCAGCTCCTTGCCGAGGGTGAGCACGGCCTGCGCGTTCGACGCGAGCGCGTCCTGCCGCCAGGCGTAGGCGACCGTGCGCAGCAGCGCGAGGAGCGTGACCGGAGTGGCGATCACGACGTCCCGGTCGAAGGCGTACTCGAGCAGCGCGGGATCCTGCTCGACCGCAGCGTGCAGGAACGACTCGGCGGGCACGAACATCACGACGAACTCGGGTGCGGGCTCGAACTGGTTCCAGTACTTCTTCGCGGCCAGGTCGTCGACGTGCTTGCGCATGTGCCGTGCGTGGGCGGCGAGCCGCTCGACGCGCACGGCCTCGTCGTTCGTCGTGCTGGCCTCGAGGAAGCCCACGAACGCGACCTTGGCGTCCACGACCACCTGCTTCCCGCCGGCGAGGCGCACCACCATGTCCGGACGCAGCAGCCCGTCGTCGGTGCGGACGGAGCTCTGCTCGGTGAAGTCGACGTGCGCGAGCATCCCCGCGGCCTCGACGACGCGGCGCAGCTGGACCTCTCCCCAGCGCCCGCGCACCTGCGACGAGCGCAGGGCGGTGACCAGCTGGGCGGTCTCGCCGCGCAGCTGGTCGGAGGCCGACCGCATGGCGCGCACCTGCTCGCCGAGCGCGGTGTGGCCCTCGAGCCGCGCCCGTTCCGCCGTCGACAGCTCCGCCCGCACCTGGTCCAACGTGCGTGCCAACGGCTCGACCATGGCCCGCACCGCCTGCTCGCGCTGCGTCAGCTCGCCGACCTGCGTCTGGTGGTCGGCGGCGAACCGCTGCGACGCGAGCGCGAGGAACTGGTCGGTGCTGGTGGCCAGCGCCTCTGCCGCCAGCGAGCGGAACTGGTCCGACATCCGCTCGGTGTCGGCGGCCGCGACCGCCTGCCGCTCGCGGGCGGCCGCGAGCAGGGCCTCCGCGCGCGCCGCCTCGACCTGCGCTCGTCGCACGCGCGACTCGGCTCGCCGTGCGGCGGCCGACCAGGCCAGCACACCCGCGACCAGCGCGCCGAGAACCAGCCCGACCAGAACGCCCTTCGAGAATCCGTCCATGGCCGCACCCTCGCACCCGCCGCTGACACGACCCGAACGGCCTATCCACAACCCCCGTCAAGCAGCGGGCGATCGACCTATCCTGACCCGGTGCCAGCCACCGAACCTGCCCCCGCGCTCGAGCTCCAAGGCCTGTGGCGCAGGTTCGGCGCGAAGATCGCCGTAGCCGGGATCGACCTCGTCGTCCCCACCGGGTCGTTCTACGGCCTCGTCGGGCCGAACGGCGCCGGCAAGACGACCTCCCTGTCCATGGCGACGGGGCTGCTCAAGCCCGACTTCGGCACGGTCCTCGTGCACGGCCACGACCTGTGGGCCAACCCGACCGAGGTCAAGCACCTGCTGGGAGTCCTGCCCGACGGAGTCCGGCTGTTCGACCGGCTCACCGGCGCGCAGCTCATCACCTACGCCGGCCTCCTGCACGGGCTCGACCGCGACACGGTGGCCGAGCGCACGGCCGACCTCCTGCGCGCGATGGCTCTCGAGGCCGATGCCCGCACGCTCGTCGTCGACTACTCGGCGGGGATGACGAAGAAGATCGCGCTGGCGTGCGCGCTCGTGCACGCGCCGCGGCTGCTCGTGCTGGACGAGCCGTTCGAGGCCGTCGACCCGGTGTCGGCGGCGAACATCCGCGACATCCTCGCCGCCTACGTCTCGACGGGCGGCACGGTCATCGTGTCGTCGCACGTCATGGACCTGGTCCAGCGCATGTGCGACCACGTCGCCGTGATCGCCGAGGGGCACGTCCTCGCGGCGGGCACGGTCGACGAGGTCCGCGGCGGTGCGAGCCTCGAGGAGCGGTTCGTCGAGCTCGTCGGAGGGCGCGTCACGGGGGAGGGCCTCGCGTGGTTGCGCACATCCTCCGACTGAAGCTCGCGCTGCTGGTCAACGGGCTGCGGCGGAGCCCGTGGCAGATCGTCGGGCTCGCGCTGGCCTCGCTCTACGGGCTGACGGTGCTCGCGCTGGTCGTCTCGGGCATGGCTGCGTTGAGCGTGGGAGACGTCCAGCTGCGGGAGAGCGTCCCGCTGCTCGTCGGCTCGGGCATGGTCCTTGCGTGGTGGGTCGTGCCGCTGCTCGCGTTCGGCGTCGACTCGAGCGTGGACCCGGCTCGGTTCGTGCTGTTCGACGTGCCGCGCCGGTCCCTGCTGACGGGGCTCGCGATCGCAGGCGTCATCGGCGTGCCGGGTGCCATCACGGCGATCTCGTCGCTGTCGATCGGCGCGGTGTGGTGGCGCGACCCGCTCGCGCTCGTGCTCGGGCTCGTGGCCGCTCTGGCAGGTCTGGGGCTGGCGATCGTCGGGTCGCGCGCGACGACGACGCTCGCCCTGATCCTCGTCGGGCGCCGCCGGGTGCGTGAGGCGATGGCGGGGCTCGCGATCGTCCCGCTCGTGCTCGTCGGACCGTTGCTGAGCCGGTTCACCTCCGGCAAGAGCCTGGACGCGGACGACCTGTCGGCCGTCGCACGGGTCGTCGCGTGGACGCCGTTCGGCGCTCCGTGGGCCGTGCCCGCCGACGTCGCCGCGCGCGACTGGGGGCTGGCGGCCGGCCATGCCGCCGTCGCGATCGCCACGCTGGCGGTGGCCGCCGTGGTGTGGGCGAGGTCGCTCGCGTACGGCCTGGTCCATCCCGCGCACAACGAGGCGTCGGGCAAGAGCCGTGGGCTCGGCTGGTTCGAGCGGCTCCCCCCGACGCCCGTCGGCGCCGTCACGGCCCGCTGCCTGACGTACTGGGCCCGCGACCCTCGGTATGCGCTCGCGGTCGCCTTCGTGCCGCTGACGCCGATCGTCCTGTGGGTCATCGACCGCGACGGAGGCGCGCTGATCCTTGCCGCGCCGATCGCGGGCCTGCTGCTCGGCTGGGGGATCTCGGTCGACGTGGCCTACGACGGATCGGCGTTCTGGACCCACGTCGCCGCACCGCTCGCGGGGCGCGTCGACCGCTGGGGACGCGTGCTCGCCGCGGGGACCATCGGCTTGCCGACCGTGCTGGTCTTCGCGGTCGGATCTGCGCTCCTGACCGGACGGGCCGAGGCCATCGTTCCCGTGCTGGGTGCGAGCGTCGGCATCCTGCTCACCGGGCTCGGGATCGCCAGCGTCGTCTCCGCGTACGTCGTCTACCCCGTCCAGCAGCCGGGGGAGAGCCCGTTCCAGACGAGGCAGGGAGCCTCGTCGGCGGCGATGGTCTCGCAGCTCGGCGGGTGGATCGTGCTCTTCGCCCTGAGCGTGCCGGAGATCGTGGTCGCCGTCTTCGCGGTGCGCACCGGTTCCGTGGCGCTGGGCGTCGCCGCGCACGTCGTCGGCGTCGTCCTCGGTGCCGTGGTCCTGAACCTGGGCGTCCGGTATGGCGGACGCGCGCTCGACCGCAACGCCCCCGTCCTCCTGCAGCGCATCCTCGCGTTCACCTGACGGGCGCACCCGCCCGATCGCCGCCACGTAGACTGCACGCCTGTGGCACTCACCATCGGCATCGTCGGCCTGCCCAACGTCGGCAAGTCCACCCTCTTCAACGCACTGACCCGCGCGCAGGTGCTCGCGGCGAACTACCCGTTCGCCACGATCGAGCCCAACGTCGGCGTCGTGCCGCTGCCGGACCCGCGTCTGCAGGTGCTCGCGGACCTGTTCGACTCCGAGCGGATCCTGCCCGCGACCGTGTCGTTCGTCGACATCGCCGGCATCGTCAAGGGCGCGAGCGAGGGCGAGGGCCTGGGCAACAAGTTCCTCGCGAACATCCGCGAGGCCGACGCGATCTGCCAGGTCACGC
>JBCECL010000023.1:0-41540 GCA_039207135.1 Brevundimonas sp.
GCGAGCCAGCTCGCCGACGAGCGAGCCGCCCCGACGACGCACGGCCGCCGGCGTCGAGGGCGCCGGGACGACGAGCACGTGGCCTTCGAACCGTGGCGCGAGGCCGAGCGCCGCCCCGTGCAGCGCGGCGGCCAGGTGCCGCGTCAGGTCGTGGCGACCGTGGTCCTTCCACGCGACGACGGCCTCACGCACCGGGCCGCGGAAGTCCGCGAGCGTCCAGACCGGCACCAGCGGCGCCTCCCCCACCAGGTCGAGCCGCCCCGCACGCGCCTCGCAGCGCCACGCGGGCCCGTCGAGCAGCCGTCGGCAGTCGGCGCACCACGGCTCGTCGTCGACACCGCATCCCGCGCACGCCACGGGCAGCACCAGGCCGGCGAGCTCGTCCCACCAGGCGCGCAGCGTCACGCACCGAGCGTGCCGCATCCGGGCGTGGGCCATGGCGCGCCCTGTGGACGACTCAGCCCGGGTAGCTCGGGTCGAGCACGTCCGAGACGCCTGCGACGGCCGTCCAGCTCGACACCGCGTAGCGAAGCAGGTCGCCCGCGGTGGTCGAGGAGTAGAGGATGCGGCCGCCCGCGATGGAATCGAGTCCGGAGACCTCGGGCAACGCCAAGGACGGCCCCGCGACCGGGACCCGGTGCACGGCTTGGGTGCCAGCGCTCGTCCCGATGACAGCGAGCACCGACTCCTCGGACCAGACCACGGTCGACGCGTCCGTGAGCGCACCGCCGGCGCGGATGACGTCGCCGATCTGCTGCGGCGCCCCCTTCGCGTCCCGCACGATCGCGCCGACCTGGATCGCGACGCCGTCGCTCCCGTCGGACACGACCGCGATGCGCGTCCCGTCCCGCGCGACCCGGACGGAGCGCACGTGCCGGCCCTCGAGGAACGCCGCCTTCACCTCGACCGGGTCGAGCCCTGAGTGGCCCGTGATGATCCGTCCGCCCGTGGCCGTCCACGCCCAGCCGAACCGGTCGACCGAGGGCGCGACGAGGTGGGATCCGACCGCGAGAGTCGCGGGGCTCTCGTCGCCCATCGGCACCGTCACGAGCGCGTTCCCGTGCGACACCCCGACGCGCACGACTCCCGGCTCGTCCCGTGCCGGGTGCCGCAGGCTCAGGCCGTCCAGCGTGCCGACACCGTCGACGGGCTGGACGGTCTGGCCCTTCATCGTCATGAGGCGACCGGCCTGCAGGAACTCGAGGGCGCCGCTGACCGGCGAGCCGCCCTCGAGCACGTCGGCGCCTTCGAGGATGACGTCGCCCGTGGTCACGTTGACCGAGCCCACGGAGCTGATCGGCAGCAGGCTGGCCTCGATCTGGGCGAGGAGCAGTCCGCGGTCGGCGGCGAGCACGGCGGGCATGGGCGCCAGGCCCACCTGAGCGACGCCTGCGTCGTCGACCTGGACGGCATCGGGCTTGAGCTGCGTCCCGTCTGGGATCGCCGAGACGACCGCGTCGCGCAGCCACGGGGACGGACCCGCCAGGAGCGCCTTCATGACGTACGTCGGCAGGTGGTCGACCGGGAACCAGCGCGTCTCCGGGACCAGGTACTTCTTGTCGGCGGACAGGAAGTACACCGAGGCCGCACGGAACTGCGTGTCGAACACGACCTGCGGCAGGACAAGGCCGTCCGGGGCGCTCGAGATGCGCCACTCGCCGTCCGAGTTGCGCACCAGGTCGTAGGTCACTGACTCGCGCGCGTCCTGCGGCTGCTCGGTGTAGCGGCCGTCGCCGTCGACGCGCGCGAGCAGCGGGGCGTCGATGGTGACCTGCGTGTCGCTCGTCTGCGTGTAGGTCAGCGTTCCCGCGACGACGACGCCCGCGAGCGGCTTCCACGTCTGGCGGGCCTCGCCCGAGAAGTACTCGCGCGCGGTCGCGAACTCGTCGCCGAAGCCCTGGGCGCCGGCGATGAGGAAGCTCTCGACGAGGTCGGTGGGGCCGGCACCCGTGCGGGGGCCCTCGGGAACGTTCTCGGCCGCGCCGGGGTCGTTCACGACGACGTCGCTGCGCACGACGGGTCCGGCGGTCGGGATCGCGGTGCACGCCGCGAGCAGCAGCACGAGGACGGCCAGCGCGGCGGAGCGGACTCGGGCGGTCGTCACCGGACCTCCTGGGGGGAGTCGACGTGCCGGTCGTCGTCGAGCTCGGGCAGCATCGCCGGGTCGTTGCGCGACCTGACCACGGGGGCGGGCGGCGGCTCGGCGTCGTCGGGGACCAAGGGGAGAGGCGAGTCCGTGAGTCGAATGCCCGCGCGGCGCGGAAGCGTCACGCGGAACGACGCCCCTCGTCCGGGACGGCCCCACGCCTCGAGCCAGCCGCCGTGCAGGTGCGCGTCCTCGAGCGAGATCGCCAGGCCGAGGCCGGTCCCGCCGGTCGTGCGCGCGCGGGCAGGGTCGGCGCGCCAGAACCGGTCGAAGACGTGCGCGGCCTCGGTCGCGGACATGCCGACGCCGTGGTCGCGGACCGTGATCGCCACGGCGTACTCGTCGGCGCCGACCGTCACCTCGACGGCGGTGCCCTCGGCGTGCTCGATCGCGTTGACCAGCAGGTTGCGCAGGATGCGTTCCACCCGGCGGGGGTCGATGTCGGCGACGGCGCGCTTCTCCGGGAGCACGACGCGCAGCCACGAGCCGCGCCGTTCGGCGAGCGGGAACGCGTGGTCCGCCGCCGCGACGACGACGTCGCGCACGTCGCGCCCCTCGGCGTCGAGCACGGCGGCGCCGGCGTCGAAGCGGCTGATCTCGAGCAGGTCGGCGAGCAGGTCCTCGAACCGGTCGAGCTGGGTCTGCAGGAGCTCGGCGGACCGCTTGACCGCGGGGTCGAAGTCGTCACGCGACGCGTGGATCACCTCGCCGGCCATCCGGATCGTCGTCAGCGGTGTCCGCAGCTCGTGCGAGACGTCCGAGACGAAGCGACGCTGCAGTGCCGACAGGCTCTCCATCCGGCTGATCTGGTCCTGCAGACCGGCGGCCATCTCGTTGAACGAGCGCGCGAGCGTCGCCATCTCGTCCTCGCCCTTGACCGGCATCCGCTCGGACAGGTGCCCGTCGGCCAGCCGCTCGGCCACCTCGGCGGCGCGCTTCACGGGACGCACCGCCTGGCGCGTGACGAGCCACGTCATCGAGCCGAGCAGCGCCACGAGAGCGATCGCCGCGAGCGCGAGCGTGCGCTGCAGGAAGTCGAGACGTTCCTGCTCGGCCTGCAGGCTGTACAGGAAGAAGAGCTGGAAGGTGCCGACGAGGGGCACGTCGACGTTCTGGCCGACCATGACCGCGGGCTCGATGTCCTCGCCGACCGGCCAGCCGACCGACTGCCAGTGCTGCCCGCCCTGCTCGGTGGCCAGCTGCAGCCGGGTGCTGACCAGCGGCAGGAGCGACTTGTCGGACGCCGCGGCACCGACGGAGACGGGCGAGCTCTGGTGCGGCGCGCGCATCAGGAAGACCTCGCGCTCCCCCGTGCCGCCGGAGGCCTGCGCCGTCACGACGTCGTTGAGGAGCTTCGAGACGTCGGGGCCTGTCGTCGCCGCCGAGTAGTCGAACGTGGCCTGGGCCTGCTGCGTGCTGCGCGCGCTCTCCTCGAGGACCTGCTCGACGCGCCCCTCGAACAGGCTGTCGCGCAGGCGCTCGCTCACGTACGCACCCACCAGGGTGAGGGTGATCAGGCCGATCGCCGTCGTCGTGCTGATGACGCGGAACTGCAGCGACGAGCGCCACACATGCACCCAGGACCTGGCCCGACGGCCCGTCCGCGCGCGCACGAGCCTCCACGTCCCGGCGACCCGCATCACGTCGAGGTCACGCCCGCCTTGTAACCGACGCCGCGGACGGTCACGACGATCTCAGGCTGCTCGGGGTCGGTCTCGATCTTCGAGCGCAGGCGCTGCACGTGCACGTTGACCAGGCGCGTGTCCGCCGCGTGGCGGTAACCCCAGACCTTCTCGAGCAGGATCTCGCGCGTGAACACCTGCCACGGCTTGCGGGCCAGCGCCACGAGCAGGTCGAACTCGAGGGGCGTGAGCGAGACGGGCCGACCCGCGCGCACGACGCGGTGGCCAGGCACGTCGATGCTGACGTCACCGATCGTGAGGTGCTCCGGCGCCGGCTCGTCGCTGCGACGAAGGCGTGCCCGCACGCGCGCGACGAGCTCCTTGGGCTTGAACGGCTTGGAGATGTAGTCGTCGGCGCCGGACTCCAGGCCGAGCACCACGTCGACCGTGTCGCTCTTGGCCGTCAGCATCACGATCGGCACGCCCGACTCCGACCGGATCTGGCGGCACACCTCGTTGCCGTCCTTGCCGGGCAGCATGAGGTCGAGCAGCACGAGGTCCGGCTGCGTCGCACGGAACACGCCGAGCGCCGAGTCACCGTCCTCGCAGAAGACCGGGTCGAAACCCTCCGAGCGCAGCACGATGCCGATCATCTCGGCCAGCGCGGTGTCGTCGTCGACCACCAGCACGCGTCCCCTCATGGCCGCCATTCTGTCATCTGCAACGCCCGTCCCCGTCCTGTCCACACCGACTCACCCGACTGCCTCCACAAGTACGCCCCTACCTGGGGGCCCGCGTGGCACGATGGGCGTTCGCCAGGGGCGGCGTGGCCGTTGCCCGGCGCTGCCGGACCCACCACAGCCCGCACGAGAGTCGAGGAGCCGCGCGCGCATGACGAGCCCGCCCGACGACGCACCACCGCCGACCTGGACGGCCCCTGGCTCGAGCGCGCCGGCTCCCGTGAGCACCACCGGCCAAGGCGCTCCCGTGGACCCGCGCCCCGGCCCGCCGCAGGCCCCGCCGCCCCCGGGCGGCTGGGGCGCGCAGCCCGCCTGGAACGGACAGCCTGGCTGGGGCGCACCGGCCCCGACGGCGTGGCGCCCACCGGCGCTGCAGCCCGGGATCATCCCCCTGCGCCCGCTCGGGCTCGGCGAGATCCTCGACGGCGCGTTCAAGGCGATTCGCGCGAACCCGCGCGTGATGTTCGGCCTCTCCGCACTCGTCGTCACGATCGTCGTCGCGATCCAGTCCGTGCTGACCTGGTACGTGAGCGGGCTGATCCTGGGCGAGCTCACCGACGCGTCGACGTCGGTGATCAACGCCGAGGACCAGAAGACGCTCGTCGACGCCGCGAGCCAGGTCGCCGCCGCGCCGCTGACGTCGCTCGCCACGACGATCCTGACGGGGTGGCTCATCGTCTCGGTGAGCCGCTCGGTCCTCGGCCAGCGCGTCACGCCGGGCGAGGTGCTGCGCAACAAGCGGATCTGGCCGGTCCTCGGCTTCACCGTGGGCCTCGGGCTCGCGATCGTCCTGGTCGTCGGCATCTTCGCCGGCATCCTGTACGTGCTCGCGTGGCAGGGCGCCGGAGCGGTCGCAGGGCTCCTCGGGTTCGTCCTCGGCATACCGCTCCTGCTGCTGCTGATCGTGGTCGGCGTGCGCACGCTGCTCGTCGCCCCGGCGGTGATGCTCGAGGGCAAGCGCCTGCGACCCACGATCGGCCGTGCCTGGCGACTGACGGCCGGGAGCTTCTGGCGGCTGCTCGGGATCTACCTGCTCGTGTCGGTGATCACCGGCCTCATCACGCAGTTCATCGTGACCCCGGCTGCGTTGCTGACCACGTTCGTCCTCGACGACCCGAGCACCGAGCGGTTCGCCTCGATCGTCGTCGTCGGCATCGCCCAGGTCATCGCCCTCACCCTGTCGACCACGTACACGGCGGCCGTCCTCGCGCTGCTGTACATCGACGTGCGGATCCGCCGCGAAGGGCTCGACGTCGAGCTTGCGCGCGCGGCCGAGAGCGCCAAGTGATCGCAGGCTTGCTCAGCGACGTCCCCGTGACGCCCGACGGTCCGACCGCGCAGCGGTGGGCGGTCGAGGAGCTGGCCAAGCCTGAGTACCGCGAGCACCGCT
Source organism: Brevundimonas sp. (assembly GCA_039207135.1). GTDB lineage: Bacteria > Actinomycetota > Actinomycetes > Actinomycetales > Cellulomonadaceae > Cellulomonas. The sequence continues at coordinate 5,899 of JBCECL010000023.1, forward strand.
CCCTGCTGTCCCGGCTCATCGAGCGTGTGCTCAGCTGGTTCGACAACCTCGGCGGGGCGGCGCTGTCGGGTCCCGACGCAGCACTCGTCGTCGTCGGTGCGCTCGTGCTCCTGCTCACCGTGGCCTTCCTCGTCGCGGGCCCGGTCCGGCGCTCGCGCCGGCTGAGGTCGACGCCGGCGCGCTCCGTGCGCGGGGCGGGTGACGTCCGGACAGCCGAGCAGCTGCGCGCCGCAGCCGACGAGGCCTCGCGCGCCGGCAACTTCTCGCTCGCGGTCGTCGAGCGCTTCCGGGCGGTGGTGCGCGGGCTCGAGGAGCGCACGGTGCTCGACGAGCGCGCGGGGCGGACCGCGCACGAGGCGAGCGCCGACGCGGGCGTGCGGCTGCCCGCCATCGCCCACGACCTGTGGAGCGCAGGTGCGCTGTTCGACGACGTCGCGTACGGCGGGCGCGCCGCGACGGCGCAGGACGACGCCCGGCTGCGCGCGCTCGACGAGCGGGTGCGCCACGAGCGGCCGGTCGCCCGCGTGACGATGGGTGCACCGTGACCGCCACGATGCCGGGCGTCGCCCAGCCCGTCGTGGGCGACGGGACCACGGCCCGCTCCCGCAACGCCGGCAGGTGGCGCCGCTGGCGGGGCCCGATCGGCGTCCTCGCCGCTCTCTGCGTCGTCGCGCTCCTGGCCGCTCTTCCCGCACCGCGCGTCTCGAACCTCCCCCTCGCGCCCAACAGCACGGCACCCAACGGGGCGCGGGCGGTGGCCCAGATCCTCGAGCGGCAAGGAGTCGAGGTGACGTTCGTGCGGCGGATCGCGCAGGTGCGCGCCGCCGACGGCCCCGACACGACGGTGCTCGTCGCCGGCGAGGACGGCCTCGAGTCCGGCCAGATCGACACGCTGGGCAGCCTCACCGCGGACCTCGTGCTCGTCGACGCCGCCTACACGGCCTCGCAGCTCGTCGGCGTCGAGTACGCGTGGCAGGACGACGCGGGCGCTCGCTCGCTCGACGCGCGGTGCGACGACCCGGACGCCGTCGCCGCGGGGACGATCGTCGCGGGCGGGCAGGTGCGCGCGACCTCGCCCGGCACCGTGACGTGCTTCCGCATCGCCGACGACGACGCCGCCACCGGCTTCTACGCCGTCACGACGAGCTCCGACGGTCGGCGCACGGCCGTTCTGGCGGGCGCCGAGCCGCTGACCAACGCGCACCTCGCCGAGGCCGGCAACGCCGCGCTCGTCCTGCGCGCTCTCGGTCGTCACCCCCACCTCGTCTGGTACGTCCCGAGCCTGTACGACGACGGCGGCGGTGCCCCTGCCGGACCCGGCCTCGGCGACCTCCTGCCCCCATGGGTCGGCGTGCTCGCGCTCGAGCTCCTCCTCGTGGCGCTCGTGGCCGCCGTCTGGCGCGGGCGACGCCTGGGTCGGCTCGTGACCGAGCCCATGCCGGTGGTCGTGCGAGCCGCCGAGGCCACGAGAGGCCGCGGCCGGCTCTACCGCCGAGCGCGCGCGCACGCGCACGCCGCCGCCGCGCTCCGCGCCGGGGCCGCGAGCAGGTGCGCGCACCGCCTGGGTCTCGCGGCGTCGACGCCCGCCCGAGCACTCATCGACGCGGTCGCGCTCGCGACCGGCCGTTCGACGCACGACGTCGCGGACCTGTTCTACGGTCCGCCCCCCACCGACGACACCGCGCTGGCGAGGCTTGCGCGCAACCTGGACGCCATCGAGAGCGAGGTCCACCGATCGTGAGCGAGCACATCGCCGAGCAAGTCGCAGCACCCCGTCCGCCCGCGCCATCTCCCGCGCTGCGCACGGCCCTCGCCGCGGTGCGCACCGAGGTCGGCAAGGCGGTCGTGGGTCAGGACGCCGCCGTCACCGGCCTGATCATCGCGCTGCTGTGCCGCGGCCACGTCCTGCTCGAGGGCGTTCCCGGCGTCGCCAAGACGCTGCTCGTGCGGTCGCTGAGCGCCGCGCTCGAGCTCGACACCAAGCGGGTCCAGTTCACGCCCGACCTCATGCCCGGCGACGTGACCGGCTCGCTCGTGTACGACGCGCGCAGCTCCGAGTTCTCCTTCCGGGCCGGTCCGGTGTTCACCAACCTGCTGCTGGCCGACGAGATCAACCGGACGCCTCCCAAGACGCAGGCCTCGCTGCTCGAGGCGATGGAGGAGCGGCAGGTCTCCGTGGACGGCACGCCGCGCCCGCTGCCCGACCCGTTCCTGGTGATCGCGACGCAGAACCCGGTCGAGTACGAGGGCACCTACCAGCTCCCCGAGGCGCAGCTCGACCGGTTCCTGCTCAAGCTCACGCTCCCGCTGCCCGAGCGCGAGGACGAGGTCGAGGTGCTCGCGCGGCACGCCGCCGGGTTCGACCCGCGCGACCTCGCCGGTGCGGGCGTGCGGCCGGTCGCGGGCGCCGAGGTGCTGGCGCAGGCGCGCGCCGAGGTCGCGGCGGTCCAGGTCTCCCGCGAGGTCCTCGCGTACACCGTCGACGTCTGCCGTGCCACGCGCACGTCCCCGTCGCTGTCCCTCGGCGTGTCGCCCCGCGGCGCCACGGCGCTGCTCGCGACGTCGAGGGCGTGGTCGTGGCTGTCGGGGCGTTCGTACGTGACGCCCGACGACGTCAAGGCGCTCGCGCACCCGACGCTGCGGCACCGTGTCCAGCTGCGAGCCGAGGCGGAGCTCGAGGGCGTCACCACCGAGTCCGTGCTCGACACCGTGCTGGCCTCCGTGCCCGTGCCGCGCTGAGCCGTGGCGCTCACCTGGCGCGCGGTGGTCCTCGCCGCGCTCGGCATCCCGGCGGTGCTGATCGTGCCCGTCCCCGGCACGGTGCTGCTGTGGGCGATCGTCGTCGCGGCCGCGTGCATCCTCGACGCCTCGCTCGCGGCCTCTCCGCGCCAGGTCGCGGTGACGCGGCGGGTGCCAGGTTCCGTCCGGCGCGGCGAGGCGACGGCCAGCGAGCTCGAGGTGGTCAACGTGGCGCCGCGGCGCCTGCGCGCCGTCGTCCGCGACGCCTGGCCGCCCTCCAGCGGGGCCGTGTCCCCCCGGCACGCGGTCGACCTGCCGCCCGGGGACGGGACCCGGCTGCGCACGACCCTCGTGCCCACGCGCCGCGGTGACGCGCACGCCGACCGCGTGACGATCCGCAGCGTGGGGCCGCTCGGCATCGCCGCGCGGCAGGCCTCGCTCGAGGTGCCCGCCAAGCTGCGGGTGCTGCCCGAGTTCGCGTCGCGCAGGCACCTGCCCAGCCGCCTCGCGCGGCTGCGTGAGCTCGACGGCCGCGCCGCGGTCCAGGTGCGCGGGGCCGGGACCGAGTTCGACTCGCTGCGCGAGTACGTGATCGGCGACGACGTGAGGTCGATCGACTGGCGTGCGTCGGCCCGTCGCGCGGACGTCGTGGTGCGCACCTGGCGGCCCGAACGCGACCGCCGCGTGCTCGTGGTGCTCGACACGGGCCGGACGTCCGCGGTGCGCGTGCTCGACGCCCCGCGGATCGACGCGTCGATCGAGGCGACCCTGCTGCTCACGGCGCTGGCGACGCGCGCGGGCGACCGCGTCGAGCTCGTCGCCTACGACCGGCGCGTCCGCGCGCGGGTCGCTGGCACGCCAGGGCCCGTGCTCATGCCGGCCATCGCCGACGCGCTCGCGACCGCGCACCCCGAGCTGATCGAGACCGACTGGTCCGGGATCGTGGCCGAGGTGCGGCGCAGGCTGTCCCAGCGCGCGCTCGTCGTGCTGCTGACCGCGCTGGACCCCGCGGCCGTCGAGCAGGGCCTGCTCCCGGTGGTCGACCAGCTCACCGAACGGCACCTCGTGCTGCTCGCCTCGGTGGCCGACCCCGAGCTGCAGGAGCTGTCGAGAGGCCGCCACGACTCCGCCGCGGTGTTCGACGCTGCCGCAGCCGAGCGCGTCAAGCTCGAGCGCGACGCGGTCGCTGCGCGCCTGCGGCGCCGTGGCGTCGAGGTCGTCGAGGCACTCCCCGACGACCTCGCGCCCCGGCTCGCCGACACGTACCTCGCACTGAAGGCGGCCGGCCGGCTGTAGCGGCTAGGTTCGCTGGGTGCCGACAGCCTCGCCCGGACCCGCGATCTCCGCCGCAGAGCTCTCGCGTGCACTCCTCGCCCGGCAGCACCTGCTCGAGCGCACGCCGGCACCGCCTCAGGACGTGGTGCGGCACCTCGTCGGCCTGCAGGCGCAGAACGCGTGGTCGCCCTACCTGGGGCTGTTCAGCCGGGTCGACGGGTTCCGGCACGCGCAGCTGGGCGACGCGCTCGTCGGGCGGAGCCTGGCACGCATCGCGGTCATGCGCGGGACCATCCACCTCGTCACAGCCGACGACGCCCTCTTGCTCCCGGTGCTGACCGCGCCTCTCTACGTGCGCGACCTGCGCGTCAACGCCCAGCACGGGGCACCGCTCGCGGCGATCGACGTCACGCAGGTGACCGCTGCGGCGCGCGCGCTCGTCGAGGAGCGACCGCGCGTCACGACGGACCTGGGGGCCCTGCTGGCGGAGCAGTTCCCCGGCACGCCACCGACCTCGCTCGCGTACGCGGCGCGCGGCACCCTTCCGCTCGTGCAGGTGCCGCCGCGCGGCGTGTGGGGCCGGTCGGGCGCGACGACCTGGACCACCGCGTGGTCATGGCTCGGCGCGGACTCCCCCGACCTGTCGGACCCGGACGCGCTCGATGCCGCGATGGAGGACCTGCTGCTGCGCTACCTCGCGGCGTTCGGCCCGGCGTCGGTGGCCGACGCGCAGTCGTGGTCGGGCCTGACCGGGCTGCGGGCGGTCGCGGACCGGCTGGGCGACCGCATCCAGCGGTTCGTCGCCGAGCCGTCGCCGGGCAAGGTCCGGCCGCGCGAGGTGCTGGACGTCCCCGACGGCCCACGACCCGACGGCGCCACGCCCGCGCCGGTGCGGTTCCTGCCCGACTACGACAACGTGCTGCTCGGGCACGCGGACCGCACGCGGCTCATCGACGACGAGCGTCGACGCTCCCTGCAGTCGGCCAACGGCGTGATACCCGGCACGTTCCTGCTCGACGGCCGCGTCGGGGGCACGTGGCGCATCGAGCGCACGCGCAGGGGGGCGCGGTCCGACGGTGAGCTCGCCACGATCGTCGTGCTGCCCTTCGAGCCGCTGAGCCGCGCCGGCGCGCGCGACGTGAGCGCCGAGGCGCAGGACGTCGTGAGGTTCCTCGCCGACGACGCCGCGGACCACGCCGTCAGGATCGACGTACCCGCCTAGGCTCAGCCCACGGTCGCGAGGACGTACCCCGACCGGTCCATCTCGAGGTCTCCGGTCTCGCCGTCGCGCGTGCCCCGGCGGCCGAGCACGATGACGTACGTCCAGAACGCCGCCACCGCGATCACGCCGATGAGCACCTTGAGCCACCACGGCAGCCCCGAGCCCGTCACGAAGCCCTCGATGAGACCGGACACGGCGAGCACGCCGACGAGGCCGATCGCGACCGTGAACAGCGAACGCGCCTCCTGCGCGAGCGACTGCGACCGCGTGCGCGGCCCGGGAGCCACCCAGGCCCAGAAGATGCGCAGACCCGCGGCGCCGGCGGTGAAGACCGCGGTGAGCTCGAGCAGCCCGTGCGGCGCGATGAGCTGCAGGAAGATGTCGAGCTTGCCGGCCTCGGCCATGACGCCGCCCATGGCGCCCACCATCACCGAGTTCTGGACGAGGAAGTACACGGGCCCGATGCCGGTGATGCCCGTCGCGATGCAGACCGCCGTCAGGAACGCGTTGTGCGTCCACACGGTCGCCGCGAAGCCGACGCCGGGGTCGTAGTACGACGCGAACGCGTTGTCGACGTACGCCTGGCGCTCGGCCGGCGTGCCCATCGCAGCGAGCGCGTCGGGGTTGGTCGCGACCCACACGCCCGCGATGACCGCGAGCAGCGCGCACACCCCGATGACGGCGACGGTCCACCACCGGATCCGGTACATCGCCACGGGGAGCGTCACGACGACGAAGCGCGTGACGTCGCGCCACGACGGCTCGTGCGCGCCCGCGATCGCGGAGCGTGCCCGAGCGAGCGACTGCGACAGGCGCGTGACCATCTCGGGGTCCGGTGCCGCGGAGCGGATGACCGACAGGTCGGTCGCGGTCGCCTGGTAGAGCCGGACGAGCTCGTCGGCCTCGGCACCCGTCCGCCTGCGCCGCCGGGCGAGCTCGTCGAGGCGTGCCCACGCCGGTCCGTGCACCAGCTGGTAGGCGTCCAGGTCCATGGTGCACAGAATGCCATCCGGCGGCGTGCCGCACGGGCTACTCTGCCCAGGTCGGCGGCACGAGCTTCGGAGGTCTGGTGGACGGCATCGTCACCGGTGAGGGCGTCGTCCTCGACTCCTTCGCCGCGTCTGTCGCGTCGCGTCTGCTCGCCGCGCTCATCGATCTGGCGGTTCTCGCAGCGGTGGTGCTCCTCGGTGCGCTCACCACGCTGGGCATCGTCGGCGCGGCGAACTCGGACGCCGCCGCGTCGATCGGGGCAGTCGTCTTCCTGGTCACCATCACGCTCGTGCTGCCCGTCTCTGTCGACACGCTCACGCGCGGCCGCTCGCTCGGCAAGGCCGCCCTCGGCATCCGGATCGTGCGCGACGACGGCGGACCCATCGTGTTCCGGCAGGCATTCGTGCGTGCGCTGACGGGGATCGTCGAGCTGTGGCTCACGTTCGGGATGGTGGCGACGATCTGCTCGATGGTGCATCCCCAGGGCAAGCGCGTCGGCGACATCCTCGCCGGCACGTACGCCATCCGGGTGCGTGGCGCCGCCAAGGCTCGCAAGCCCGTCGACGCACCGCACTACCTGGTGCTCTGGGCCGCTCACGCCGAGGTCGCGCGGCTGCCCGACGGGCTCGCGCTGACGGTCCGGCAGTTCCTCAACCGCGCATCGCAGCTCCATCCCGCCTCGCGCGTCGAGCTGGGCAGCCGCCTCACGAACGAGGTGAGCCGCTACGTGCAGCCGCTGCCGCCCCCGGGCACGCACCCGGAGGACTTCCTCGCGGCCGTGCTCGCCGAGCGGCGCCGACGCGAGATCGCGGTGCTGTCCCGCGTCGCGGCCCGCACGGCGGCCGACGGAGCCTCCCTGCACCGCCTGCCCCACGGGGTGCCCGACCCCGCGAACTGAGCAGACAGCTCAGTCGCGGCGCAGGTCGGGCTCGAGGTAGATGACCCGGGCGATCGGCACCGCCTCACGGACGCGCGCCTCGGCCGCGTCGATCGCGGCGGCGACGTCCGCGGCCGTGGTCGCCGCGGGGATCTCGATCTTCGCCGCGACCAGCACCTCCTCGGGGCCGAGGTGCATGGTGCGCAGGTGGATCACCGACGTGACCCCGGGGCCGACGAGCGCGCCCTTGATCGCCGCGACGTCCGAGGAGGACGCCGCCTCGCCGAGCAGGAGCGACTTGGTCTCGAGCGCGAGCACCACGGCGATCATCACGAGCAGGACGCCGATGCCCGCGGTCCCGGCCGCGTCCCACCGGCCGTCGTCGGTCGCCAGCGTCATGCCGACGCCGCCGAGCGCGAGGACCAGGCCGATGAGGGCGCCGAAGTCCTCGAGCAGCACCACGGGGAGCTCGGGCGCCTTGGCGGTGCGGACGAACGACACCCAGCCCTGCGCGCCGCGCACCTGGTTCGACTCGTGGATCGCGGTGCGGAACGAGAACGACTCGAGCCCGATCGCCGCGAGGAGCACCGCGACGGGCACCCACTTCCAGGACTCGATCGGGTGCGGCTCCTGCCACTTGTGGAACGCCTCGTACAGCGCGAACAGGCCACCCAGCGAGAACAGCACGATCGAGACGATGAACGCGAAGACGTACCGCTCGCGGCCGTAGCCGAACGGGTGCGCCTCGTCAGCCTCGCGGCGGGCGCGCCGCCCACCGATGAGGAGCAGCAGCTGGTTGCCCGAGTCGGCGAGGGAGTGCACGCCCTCCGCGAGCATCGAGCTCGAGCTCGTCAGGAAGTACGCGATGAACTTGGTGAGCGCGATCCCCAGGTTGGCGGCGAGCGCGGCGATGATCGCCCGTGTGCCACCGCCGTGGCCGCCACCCGCGTGCGGCTCAGCCCCGCCGTGCGCCACGCTCAGCCGACCTCGGGGTCGGACGGCTCGTCGGCCCGAGGGTCGTCGGCCAGCAGGATCGGGATGCCGTCCCGGATCGCGTAGGTGCGCGGGTCCGTGGGGTGCGTCGAGATCAGCACGGGTGCGCCGTCCTCGTCGACACCGTCGACGAGCGTCGCGCCCGTCACGGGGCAGCGCAGCAGGTCACGAGCCCACGGCTCGAGGTTGACGCTCATGCTTGCTCCTGTCGGACCAGCGCGAGCACGTCGTCGCGCACCTTCTCCATGATGTCTTCGTCCGCCGCCTCGACGTTCAGGCGCAGCAGCGGCTCGGTGTTCGACGCGCGCAGGTTGAACCACCACTGCGGGTGGCCGTCCCAGTGCGACACGGTGAGTCCGTCCAGCTCGTCGACCGTCACGGGACCGGCGCCCTGGCGGGTGACGTACGCGTCGACGACCCGCGCGCGGGCCTCCGGCACCGAGGCGACGACCGAGTTGATCTCGCCGGACGCCACGTACGGCTGGTACTGCTCCGCGAGCGCTGACAGCGGGTGCGGCTGGCCGCCCAGGGCCGCCAGGACGTGCAGCGCCGCGAGCATGCCGGTGTCGGCGAAGAAGAAGTCGCGGAAGTAGTAGTGCGCGCTGTGCTCGCCGCCGAAGATCGCGTCGTTCTGAGCCATCTCGGCCTTGATGAACGAGTGCCCGACGCGCGTGCGAACGGTTCGCGCGCCCGCGGCCGTGAGCAGGTCGGGGACCACCTGGGAGGTGATGAGGTTGTGGATCACGGTCGGGGTGCGCCCGGCGGCACGCTCGCGCGCGACCTCGCGCAGCCCCACGAGCGCCGTGATGGCGGACGGCGACACGGGGTCGCCGTGCTGGTCGACGACGAAGCAGCGGTCGGCGTCGCCGTCGAACGCGAGCCCGAGGTCGGCGTCGTGCTCGACGACCGCGGCCTGCAGGTCGCGCAGGTTCTCCGGCTCGAGCGGGTTCGCCTCGTGGTTGGGGAAGGTGCCGTCGAGCTCGAAGTACAGCGGGACGACGTCGAGCGGCAGCGCGGGAAGCCCGGCGGCGGTCCCGAGGACGGCCGGAGCCGTGTACCCGCCCATGCCGTTGCCCGCGTCGACGACGACCTTGAGCGGCCGGATGTCGCTGAGGTCGACGAGCGTGCGCAGGAACTGCGCGTACTCGGCGAGCATGTCGCGCGTGGTCACGGTGCCCGTCTCGTCGACCGAGGGAACGCCGTCGGCCAGGTAGACGCCGGCGAGGTCGCGCACCGCGGCGAGCCCGGAGTCCTGCCCCACCGGGCGGGCGCCGGCGCGGCACAGCTTGATCCCGTTGTACTGCGCGGGGTTGTGGCTCGCCGTGAACATCGCACCCGGGATGCCCAGCGAACCCGACGCGAAGTACAGCCCGTCGGTCGAGGCCAGGCCGATCGTGACGACGTCGACGCCACGCGCCGTGAGCCCGTCCGCGAACGCCGCGACCAGTGCGGGACCGGACGGGCGCATGTCGTTCGCGACGACGACCTGCGGCCGCGCACCGTCGGCGACCTCGGGCAGGACGACGACGTCGGCGAACGCGGCACCGATCGCGCGCGCGACCGGCTCGTTGAGCTCGCTCGGCACGACGCCGCGCACGTCATAGGCCTTGATGAAGGCGGACAGGTCCACGGGTTCGGGCAAGGTGACCCCTCGTTGAGTCGGCAGGAATGCCGCCACTCTAGTGGGCTCCGATTCCTGCGGGCTCAGGGTGCTCACGTGCTCAGGGCGCGCACGTGCTCAGGGTGGCCACGTGCTCAGGTCTGCCCAGGTGCTAGCTGCCCAGGACCTCGGAGCGGTCCAGCGGCTGGCCGTCGCCCTCGAGCGCGAACCAGTTGGTCTGCTCGCACGATGGGCACGAGACGAACACAGCCGGTCGGCCGTCGGTCAGCGTCATGCGGATGCGGGTCAGCTCGGTCGCGCCGCACTTCAGGCAGGCCTCCGTCCCCGCGACCTTCGGTCCGGTCGCCTGGCTCATGGAGCCGAGCGGCTCGACGTTCTGCCCCGCGCGGCCCGTGCCGCGACGACGCGCCATCAGCCTTCACCGCGCAGCACGCGAAGGTGGCCGCGCCGCGGCGCCTGGTCGAGCGCGACGGGCTCCGGCTCCGGCACACGGGGCCGGCCCGCCTCGCGCACGGCGTCCGCCAGGGCGAGCAGGTCGTCGTGGCTCGGTGCCGCGGGCTCGAAGTCGGGGGTGAGCCGGACGACCTCCCAGCCCCGCGGGGCGGTCAGGCGGGACGCGTGCTCGACGCACAGGTCGTAGGAGTGGGGCTCGGCGTTCTGCGCGAGCGGGCCGAGCACGGCCGTCGAGTCGGCGTAGACGTACGTCAACGTGGCGACTGCGGCACGGCCGCAAGCCGAGCGGGAGCACTGCCGGGCGGATCTCACCCGCAGAAGGTACTCCCGCGCGCCGACACCCCGCTCCCCCCACGCCGTGCCGCCGGAACTACGATTGCTCACGTGACGCCCGACTTCCCCACCCGCCGGGGCCCGCTGCAGGGCACAGGTGCTCGCTCCGTCGCGAGCGTGGGCCGGCGCGACGCGGCCCAGCCGGTGCGACGCAGGGACCGTCGCGGCCGCGGGCCGCGCGGGCTGCTGATGCCGACGTCCATGCCCGCCTACCGTTCGCGCGCGCAGCGGTTCGACGACCTCGTGCTCGACGCGGTCGAGCGGATCGAGCAGCGCTGGTCGCGTCAGCTCGAGGGGACCGAGTTCGCGGTGGAGGACGTGCCGCCCTCGAACCCGGCTCCGTGGGAGCACGGCGGTGTGCCGCTTGGCCGCTACTTCCCGGCGGACGCCGGCGAGCCGGCGCGCATCGTCATCTACCGGCGCCCGGTCGAGGCGCGCGCGACGGACGCCCTCGACCGCGCCGACCTCGTGCGGGAGGTCGTCGTCGAGCAGGTCGCGCACATGATCGGGCGAGCGCCCGACGAGATCGACCCCGAGCTGCGGGACTGATCAGCGGGTACCGACGCGCGGGTCGTACCGCACGGTGACCGCGCGCTCGTCGTCCTGCGCGGGCACCGGCGCGAGCACGGACACGAACATGCCGTCGGGACGCGCGACCTCGGCGACCAGGGCCCACGCGAGGCGCACGTCGCCGTCGTCGGGCACGAGCTGCAACGCGGCCACCGAGCCCGCCGCGGCCGCCTGACCCGCAGCGCCCGGGACGAGCTGACCGTCCCCGACGAGCGTCTCGGCGACCCACGAGCCCGTGGTCCCGGCCGGGATGCGCACCTTTCGCTCGCCCACCACGCGCCCGTCGGCGCCGATCACCCGCAGGGTCCCGGTCGCGTCGCCGGTGGTGCCGACGGCTGTCGCGACGAGCGTGCCGCGGGTACCGGCCGGGATCGTGGCGATGCCGCCCAGGCCCGCGGGCGACGACGGGACCCACGCCCGCTCGAGGCTCGGCGCCGGGTCGACAGCGGTCGCGGCGCCCGCGCGAGCGACCAGACCCGCGGCGAGCACGGGACGGTCGGCATCGACGACGGCCGTGTACGCACCCGCGGGCAGGCCGCCGAGCGGGACGTCAGTGACCTCACCAGGGGCCAGGTCGACCCGCTGCGCGCCCGGGAGCGCGACGACCCCGTCGGGGCCGAGGATGCGCACGTGCGCGGTGGTACCGCGTGCGCCCGGGACGACGAGGCGCAACGATCCGGCCAGCGGGCTGTCGACCCCGGCCTCGACCACCGACAGCCCGGGCACGACCTGGCGCTTGGCGGGCGGGGCGCCGGGGACCACGAGGTCGGTGCCCTGGGGGGTGAAGCCGTCGAGCGACGAGTCCTGCACGTACGCGGTGACCGCTCCCCCGGTGGCGCGCACGCGGACGGCGATGCGCCGCTGCTCGGGCGCGACGGCACCGAGCACGACGACGCGCTGGTGCCCCGGCGCGACGAGGTAGTGGTCGGCGGTCAGGTCGACCTTGCCCGACGGCCCGTAGACGCTGATGGTGACCTCGGCGGGCGTGGATCCCGCGGCGGAGATCACGAGCTGCGCGGTGCTGGACAGGTCGGTCCCGCCGCCCACGAGCCAGGCGTCGGTGGTCGGGCGCTGGCACGACGCGGCGGACAGGCCGCGCAGGTCGCCGGCCGTGACCACGGAGCCCGCCACCGCTCCGACCTGGGCGGCCGTGTCGCCGGGCTCTGCACGAACGACGAGCGAGCCCGCGGGATCGCTGATCCGCGCGACCGCCGAACCGGGAGCAAGGGTCGCAGCCGGGGCACCTCCCGCCGCCGGCGCCACGGTCGTCCCGGCGGACGCGGCAGCCGCAGCGACCACGGACATCGCCGGGGCCACGGGCACGGGGTCGAACGCGCGGTCGCCACCACTGGCAGGCAGGATCAAGGGCGCCGGGCACGTCAGGGTGACCGCCGAGGGCGGCACGTCGACGTGCGTGCCGTCGTCCGCGGCAGCCGGGTCGTGCGCGGGCAGGCGGACGCCGGCCGCGACGACGGCGCCCACGAGCGCGAGCACGCCGATCCCCGTGACGGCGCGCAGAGACCGGCCGAGCCAGACCGCCCGGCGCGAGGGCGCCTGCGTGGCGATGTCGTCGGTCATGACCGCGTTCCTCTCCGGCGACGCACGGGCACGGCGAGCAGCACGCTCACGAGCAGCACGAGCCCCTGCGCGACGAGCCACGGGGCGCGCTCGGGCGAGACGTAACGCGCGGTCAGGTGGCCACCGCCGGCCCCGACCTCGAACGTCTGGCGCCACCCGTCGTCGACCGCCCGCAGCGAGTGCCCGTCGAGCCACGCCTGCCAGTGAGGATCGGCCCGCTCGGCGAGGACGAGCAGGCGCCCGGGGGCACCCGCGGCGATCCTGCCGTCCACCTTGCGCTGCTCGGAGTCGACCGCGACGACCGGGGTGCTCGCGTCACCGACGTCGGACCCGGCGGGCGCCAGCCGAGCCCACGCGGTCACGACCTCGCTCGCGTCGTCGGACGCCGGCTGGACCCGCCACAGCGTCCCCGACTCCCCCTGGGTCACGCGCTCGAGACCCGCGGTGGAGTCGAGAGTCGCGACGAGGCGGTCGCGTGAGGTGCGCGCGGCGTTCCCTCCGGCCCCGGACGGGACGGCGGGAACGAGGACGTCGCCGACCGCGAGCGCGGCGAGCGGTCCCGACACGTCTCCCGACGAGCCCGCGACGAGCCGCGCCACGAGCTGCTGTGCCTCGGTGGTCGCGGCGTCGGGCTTCGCGGCGACCGCGTCGGTGAGCCCGCCGCTGAGCGCGCGCGTGCTCACGGCCCCGGCCTGGTCGACGAGCAGCGGCCCGTTCCCGCGCAGCAGCTGCCACGTCACGTCGGGTCCCAGCATGCCGCCCGCGGGCGCCGCGGCGAGCGTGAGCACGCGCGAGGACGCCGGCGACGACTGCGCCTGCCGCCCCACCGCGGGGACCACGTCGTGCTCGAGCGCGCGCAGGTGCACCGCGTCGCCCTCGCGCGCCTGCCACGTCCAGCCGGCCAGCCAGGCGCTCGGCACGAGGACGGCGAGCGCGGTCAGGAGGGCCACGAGCGGCTGGCGCCAGCCGAAGGTGTGGTGCGCGAGGCGGTCACGCAGGCGGTCGGCCCCGATCACGGCCGCCGCGAGCAGCCCGAGGCCCGCGAGCGACACCAGCGGTCCGGTCCAGCCGTACACGGTCCGGCCGTCCTGCAGCCCCACGGGGATCCGCGCGACGACGACGGCGGACCCGAGCCCGACCGCGGCGACCAGCCAGCCGATGCGCACGGCGCGGGCCGCGGGTGCGCCGCGCAGCAGTGCGAGCGTGGCCAGCAGCACGACGAGGCCGCCGACGAGCAGCGGCCACGCGTCGGCGATGGGCTGCGCCCAGGAGGGGACGAGTGCGGACGCGTCCGCCGGTACGCCGAGGAGCCGCTCGATCGAGCCCGCCTGCTCGTGGGCGACGGGCAGACCGGGGCCTGCGACGAACAGGCGCCAACCGGCCAGGCCTCGGCGGACGGTTTCGACGAGCGCAGGGCCGAGCAGCACGACGGCGGGGACGAGCGCGAGCACGAGGCGGCCGCGGTTGCGCGGCGCAGCGAGCGCGAGGACCAGCAGCGCCAGCGCGCCGGGGACGAGCAGCACGGGAGCGCCGGCCACGACCACCGCGAGCGCGAGCGCCGTCGCCGCAGCAGCCGTCACCGAGCCGGTCGGGTCCGGGGCACCAACGACGTCGGCGGCCCCGACCCCGGCGCGCTGCGTCGGCACGGTCGGCGTCCCGCGCACGGGCGTCTCGACGTCCGCCTCGGACTCGTCGCCACGGCGGGCGGTCGCGATGCCGGACAGCACCTGGTCGACCCGCTGGATGCCCACCGCGCGGGCCGCACCCAGCACCACCCAGGGCAGCATCGCGTGCGCGAGCACGGCGCCCAGGCGGCCGTCGCCGAGCCCGAGCAGCAGCGCCGGCGCGCTGGCCCACACCACGGCGGCCCACGCGCGCACGCCCACCGAGCGCGTCGCGGCACCCGCGGCGGCCCAGGCCCCCAGGCCGGCGAGCAGGATCGAGCCGAGCAGGATCACGGCGACCGCCGTCGCGAGCTGGCCGCCCGCCAGGACGGCAGGCCCGACGAGCACGTCGAGCAGCGCATCGGCCGGACCAGGAGCCCCGAGGCCCCCGGCGACCCAGCCGGACGTCGCGGCGGACCAGAGCTGGCCCACGTCCGCGACCGCGGGCACGAGCGCTCCCCCGACCAGGCTCGCACCGCCTGCGACGGCGCCGACGAGGGGGCCGAGACCGATCGCCACGACGAGCACGAGCAGCGTGGCGACCGCACCGAGCGTCGCGCGCCGGCGTGTGTTCAGGGTCGCGAGCTCACGCAGCTCGAGCTCGCTCGGCGCCTGGACGACGCGCCGCGCCTCGGCGCGAGCCAGCCGGCGGTCCTGGGCCTGGCGCCACACGTCCTGCCACGTCGCCTGCAGCGGCCGCAGCGTGCGCCGGCTGACGGTCCGCGTGCGCCTGGCCTGGGCGCGGGCCCGCAGGACGGCGAGCGGGCGCGCGAAGGCCTCGAGCGGGGCGACGAGCTCGTCGACCGCCAGCCCGGGCTGCTTGGCGCCGAGCTGGACGAGGCACCGCACGAGGCCGAGCAGGACGGCGAGAACGACGACCACCGGCACGAAGAGCAGCGGCGCGGAGACGAGCCGCTGGTGCACGAGCGCGCGACGACGCGCGGCGTGGGACGTTCGCGGGTCGGGCGCGGAGTGCGGGTCTTCGCGCAGCCCGAGGTAGGCGGCCTGCGCGTGCCGCACGACGGCCTCGGGGACGACGATCACGCGGTGGCCGGCGAGCCGCGCGCGCCGGGACAGGTCGAGCCCGTCTCCGAACGGCCCGAGGACGGGGTCGGTCCCGCGCAGGGCGTCCCACACGTCTCGCCGCACGAGCGCACCCGCGAGGCCGAC
The DNA here is from genome assembly GCA_039207135.1 of Brevundimonas sp. Taxonomy (GTDB): domain Bacteria; phylum Actinomycetota; class Actinomycetes; order Actinomycetales; family Cellulomonadaceae; genus Cellulomonas. The sequence continues at coordinate 21,384 of JBCECL010000023.1, forward strand.
GCCGAGCACGTCGTCGCGCGCGTCGTGCTGGCCCTGGTCGAGCTCGCCCGGCTCGACGTCCGTCATGCGGCGCCCGGAGCGAGAGGTGCGCAGCCCCGCCTCGAGCAGTCGCTCGGGCTCGGACCACGTGCGCTGCTTGACGCCCGCGACCGCCACGGACCGGGCACGGGCGACGGCGCGCGTGAGCTCTGCGAGCGCGTTCGGCGCCGGTGCGCTGTCGTCGTGCAGGAGCCACAGCCAGGTGGCCGGCAGACCTTCGCCCTCGGCGCCGCCCGCGAGCGCGCGCCGGACCGCGTCGCCGAACGTGCGCGCGCCCGGTACGGCGATCGTCGTGAGCGCCGGCTGGGGCGCACCCCCGGCCGCCGCGACCGTCTGCTGCAGGAGCGTGTGGAGCGTCGCGTCGTGCTCGTCGCCCGCGTCGACGAGCACGATCCGCAACGGGCGGCGGGTCTGGCCCGCGAGCGCCGCGAGGGTCGTCTGCAGGTAGGGCGTGCTGCCGCGAGTGACGACGACGGCTGTCACCGGCGCCGTCGCCGGTGTCGAGGATGTCGTCGTGGGCGGAGCCACGGGAAGGAGCGTCTCAGTCATGCTGCGGACCATGATGCCTGCGAGCGCCGCCGCCTTCGGCAGCGACACTCGCGAGGGTCACACAGGTTGCGTTCAGACTACGCGGCGCTTGAGCTTGCGGCGCTCGCGCTCGGAGAGTCCACCCCAGATGCCGAACCGTTCGTCGTTCGCCAGGGCGTACTCGAGGCACTCGGCCGTGACCTCGCAGCCGGTGCAGACCTTCTTGGCCTCCCGCGTCGATCCGCCCTTCTCCGGGAAGAAGGCCTCGGGGTCGGTCTGGGCGCACAGCGCGCGCTCCTGCCAACCCATGAGCCCGTCGTCCTCGGGCGTGCCGAAGAGCGGCAGCACGTTGGTCGGCTGCGACGGTGCAGCCGTCCGTGCGTCCGAGGGGAAGCTCCCGTCGCTGTCGAGCAGATTCCACATGCGCGCCTCCGTGCGGCTCGTTGCTCGTTCGTGCTTCGGTGAAAGCTCGTGCAGAGTTGTCCTGCGTTGGTGTCCTGCGATGCACCGAAAGAAACCGGTTGAGTTGAATTACACGCGTGTCGTTCGCATGCGTCAAGCGGGGCCGTGGTAGTTGTCCGGGTTTGCCGGGTGAACTTCGCGTTTGCGGCGGGTTCGGCGTGTCGCGCCTAGGCTGGCGCGCGTGCCCGTCACCACCATCGCCGCCCTGCTGACCGGTCTCACGCGTGAGCCGGGCCGCCCCCGGATCACCTGGTACGGCCCCGACTTCGAACGCGTCGAGCTCTCGGGCGCGGTCCTGGACAACTGGGTGAGCAAGACGACCAACCTGCTCGTCGAAGAGTTCGACGCGGCGCCCGGCGTCCGCGTGCTGATCGACCTGCCCCCGCACTGGCGCACGCTCGTCTGGGCACTCGCCGCGTGGCGCAGCGGCGCGCACGTCGTCTTCGCGGGCGACGCGGACGTCGTCGTCACGACCTGGCCGGACGAGCACGGCGGCGGCGCCGTCGTCGCGGTCTCGCTGCCCGCGCTGGCACGTCGGTTCGACGGGCCGCTCCCCCGTGGCGCGATCGACGCGGCGGCAGCCGTCATGACGTACGGCGACGCGATCGGCTGGCTGCCGCCCACGGACCCGGCCGGGCTCGCCGTCGACGACGTCCGCTACGCCGACCTGCCGGGCTGGTGGCAGGTGGCCGACTCGCGACGCGTCGCCGTCGACGCGGGTGCCGAGACACCCGCGTTCCTCGCCACCACGGTCGGCATCCTCGCCGCCGACGGGTCGGTCGTCGCGATCTCGTCCGCCCGCCGAGCAGAGCTCGACGCGAACGACGGCGCGCTCGGTCGCCTGCTGGAGACCGAGCGCGCCGTCGAGGGCTGAGGTTCTACAGGGTCACGCGGTCGCCCAGTACTGCGTCGACTTCGGCAGGAAGTCGCCGGCCGGGCCTGTGACGGACCAGGTCGAACCGGCGATCACCGAGGTCGGCGCGAGCGCGCCGACGGTGAAGAGGAAGCAGCCCGAGTCGTCCATGTCGCCGAAGTCCTCGACGACGTCCGCCGGGACCGCAGGAAGCACGACGCCGCTCGTCGTGTAGAGCTTGCCGTCCGTGCCGCGCAGCCGGATGACCAGCTCGTTCGCGGAGGCCGGACCCGAGCCACCGAACATCGCCGGCAGGTTGCACGCGACGATCGTGGTGGTGACGTACGCGGACCCGGCGGGCGCGGCGGGGTTGGCCGGCGAGGCCGCCGCGACCGCGGTGTTGGCGTCGAGGACCGACTTGTCCGCCGAGACGAGCCACTCGCCCGCGGTGCCGAACAGCTGCGGCGCGTACGGGTCGGCGACGGTCGAGTTCACCGTCAGCGTCGCGTAGTTCGAGGTGACCTTGCCGGCCTTGTTGGAGACGACCACGCGGACGACCGCGCCGTGCAGGCGGGACTTCGCGGTGACCGAGTAGGTGCTCGCGTGGCCGACCGTGGTCCACGACTGCGAGTCCTGGTTCTGGCGCTGCCACGTGTAGCTCAGGCCGTGCCCCTTGGCCGACACCGAGAACGTGGTCTTCGTGCCGCTCGTCACCTGCTTGTCGGCCGGCTGGCGGCTGATCGTCGGCCGCGTGAAGACGACCAGGGGCGCCGACGCGGACGTCACGCTGCCGCGCGCGCCCTTCACGGCGACGCGGTACCGGCCGCCGTCGAGCTTGGCGCGCGCGACCACGGTGTAGCTCGACTTCTTCGCGCCCGAGATCTTGACGTACTTCGCGGTGCCGGGCTTGCGCACGTACCACTGGTAGGTGAGCTTGGTGCCCTTCGCGCGGACCTTGAACGTCGCCGACTTGCCCGTGACGACCGACACCGCCTTCGGAGCGGTCGTGATCTTGGTCTTCACCGACGTCGCAGCGTGCTGGCTGGTGGTCACGGTGACGACCGGCGCAGCCGAAGCGGGGGCGACGAGCCCGACCGCGAGGGCTCCACCGAGGGCCGCGGCGATCGCGGCGCGCTGGGCGACGGGACGGAAAGACATGACACTCCTCGGGCTCGGGCGGGGAGAGGTCACCCCGCTCCCGAGAAGATCGGTCGCCTCGGGCGACACCTTGAGGTGACCTACGTCCTGCCCGTCCGCCAGGATGTCCCTCATGCGCGGCATCATCCTCGCCGGTGGATCCGGTACCCGACTGCACCCGATCACGCTCGGAGTCAGCAAGCAGCTCGTCCCGGTCTACGACAAGCCGATGATCTACTACCCGCTCTCGACGCTGATCCTCGCGGGCATCCAGGACGTGCTGGTCATCACGACCCCGCACGACGCGGACCAGTTCCGCCGCCTCCTGGGCGACGGGTCGCAGTTCGGCATCTCGATCGAGTACACGGTGCAGGCCGAGCCGAACGGGCTCGCGCAGGCGTTCGTGCTCGGGGCCTCGTTCCTGGGCAGCGAACCTGCGGCGCTCGTGCTGGGCGACAACATCTTCTACGGCCCGGGTCTGGGCTCCCAGCTGCAGCGTTTCGCGCAGATCGACGGCGGCGCCGTGTTCGCCTACCGCGTCGCCGATCCCACGGCGTACGGCGTCGTCGAGTTCGACGACCAGGGGCGGGCGCTGTCGATCGAGGAGAAGCCCGCCGCACCCAAGAGCAACTACGCGGTTCCGGGCCTGTACTTCTACGACAACGACGTCGTCGCGATCGCCCGCGACCTGGCGCCCTCAGCGCGCGGCGAGTACGAGATCACCGACGTCAACCGCACGTATCTCGAGCAGGGCCGCCTCCAGGTGGGGGTGCTGCCGCGCGGGACGGCGTGGCTCGACACGGGAACGTTCGACTCCCTCATCGAGGCGTCCGACTACGTGCGCACGGTCGAGCACCGGCAGGGGCTGAAGATCGGTGCGCCCGAGGAGGTCGCCTGGCGGCGCGGCTTCCTGTCGGACGACGAGCTGCGCGTGCGCGCCGAGGCGCTCGTGAAGTCCGGCTACGGCACCTACCTGCTGGGGCTGCTCGACGAGGGCCGCTAGGCCAAGACCCGCGCGGCGGCGAGCGCCCACCGCTGCGCCCACGGCCCGATGGGCTCGACGCCGGCAGCGCGCAGCCCGTCGTGGCCGAGCACCGAGAAGGCCGGCCGCGGCGCCGGGCGCACGAACGCCTCGCTCGTCGTCGTCGCGACGATCGCCGGGTCGAGGCCCGCGGCGCCGACGACGGCCTGCGCGAAGCCGTGCCAGGAGACCTGGCCCGACGCCGTGCCGTGGTAGGTCCCGGCGGGTGCCTTCGCGGCCACGAGGCGGACGACGAGGTCGGCGAGGTCGGCGGTCCACGTGGGCTGACCGACCTGGTCGTCGACCACGTCCAGCCCGCCGCGCTGCGCGGCGACGCGTGCGATCGTCTTGGGGAAGCACGGTCCGCCCGCGCCGTAGAGCCACGCCGTGCGCACGACGAGCGCGTCCGGATGCTCGGCGCGCACCGCCCACTCCCCCGCGGCCTTCGTGCGGCCGTAGGCGGAGCGCGGCGCGATCGCCGCGTCCTCGGCGTAGGGCTCGGTCGCCGAGCCGTCGAACACGTAGTCGGTGCTGATGTGCACGAGGCGCGCGCCGACCGCGGCCCGCGCGATAGCTGCGGCGCCGGTGGCGTTCACGGCGAAAGCCGTCGCCTCGTCGGTCTCGGCGGCGTCGACCGCGGTGTAGGCCGCGCAGTTCACGACCACGTCGGCGCCGACGAGCGCGCGTCGTGCGGCGGCGTGGTCGGTCACGTCCAGCTCCGCGCGCGTGAGCGCGACGACCTCGACGTCCTCCTGCCCGAGCCTGGTCACCACGTCTTGGCCCAGCATCCCGTTCGCCCCGACGACCACCCAACGCACGACGTACCTCCGATCCGCCCGCAGGCGCGACATCCCCGACGCCCGCGGCGCCGGTCCGGATACTCTGACACGCGCGTCGCCACAGCCGTCGCCACCACCGAAGTCGCAACCACCGGCAAGGAGCCCGATGACCTACCGCGAGCTGTCCGTCCCCGGCGCCTGGGAGATCACGCCACGCCAGTTCGGCGACCCGCGCGGGGTCTTCCTCGAGTGGTTCCAGGGCGCGCCGTTCGCGGAGTACGTGGGCCACGCGCTCTCGCTCGCGCAGGCGAACCTGTCGGTCTCCGCGGCCGGGGTCGTGCGCGGCATCCACTTCGCCGACGTCCCTCCGGGGCAGGCCAAGTACGTGACGTGCGCACGCGGGGCCGTGCTCGACGTGGTCGTGGACATCCGGGTCGGCTCGCCGACGTTCGGCCAGTGGGACTCGGTGCTTCTCGACGACGTCGACCGTCGCGCCATCTACCTGTCCGAAGGGCTCGGGCACGCGTTCATGTCGCTCGAGGACGACTCGACCGTGCTGTACCTGTGCTCGACCGGGTACAACCCGACCGGTGAGCACGGCATCCACCCGCTCGACGCGACCGTGGGCATCGAGTGGCCGACCACCGCACGCGACGGCTCGCCGCTCGTCCCGCAGCTGTCCGAGAAGGACGCCGCGGCACCGTCGCTCACCGAGGCTCAGGCCGCGGGTCTGCTGCCGACGATCGAGCAGGTCAAGGCGTACCTGGGCTGACGGCCACCGCGCGCACGACCAGCGCACCGGCTCCGCGCCGCGCGACGCGCCGCCGTCCGTCGGGCGACTCGAACGGCACGCTGCCCGCGGCCACGTCCGCGATCGCCACGGGATCCACACCCGCCGGGTGCACGACGTCGAGCGACGCGTCGCCATCGAGCTGAGCGGGCCACGGTACGAGGTACTCCCCCGGACCGACCTCGGCGCCCGAGGAGACGAGCACCTCGCCAGACGGTGCGCGCAGGACGAGCTCGTTGCCGACGGCGGTCGGTCCGGTGCCGACGACGCGCACACCGGTCGGGGTCGCCTCGACCTCGACCACCTCGAAGCGGAAAGGCTCGACCCGGAGAGCGATCCAGCCCTGCTTGTTGGGGTGCAGCGCGATCGCAGGGTTGTCGCTCTCGAGCTGCACGCCAGGACCGACAGCGGCCTGGTGGCTCTTCTCCGCCGCGTCCCAGAGCAGCACGCGCCAGGTCGCGCGTCGCGTGCCGTCCGCAGGCCAGGTGTCCGTCGGGAGCTGTGCGCGCACGACGAACTCACGCTGCGAGCGCTGCTCTACCGGCGCGACCAGGGGCTCGTCGCTGGCCGGCGACGTCAGGTCCGCGCGGGCGACGGACAGCTTTCCGGCCGACCGGACGACGAGCTCGACGTCGCGTCCGACGACGCGCGCCGACTCGAGCCAGAACGGCGGCTTTCGCACGTCGATCCGCAGCGGCTCACCCCGCTCGACGACGGGCACGACTACGCGGTCGTCGGCACCGCCTCGTGCCTGGACGACCGCGAGCGTGCCACGCAGAGCACCCGGAACCACGGGATCGACCCGCACGGCCCCCGCAGCCTCGACGCGGACCTCGAGCGCCCAGCTCCGCACGGACGGGACGACGAGCTCCTTGCGGTGGACGGTCGCGACGAACGCGGCGCCGTCCGGACCTTGCTCGACCTCGGTGCGTAGCGCGACCCGGGTCTGGCCGGACACCGCGGTCCATTCGACCCGTACGGCGTCGGTCGGCAGCTGGCGGAGCCGCGCGTGACCTCGCACCTCGAGGACGTCGTCCACCCAGCCGACGTGCTCGAGCGTCACGCGCGAGCGGACGTCGTCACCGTGCACACGTCGGGTCCGCGCGGCCAGGCGCGGGATCGAGGTCCCGTCCCACTGCCCCGGCAGGACGACGAGCCCTTCACCGTCGTGCACGTCCTCCAACGGGAGGTCGCTGCCGTGCGCCCGGAAGAACTCGGCGACGGCCGGCAGTGCCGCCCACGCTCGGCGGGAGACGAGCTCGTGCAGAACCCGCGCCCGCACCGGGAGGTCGTCGAGCGCGTCCACGCCACCGAGCCGCGCCACTGCGGCGGCACACTCGCGACGCAACGTCCGTCGGGTCCGGCTCGATGCCTCGACCATCGCGGGGGCGTAGAGCAGCAGGTCCATCGCGACGACCTTCTCGTCGAACGCGCGCAGCACGTCGGCGCCGCTGACGGCGAACCAGAGCCGCGAGGCTCGCAGTGCCTCGACGCGGTCCACGAGGTTGCGCTCCTGCGAGCGCCCCTGAGTGATCGACGTACCGTCGTCGCGCCTGCGCCACAGGTACGTGACCGAGCCCACCACGTCGATCGAGGTCGCGCGCGCACACGCGTGCGCCGTCGTCTCCATGTCCTCGTAGAGCCGGTCCTGGGCGAAGCGCAGCCCCGCGCGGTCCCAGAACGTGCGGCGGAAGAGCGAGTTGCACGAGGTCGTGGAGTACACGAGATCGGGCTGCGCGGCGAGCGTGGTGCGCAGGCTTCGCCGCGAGAGCGCCGCGTGGTGCTGGGGCGAGCGCCGGCGACCTTCGTTCGTGAGGCGCTCGACGTTGCCGGTCGCGAAGTCCGAGCCGGTCGTCTCGAGCGCCGACACGAGCGCCGCGACGGCGCCGCGCGGCAGCACGTCGTCGGAGTCCACGAAGGCCACGTACGTGCCGGTGGCGTGCTTCAGGCCCCGGTTCCGTGCGCGCCCGAGACCGCCGTTCGGGTACCGGTGCACCTCGACACGCTCGTCGAGCGCCGCGATCCGCTCGACGATCTCCATAGACCCGTCCGTCGAGCCGTCGTCGACGACGACCACCTGAAGGTCGGTGAACGTCTGGTCGAGGATGCTGCGCAGGCACTCCTCGACGTACTCCTCGACGCCGTACACCGGCACGACGATCGAGACCGTCGGCGGCGCGGCCGTCTCAGGCACCCTTGTCCTGCGCCTTGACGAAGGCCTTGTACGCGGCGCAGACCTCAGCGGACGGTCCGTCCATGACGAGCCGGCCCTGGTGGACCCACATCGTGCGCGAGCAGATGCTCTCGATCGTGGCGAGCGAGTGGCTCACGAGGAACACCGTCCCGGCCTGGTCGCGGATCGCGTCGATGCGGTCCTTGCTCTTCTTGCGGAACGCGGCGTCGCCCGTGGCCAGCGCCTCGTCGATCATCAGGACGTCGGGCACCGCAGCCGCGCTGATCGCGAACCGCAGACGCGCCCCCATGCCCGAGGAGTAGGCGCTCATCGGCAGGTAGATCGCGTCGCCGATGCCGGAGAACTCGACGATGTCGTCGAACTTCTCGCGGACCTCGTCGGGCGACAGGCCCAGCGCGAGCCCGCCGATCATGACGTTGCGCTCACCCGTGAGCGAGCCCATCAGGACCGCGTTGACGCCCAGCAGCGACGGGTCGCCCGAGACGTACACGGATCCCTCGGTCGGCGGGATGAGCCCGGCGATGGCCCGCATGAGCGTGCTCTTGCCCGACCCGTTGATCCCGACCACGCCGATCGACTCGCCGTGCCGGGCGACGAACGAGATGCCCTTGAGCGCCTCGACCGACGTGAGCCCGCCGACGTGGGTGCGGCCGCGGCTCAGGAACCGCTTGAGCAGCCCGGGCGGCTGAGCCGCACCGTTGCCGACGCGCTTGCCGCCGAACACGCGGTAGGTGACGTACAGGTCGTCGACGACGAGCGACGGCGCACCCAGCTCCTTGCCGGACTCGGCAAGGGGGGTCAGGTCGTCGGCGTCGACCTCGAAGTCGATCTCCTCGGGGATGCTCACGTCAGTCCCGTCCGTATCGCTCTTCGCCGCGCCAGAACATCACGAAGCCCACGCCGAGGAACAGCAGGGCCCAGCCGATCCCGACCAGCCACATCACACCGTCCACGGGCACCGACGGGTCGTTCAGGACCGCCTGACGCGCAAGGTCCAGGAACACCGCGATCGGCTGGTAGCTCATCACGCCCGCGAGAGCCTCGTGGCCCTTGAGGTAGTGGTCGACGCTGAACAGCACGCCGGAGGCGTAGAAGATGAACCGCATCACGAACGGGATCACGTTGCCGAGGTCGGGCGTGATCGCCACCCAGCGCGCCACCATGAACGCGCACCCGGTGTTGAACACCCACATCAGCGCGACGGCCGGGGGCAGCAGCAGCAGGCGCCACGTGATCGGGACGTCCCCCTGGTTGGGCAGGAGCCCCGACAGCCACGAGACCACGCACATCACGACCAACGCAGGACCAAGGGTCGCGAGCTCGGTGACCGTCGTCGATATCGGCAGCACGGCGCGCGGGAAGTGGACCGACCGCACCAGGTTCATGTTGCTCTTGAGCGAGTTGGCGCCGGCGCTGACGGACGACTCGAAGAACCGGAACATGAACACGCCCGTGACGATGAACGCGATGCCGTTCGCCGTCCCCTTGGTCGTCTTGATCAGCACGCCGAAGATGAAGACGTAGACGATCGAGTTCAACAGCGGGTTGAGCACCGACCACAGCTGACCCAGGTACGAGCCCTGGTTGCGCGCGTAGGCCTTCGCCGAGCCGAGCGTGCCGATGAACGCTCGCCGCCCCCACAACGAGCGGACGTAGTCGCGCAGCGGAGGGCGCACGCCCATCTGCCGCAGGCCGCTCGACACCGCGAGGTCGCGCAGCTCCTCGCTGGTCGCCAGCGGACCGAGCGCATCCGGCAGCGCGCCGCCCGTCGGCGCGGCGGCCGCGGGTCGGGTCGGGATCACGAACTGCTCGGTGCCTGATCCCGACGACGCCTGCGTCACGGCCCCTGGGGACTTCGTCGGAGCTGGCACGTGGCGTGGGGCCAATCTGTCGGGAACCGGGCGGCGGCCCGGCGCTCGTCGCGTCGACGAGGGGTCCGGACCGATGCCCCATACTAGACGCCGGGCGGCGGCATCTTGTCGCGCGCCATCCCGCCTCGGCCCCGTGTTCGGCCGTCGTGACCCGTCTCACGTCCGCGAGAGGACCATCGATGTATTCGTTGCTGCTGCTCAACGGTGGCATCGGCGCACGCGCCGGGGCCGGTCAGCCCAAGCAGCTCGTCAAGGTCAACGGGCTCCCGATCCTGGTCTACTCCCTCGTCGCCGCCGACGGGGTCGAGGAGATCACGCAGATCGTCCTCAACTACCCCGAGGGCTGGCGGGAGCAGATCGAGCAGATCGTCGCCGACTACGCGATCCGCACCCCCGTGACCTACGTCGCCGCCGGCGCCTCGCGTCACGAGTCGGTCCGCGCGATGCTCGACGCCGCGACGCAGGACGACGTGATCATCCACGAGTCGGCGCGTCCGCTCGTCGGCGCGGCAGACTTCGCCGCCCTGGTCGCCTCGGAGCACCGCAACGTCTCGCTCATGCTCGAGATCCCCTTCACCGTAGCGCCCGTGGATCCCGCCGAGCACCGGGTGACCGGCTACCTCGAGCGCTCGACGCTGCGCAACGTCCAGCTCCCGCAGAAGTTCTCGACGGCCGACCTGCGCGACGCGCACGCGTTCGCCGAGCGTGAGGACCGGCTCTTCACCGAGGACGCGACCCTCGTGGCCGTCGCGGGTCACGACGTGCGATTCGTGCCCGGCTCGGACCGCAACATCAAGGTCACCACCCCGACCGACATCAAGCTCGCCACCTACCTGCTCACCGGCGGAGACGAGAACTGGAATGACTAAGACACTGCTCGTCACGGGCGCTTCGCGAGGCATCGGCCTGGAGACCGTCCGCCGGTTCCTGCAGGAGACGAGCCCGGACAAGGGCACCGTCGGCACGATCGTGCTCGTCGCACGCGACTCCGACGACTTCACGGCGGCACTGGCCGAGCTCGAGGCGGCCAACCTCCGCGAGATCACGATCCGGGCCTACCGCGCCGACGTGGGCGACCGGGACGAGCTGCTCGCCCTGATCGACCGCGTGGTCGAAGAGGTCGGCAACATCGACTTCCTCGTCAACAACGCCGGCTACACCAACCCGGTCGCGCTGCAGCAGGTCGACTTCGCCGACTTCGAGCGCACCATGGCGGTCAACCTGTACGCGCCGTTCACGCTGGTCCAGGAGCTGCTCCACCGCGGCAACCACTTCGACCTCATCGTGAACATCGCCTCGACCGCGGGCATCACCGGCCGCTCGGGCTGGCTCACGTACTCGGCCTCGAAGGCCGCGCTCATCAACATGAGCGAGGTCATGCGCGAGGAGCTCGCCATCTACGGAACCCGCGTGGTGTGCATCTCCCCCGGACGCACGGCGACCGCGCTTCGCCGGGTGCTCGCCCCGACCGAGGACCCGACGACGATCATGCAGCCGGGCGACGTCGCGGCCGTGATCGAGATGCTCGCCTCGCCCGTGGGCAAGTTCGTCGACTCGGCGAACCTGATCGTTCGCCAGTGACCGGACTGCTGCGCCGTCTGCGGCGGTTCCTCCGTCCCGGCTCGGCCAGCAAGGCCGCGATCACCGGCCTGCTCAACGGTGTCGCCGTGCTGGCGGTCTGTGCCGCCGCGCTGGACCGCACCGTGTGGGCGTTCGTGCTCGGCGGCATCGTGCTGCTCGCCACGGCCGGCCGGTTGCGGCGGCGCCCGGGCGCTATGAGCCATCTCGGCGTGTGGGGCGCAGCCCGGACCATCACCGCGGTCACCGCCGTGGTGCTCGTGGCCCGGTCCGACCGGGCGCCGTGGACGGTGTTCGCCGCCGCGGTCCTCGCCGCGGTCATCGCGACCGAGCCGTCGGGAGCCCGGTTGTGGCGGGCCGCAGGCCGTCCCGTCTTCAACCTGCCAGGGTTCGAGCTCGCGCGTCCGTACGTCGAGCGCGGCGGCCTCGTCGTCGTGGCCACCGTGGCGCTCGTCGCCACGTGGGCGCTGAGCGTGGTCTGGGCGCCGCTCGCGTTCGTGGCCGCGGTCGGCACCGCTCTGGTCGTCGCCGTCGTGGCGGCCTGGACCCTGCTCGCCGTGCAGCACCGCCAGAGCATGCCCGACGCCGTGGCCGACGCGCTCGAGCAGTACGCACCGCAGCTCATGGTGTACATCTCCGGCCCGCGCGGCACGGAGTACCAGCTCAAGACGTGGCTCGAGCACATCGACGCCCTGGATCGCCGGTACGTCGTCGTGACGCGCGAGTCGCCCCTCGCCCACGCGATCCGGCCGCTCACCTCTGCGCCGGTGCTCGCGGCGCGGTCGCTGACCGAGCTCGACCGCAGCCAGGTCCCCTCGGTGCGTGTCGCGCTGTACGTGAACAACGGCGCGAAGAACGGCCACAACGTCCGCTACCGGGACCTCACGCACGTCCAGCTGCTGCACGGCGACTCGGACAAGCCGTCGAGCTACAACCCGGTGACCGCGATGTTCGACGAGATCTTCGTCGCGGGCCAGGCGGGCATCGACCGCTACGCCCAGCACGGCGTGCAGATCCCGGCGCAGAAGTTCCGCATCGTCGGCCGTCCCCAGGTGCAGCACATCGCCCGGGCCTCGTCCGACCGGCGCGAGCACGTGCTCTACGCGCCCACCTGGACCGGGTTCCACGCCGACAACAACTTCGGCTCGCTCGCGCACGGGACGGTGCTCGTCGGTGAGCTCCTCGCCGCCGGCTGGACCGTGACGTTCCGCCCGCACCCCTACTCGCTCGCAGACGCGGCCTCGGTCGGCCAGATCGCGGCGATCCACGCGCTGCTCGAGGCAGACGCCGCCGAGACCGGGCGAGCTCACGTCTACGGCGAGGCGGCGAGCGCGCTCGACCTGGTCGAGACGTTCAACGCCTCGGACGCGCTGGTCGCCGACGTCTCGTCCGTGCCCGCGGACTACCTGTTCAGCGAGAAGCCGTTCGTGCTGGCGCGCGTCGGCGACGACGACGACACCCACTTCCTCGCGGACTTCCCGCTCGCGCGTGCCGCCTACGTCGCGCACGCCGCCGACCGCTCAGAGGTCGCGGCCGCCGTCGCCCGCCTGCGCATCGACGACCTCGCCGAGACGCGCAGCGAGCTGCGTCGCTACTACCTGGGCGACTTCCCGGTCGAGGGCTACGGCCAGGTGTTCGTCACCGCGGTGCAGGCCCTGGTCGATGCCCCGCGCTCCGCCGAGCACGTGGCGAGCGACGACGACGAGCTCGACGCGGCCGAGCTCGACCGCGACTCCGACGGCTCGTCCGACGACACCGCCGGCGACGAGTAGCCGTCAGACGCGCGTCGTCCCCGACGGGTCGGTCACACCGAGCGTCGGTTCGTCCACACCCAGCGCGGGCTCGTCGCCCACGAAGATCGCCTCGCACGCGGCGAGGAACCGCCGCATCGACGATCCCGGGGTGATGTCGCCGAGGTAGTACTCGGCCATCGCACGCCGCGACGCGGCATGCGGGTCCAGCTCGAGCTCCTGCCGCACGGCCTGAGCCGCGGAAGCTGCCTCGGCGGCGGGAAGGCGGCGGACCGCAGCCGCCAGCGGGCTGCGCATCGCGGCCGCGTCGGCGCCGCCCGGCTGCGTGAGCAGCAGCGGTCGGTCGGTCGCGAGCCAGTCGACCGCGACGGCGGACACGTCTCCGATCAGCACGTCGGCCGCGGCGAAGTCGTCGGCGATGTCCGTGCCGACCGACGTGCGGTGCCCGGCGGCCGCGACGATCTGGCGCACCGCGGCGTCCGCCTCGCCGTAGTCGGGCCGCCGCACCCCCGTCAGAGGGTGCGGCCGGTAGATCAGGCGCAGGTCCGGGTCGGCGACGATGGCACGCGCGAGGGCCGGTCCGTGGCTGAGCAGCGACCCGTAGGCGGCGGACTTCTGCGCGCCCTCCCAGGTAGGTGCGTACAGGACCGTGGCCGGCTGTCCCGGGTGGCGGGCGTGCGGAGCCGCGGAGGCCTGCGGACGTCCGACGACCACGCACCGGGCCGCGGCGTCGAACCGCTGCAGGTGCGTCCCGAGCCTGTCGACGGCGGCGCGTCCCGCGACGAACGTGTAGTCGTAGGCCTTGGCCTGGTTCGAGACGGAGACGACCTTGTCGCTGTCTCCGTGCAGCATCGACACGTGCGTGATGTCCGCGAACCGGAGCAACGAGAAGTTCTGCACGTGGTGGTTGACGTACAGCGCGAGCCGCACGTCGCTCCCGGTGAGCATGTCGTCGAACGTCGCGTAGCGCGAGACCGTCACCGCGCGCAGGTCCGTGAGGCCGCGCAGGTGCTTGGCGGCGCGCGAGTCCGCCGTGACGATCAGCACGGGGTGGGCCCGGTTCAGCTCTGCGAGCGCGGGCAGCCACTGCTCGAGCTGGTACGTGCTCTCGGCCGTGCTGCCGAAGTACACGACGACGTGCTCGCGCAGCGGCCCTGCGGCCACGAGCGCGGCATCGTCGCCCCAGGCATCTGGCACGCCGGCCGGCAGCAGGCCAAGGCGCTGGATCAACCGGCCACCAAGGCGTCGGGTCCGCCGCCTCAGTGAGTCCGTCCGAGCGTCTGTCGTCATTGCCATCCGTTCCACGACCTGGGCATCCGGAGTCTAGTACGCCGGTCCACACGCAACTCGCGCCGACGCACACACGCGCGCGTGGCCCGGCACCCCGAGGGGCACCGGGCCACGCCGGTCGGTCAGGGGGTCACTTCACGGTGATCGTCGCGACCCGCAGCGACTTGCCCTTGACGACCGAGACCTTCTTGGTGGCGGTGCGGTAGCCGCCGACGTAGCTGCTGTCGACCACGGTCACCGTCTGGCGCCCGGGAGCGACGGCCGTGAGCGTGTACTTGCCCTGCGCGTCGGTCGTCGCGTACGAGAGACCGATCATGACGCCGATGTTGGCGACGCCCTTGGCGCCGTGCTTGACGTAGCCCGTCACGGTGGAGCCCTTGGCGAGGGTGATGTTCTTGGTCAGGCCCTTGCCCTTGACGGCCTTGACCTTGACGGTCGCCGTGCAGTCCTTGCTGCCGTACAGCGATGCCATGACGGTGTACGACCCGCTGACCAGGCCCGCCACCGAGTAGTGGCCCTTCGAGTTGGTCACTGCCTGGGCCGCGACGTCGCCGCGGGCGTCGAGGACCAGGACGTACGCGTCGGCCGCGGGCTTCTTCGCCGAGGTCTTCACGACGCCCTTGATCGTCGTCAGCTTCGCGCGCGTGATCGTGCCGAAGCTCGTCGTCTTGCCCGCCTTGACGGTGACCTTCTTGGAGATGTTCGTGCCGTTCACGACGACCGTGTACGTGCCGGCCTTGAGCCCGCTGAACGAGACCGAGCCCTTGGTCGTGGGAGACGTCGTCGCGACGACGGCCTTGGCGGAGCTGAGCAGGCTCACGGCCTGCCACTGCACCCTCGAGCCGGTCGTCTTGATCTTGCCCGTGATCTTCGCGGCGCCCGCGACCTTCAGCGAGTGCGCCGCGACGGACGAACCCTGCTTCGCGGCGACCTTCACGCTGCCGATGGCCAGTGAGGCGTTGCCGACCACACGCGTCGCGGTGACCTCGACGGCGCCGGTCGCGAGACCGCGCAGGACGTAGGCACCCTTCGCGTTGGTCTCCGCGTACGCGTAGCCGGCGCGCGTCAGGTTCGTGCCGCTGACCTGGACGCCCTTGAGGGCGTGACCCTGAGCGTCCAGGACCTTGCCGGTGACCGTCGCGCCCGCGATCACCTTGATCGTGCTGTCGAGCGCGCCCTCGTCGCCGACGGTCAGCGTCGCGGCGTCGACCTCGCGCGCCGTGTTCCCCGCGTAGGTGGTCAGGTAGCTCGTGCCCTTGCCGTCGACGAGGGTCGTGTAGCTCCCCGGGATCACGCCGGTGTACGTGACGACGCCGTTCGCGTCGGTGTGCGCGATCTCGTCGGAGTAGCCGTCGAGCGGGCGCAGCAGGACGTCGGCGCCCGCGAGCGGCTTGCCCGCCGAGGTGACGTGAACCGTGATGGTCGGCGAGTCGGCGGCAACGGCGGGAGCACCGGCCGCGACCCCGACGGCGAGCGCGGCGACCATGGTCGACGCGAGGGCGAGATACTTCTTCACAGCTTGTCTCCTGACTGACGAGGCACTCGGCGGAGCACACGTGCGCGAAGCATGGCAGCCGTCCGCGCCCGGTCCTCGCCGATCACCATGCGGGCGCGGCGGGCGCGTCCAGGCGAAGCGGATAAGCCCTCCGCATTCGGGCTGCCATACGCGCTTTTTCACCCGGTCGAGTACCGCGATCGCTCGCCTCCCCCGACTCCACGCGCTTCGTCGAAGGCACGACGACCTCCGCGCGGGGTACACGTTCGGGTGATGCGTGCGGCGGCGCGTGCCCGCGACGTGCACCGATGCGCCCGCGGCACAGGGGGGTCACAGAAGTTCACCCTCGTGCGCGTGCACCGCGACCGAGCCGCGCTGGGAAACTTCGCACGTTCGGAGGGCACCCGCACGCCGACAGATGCCTCAAAGGAGATCGCTGTGAGACGTACATCCAGGTGGGCGCTGGCGCTGGTCGCCACGCTCGTGCTCGGCGTGGTCGGTGCGCTTCCGGCCTCGGCCGAAGGTGGCCACACGGTCACCGTGAAGGTCACCACGGCGGGCGGCCGCGGCATCCTCGACCAGTCCCTGACCCTCTCGCAGGACGTCGACCCGTACTTCTACGCCTACGCGACGACGGACGCCTCCGGCGTCGCCACCTTCAGCGACGTCCCCGACGGTGCGTACGACCTGACGGGCAGCTTCTACGGGGGCTCGGCGCAGGCCACGATCGACCAGACGATCACGGTCGGCGGAGCGGACGTGTCGCAGACGGTCAAGCTCGCAGGCGTCCAGGCCGTCGTCGGCAAGGTGACGGACAAGCAGAGCGGATCCCCGATCGCCGACGTGAACGTGAGCCTGGGCGCCTGGGACGGCGGCGACTACGGCTACGGAACCACCCGGGCCGACGGCGTCTACGTCGCGTACGTTCCCGCGGGCACCTACCGCCTGACCTTCGAGAAGTACGTCAGCGGCAGCTACGTCTACACGCCGAGCTACTACCCCGGCACGCCCGACTACACCAAGGCCTCGAAGATCACGGTGACCGCCGGCCAGGACAAGGCGGGCCTCAACATCGCGCTCACCAAGCCCGGCAAGGTCTCGGGCAAGGCGACGTACGCCGGCAAGCCGATCAAGTCCGCGTACGTGGAGATCGCGAACACCAACGCGTACAACAGCGCCACCACCACCTCGACGGGCACCTTCACCACGCAGGTGACCGCGGGCTCGTACGCGGTCAAGGTCCAGCCCGACCAGACGGACTCCTTCCTGTCGACGTACTTCGGCGGAACCGTGCGCAAGCCCGACGCGAAGATCATCAAGGTCGGCGCCGGCGCGAGCATCACGGGCGTCAACATCGCCGCCAAGGCGGGCGCGATCATCAAGGGCGTCGTCAAGGACAGCAAGGGCAAGCCGGCCAAGGGCGTCGCGGTGAGTGGTGTGAACCTGACGCGCGCCGGCTGGTCGTACGCGACCACCGACGCGAAGGGCGCCTACGTCCTGCGGGGCCTGGCGACCGGCAAGGTGCAGCTGACGTCCGACCGCTCGGGCGCGCACGCCGAGGCCACGATCTCGGCCGTGCAGGGCAAGACCGTCACGGCGAAGACCCTCGTGATCAAGTACCCGGGCACCGCGACGATCTACGGCACGATCGCCGTCAAGAGCGGCGCCCTCGCGAGCGCCAGCGTCTCGCTGCTGGACTCCAAGAAGTTCGGCGTCGACTACGCCGTGCCGACCAAGGGCAAGGTGACCTTCTCGCACCTGCGCGCCGGCACCTACACGGTCGTGCTCGACGGTGCGAACACGGTCAAGAAGATCACCGTGAAGTCGGGGCAGAAGGTCAGCTTCGGCAAGCTGACCCGCGGCAAGCAGTCGGTCGTGAAGGGCTACGTCCGGACGCCGAGCGGCAAGGCGGTCGCGAACGCCTGGGTGTGGCTCGTGGACAGCTACGGCAGCAACGCCGGGTACGCCACCACCAACGCGAAGGGCGTGTACTCGATCAAGGGCCTGGTGAAGGGCAAGTACACGATCCAGGCGACGCCGACGAGCGGCACCTACACGACCGGGGCGACGACCTTCACGGTCCTCGCCGGCAAGGGCGCCACCAAGACGGTGAAGGTCAAGACGGGTGGCACGATCAAGGGCGTCGTGAAGAACTCGAAGGGCAAGCCCGTCGCCGGAATCTCGGTCTCGGCGGGTGGCGCGTTCGCGGAGACCAACGCGAAGGGCGCCTACGTCCTCAAGGGCGTCGCCGCGGGCAAGACGCAGGTGGTGATCGCCGACCAGTACGTGGGCGGCTACCACAACGCCCTGCGGACCACGACGGTCAAGGTCGGCAAGACGGTGACGTTGACGACGGTCAAGGTCAGCTGACCTCGCACTGCACCGACGAGGCCCGCACCCTGCGAATGGTGCGGGCCTCGTCGCGTACCCGGAACCCTCGAAATCCGAAGGCTCCGAGTGCGTCGGCAGTGGGCAAGATGGGTGAGACCTGTGAAACGCCAGGTCGCCGACAGGTTCGCAGTGGCATGCTCGACGTGGCTCGGTCATCGACCATCCCGCAACCAGTCGTCAAGGGGGCTTCGCGATGCGACGCAGGTACGCAGGGGTCGCCGCGCTCGTCGCGGCGCTCTCGATCGGACTCGTCGGTGCCCCATCGGCATCCGCCGACGCGAGCACAGCAGTCGTTTCCGGCACGGTGACCGACCAGCAGAGCGGCTTGCCCGTCGCGGGCGTGGACGTCACGTTCCAGAAGACAGACGAGACGGCGGTCCGCGTCGCCGCGACCACGGACGCGAGCGGGATCTACACGGTCGACGTCCCCGCGGGCAGCTACAGGGCGAGCTTTGCCAAGCTCGGCGGGGGCGCGGACGCCTACTGGACCAGCTACTACCCCGGGACGTATGACCGGTACGCGGCGTCCCTCATCGCGGTCGTCGCCGGCACGGACAAGACGGGTGTCGACATCGCGGTGCCCAAGGCCGGCGGGATCTCGGGCAGGGTGACCCTCGGCGGCAAGCCGATCAAGGCCGCCTCGATCGAGCTGTGGAACGACGTGGCCCACCTTCCCGCGGTGAAGGTCACCAACGGCACCTACTCGGCGTTCCCGCTGCCTGTCGGCTCGTACCGGGTTCGCCTGGTCGCAGACCAGAACGACGCGTTCCTGACGACGTTCCTCGGCAACACCGTGCGCGAGCCAGACGCCAAGGTCACCACGGTCGACCCTGGCGAGAGGGTCACGAACGCCAACATCGCGGCAAAGGCCGGCGCAACGGTCAAAGGCAAGGTCACCGACAGCCGCGGAAAACCCCTCAAGGGCAGAGCGGTCCGGGCTCAGAACCTGACACGCTACGGATCAGGTGAGGCCGTGACGGACGCCAAGGGCGCCTATGTCATTCGCGGCCTGGCGAGCGGCAAGGTGCAGGTGGCGATCTACTCGACTCGACACTGGAACACGGCAATCGCGTCGACGACGGTCCAGGCAGTCCAGGGCAAGACGCTCGCCGCAAAGACCCTCGTCCAGCGGGCACCGTCCAGCATCACCGGGACCATTGCCGTCAAGAGCGGGAGCATCCGCTACCTCAGCGTCTCGTTGCTCGACTCCAAGAAGGCCCTCGTCGACACCCACTCGCCCAGAGCGAACGGCGCGATCACGTTCACGGACCTGCCTGCAGGGCGCTACACCGTGGTGATCAATGGCGCGAACACCGCCGCGAAGGTGACCGTGAAGTCGGGCCAGAAGGTCAGCTTCGGCAAGCTCACCCGCGGCAAGCAGTCGACGCTCAAGGGCGTCGTCCGGAACCCGGACGGCACGCTCGCCTCCTCAGGCAGGGTGTCGCTGGTGGACGCCTACGGCAGGGCCGCGGGCGAGGCGCACGTCACCGCGAAGGGCACCTACTCGATCCTGGGACTCGTGCGGGGGAAGTACACCGTTCGTGCCGACAGGTTCGGACTCAGTGACGACGTGCACTTCGCAGGCACGACCACCCTCGCCGTCAAGGCGGGACATGGCGCGACCACGTCGATCAAGGTGAAGCTCAGCGGCACGTTGACCGGGGTCGTCAAGAACGCCAAGGGAAAGCCCGTCCCCGGGATCGAGGTGTACAGCGCTCCCGGCTTCTACGACGACAACGACGAGTGGGGCTCGGACCGGACCGACTCGAGCGGGAAGTATGTCGTCAAGGGCCTACCGGCAGGGACGCGCCGCGTCTGGTTCCACGACAACTACGTCGGCGGCTACCTCACCGCGACGAAGACGGCGACGGTGGTGGCAGGCAAGACCACCAAGGTCTCGACGCTCACGTTGAGATAGCTGACCAGCGCAGGGGCGCGGCAGATCACGCAGGTAGCAGGCTGGCAGATCGTCAAGGGA
>JBCECL010000024.1:0-41490 GCA_039207135.1 Brevundimonas sp.
AGGTCCTGGTCGGCGAGATCGCCAAGCGCCAGGCCGTCACCAACGTCGACCGCACGATCACGTCCGTCAAGCGCCACATGGGCACGGACTGGTCGCAGTCGATCGACGACAAGAAGTACACCGCGCAGGAGATCAGCGCCCGCGTGCTGTCCAAGCTCAAGCGTGACGCGGAGGCCTACCTGGGCGAGCCCGTCACCGAGGCCGTCATCACCGTCCCGGCCTACTTCAACGACGCCGAGCGCCAGGCCACCAAGGACGCCGGCGCCATCGCGGGCCTCAACGTCCTGCGCATCATCAACGAGCCCACCGCCGCTGCCCTGGCCTACGGCCTCGAGCGCGGCAAGGAGGACGAGCTCATCCTCGTCTTCGACCTCGGTGGCGGCACGTTCGACGTCTCCCTGCTCGAGGTGGGCAAGGACGAGGACGGCTTCTCGACGATCGAGGTCCGCGCGACCTCGGGTGACAACCGCCTCGGCGGCGACGACTGGGACAACCGCATCGTCGAGCACCTGACCGCCGAGGTGAAGAACACCACGGGCGTCGACCTGTCCAAGGACAAGATCGCCGTGCAGCGTCTGCGCGAGGCGGCCGAGCAGGCCAAGAAGGAGCTCTCGTCCGCGACGAGCACCAACATCTCGCTGCAGTACCTCTCCATGAGCGAGAACGGCCCGGTCCACCTGGACACCAAGCTCACGCGCGCGCAGTTCCAGCAGCTCACGCAGGACCTCCTCGACCGCACCAAGGCGCCGTTCAACGCCGTGATCCGCGACGCGGGCATCAAGCTCTCCGACATCGACCACGTGGTCCTCGTCGGCGGCTCGACCCGTATGCCGGCCGTCACCGAGGTCGTCACCGAGCTCACCGGCGGCAAGGAGCCCAACAAGGGCGTCAACCCGGACGAGGTCGTCGCCGTCGGTGCCGCGCTCCAGGCCGGCGTCATGAAGGGCGACCGCAAGGACGTCCTGCTCATCGACGTCACCCCGCTGAGCCTCGGCATCGAGACCAAGGGCGGCGTGATGACCAAGCTCATCGAGCGCAACACGGCCATCCCGACCAAGCGCTCGGAGATCTTCTCCACGGCCGAGGACAACCAGCCGTCGGTGCTGATTCAGGTGTTCCAGGGCGAGCGTGAGTTCGCGCGGGACAACAAGCCGCTCGGCACTTTCGAGCTGACCGGCATCGCGCCGGCTCCGCGCGGCCTGCCGCAGATCGAGGTCACCTTCGACATCGACGCGAACGGCATCGTGCACGTGTCCGCCAAGGACCGCGGCACGGGCAAGGAGCAGTCGATGACGATCACCGGCGGCTCGGCGCTCCCCAAGGAGGACATCGAGCGCATGGTGCGCGAGGCCGAGGAGCACGCCTCCGAGGACAAGAAGCGCCGCGAGGACGCCGACGCGCGCAACTCCGCCGAGCAGCTCGTCTACTCGACCGAGAAGCTGCTGGTCGACAACGCGGACAAGCTGCCGGACGACGTCAAGACCGACGTCCAGGCCGCGGTCGGCGAGGTCAAGGTCGCGCTCGAGGGCACCGACACCGACGAGGTCAAGGCCAAGACGGCGGCGCTGTCGACGGCCGCGCAGAAGATCGGCGAGGCCATCTACGCGAACCAGGGCTCGGCTGACGCGCCCGCGTCCGACGAGGCCCCGGCCTCGGCCGCGGACGACGAGGACGTGGTTGACGCCGAGATCGTGGACGACGAGGCCGAGGAGGCCAAGTGACCGAGTCCGACGAGCCGCGCTTCACGGACAAGCGCCGCCTCGACCCGGAGACGGGTGAGGTGCGCACGCCGGAAGAGGACGTGCTCGCGGAGGCGGAGGCCGTCACGAGCGAGGCCGAGGAGGCGATCGTGCTCGAGGGTCTCATCGAGGCCCAGAAGCTCGCCGCCGAGCGGCTCGAGGAGCTGCAGCGCGCGAACGCGGCGCACTACAACCTCGAGCAGCAGTACTCGGCGTACGTGAAGCGCTCCAAGGCCGACGCCCTCGCGGCGCAGGACCGTGGAGTTGCCAGCGTGGCCGAGGCGCTGATCCCGGTGCTCGACGACATCGAGCTGGCGCGCCAGCACGGCGACCTCACCGGGCCGTTCGCGAGCATCGCCGAGAAGCTCGAGTCGACGCTCGGGCGGTTCGGTGTGGAGCGTTACGGCGCCGCCGGCGAGGTGTTCGACCCGGCGGTGCACGAGGCGCTCATGCACTCGCACTCCGCCGACGTCACCGAGTCGACGGTCCAGATGGTGCTTCAGCCGGGGTACCGCACGGCCGACCGCGTGCTGCGTGCAGCCCGCGTGGCGGTCGTCGACCCCGAGGGGTGACCCCCCGACGCCGCGCCTCCGAGCAGGAGGCGCGGCGTCGGACCATCCGAGCAAGAACAAGCAACAACATGAACAGCAGCGAAGGAGGCTAGGTGACCGGGCAGGACTGGATCGAGAAGGACTTCTACCGCGTCCTCGGCGTGCCCAAGGACGCCGACGCGGCGACGATCAAGAAGGCCTATCGCAAGCTCGCCCGCACCAAGCACCCCGACCACAACCCCGGTGACGCCAAGGCGGAGGCGGAGTTCAAGGAGGTCGGCGAGGCCTATGCGGTCCTGTCCGACCCCGACCAGCGCCAGCAGTACGACCAGCTGCGCGCCATGACCGGCGGCGCGCGGTTCCAGGCACCTGGCCGCGCGGGCGGCGGGCAGGCCGGGTTCGAGGACCTGTTCGGTGGCATGTTCGGCGCCGGCCAGCGTCCCCGCTCGGCGGGCGGCGCCAACGGCTTCGAGGACATCCTCAGCGGCATGTTCGGCCAGGGGGGCGGGTTCCAGCGCGGCCCGCAGCCCGGCGCCGACCTGGCGGCTGCCGTCACGCTCCCGTTCCGCGAGGTCGCGGAGGGGGCGACCGTCTCGCTGTCCGTCGAGGGGCGGACGGTGAACGCCCGCATCCCCGCGGGGGTCAAGGACGGGCAGAAGATCCGGCTGCGCGGCAAGGGTCGTCCGGGCGAGCCCGGCGCACCGGCCGGTGACCTCGTCGTCACCGTTCGCGTCACGCCCCACCCCGTGTTCACCGCCGACGGGGCGAACCTGCGCGTCACGGTCCCGGTCGCGTTCGACGAGGCAGCGCTCGGGGCGACCATCGAGGTGCCCACGCTCGACGGCACGCCGGTCCGCGTCAAGGTCCCGGCGGGGACGCCGTCCGGTCGGGTGCTGCGCGTCAAGGGCCGCGGCATCGGCGAGAAGGGCGACCTGCTCGTCACCGTGCAGGTCGTCGTGCCGCAGCGGCTCTCCGACGCGGCGCGGGAGGCCGTTCAGGCGTTCGGCATCGCGACGTCGGGCGAAGACGTGCGCGCCGGACTGATGGACCAGGCGCGCTCCTAGTGGCCGTCGAGGACGCCCCGATCTACGTCATCTCGCTGGCGGCGGAGCTCGCGGGCATGCACCCGCAGACGCTGCGGCAGTACGACCGGCTCGGCCTGGTGTCCCCGTCCCGCACGGCCGGGCGGGGGCGCCGGTACTCGCTGCGCGACATTGCGACGCTGCGCGAGATCCAGCGTCTGTCGCACGACGAGGGCGTGAACCTCGCCGGCATCAAGCGCATCCTCGAGCTCGAGTCGGAGGTCGAGCGGCTGCGCGACCAGGTCGGCTACCTGCGGGCCTACGTCGACCCGGGCCGCCGCGTCTTCATGGCCGACCCGCGCGGCGACGTGGTCGCGACCCGCCGCGCCGCGCGCACCCCCCGGCCGGCCCCCGCGCCCCGCGCGATCACGCAGTCGGGCAGCGTCGTCCTGTGGCGGCCCACGCCGCGCTAGTCAGCCGCCGACGACACCCACCTGCAGGCGTTCACCCAGCGACGTGTCGACGACGACCGTCAGTCCGGACGGGACGCGCCCGTCGAGCGCGTCGAGCAGGTCCTGCGTCGGCGGCAGGTCGGTTGGTGTGCGCACCTCGATCAGCACGTCGTCGCCCTGCACCCGTACGTCCGTGACCTCCGCGCCGGGGATCGCGTGCACCCAGGTGTCCGCCGCTGCCTCGACCCGCTGCGTGACGACGTCCAGCACGTAGTTGGCGATGGTGTTGAGCACGAGCGGCAGCGCGACGAGGACGAAGAGGATGGCCAGCGAGAGGTAGGTGCGCCGCCTGGGGTGCACGGCCTCGGCCGAGTAGCCCGTCGCGGCGTACACGAGCGTCCCGGCCAGCACGAGCGCCAGGAGGTTGGACAGGAACAGCACCAGTGCCCCGAACCCGAGCGCGAACGCCTGCTGACCGAAGCAGATGCCGACGACGGCGAGGGGAGGGACGAGCGAGATCGCGATCGCGACGCCGGGGAGCACCGCGGCCACGTCGCGGCGCGCGAGAGCGATGGCGCCCGCGAAGCCCGTCGCGATGGCGGCAGCGAGGTCGAGCAGCCCGGGCGACGTGCGACCAGAGATCTGGCCGTTCGCCAGCAGGTTGACGGAGCTCGGCACGACGAGCGAGAAGGCGGCTCCGATGCCGATGACGGTGAGCGCGCCGAGGGCGACGAACCGCGCGGCACCGAGGATCGCCGACCGGCTCCCCTTCGCGAGTCCGAGGGCGAAGCCCATGATCGGCGTGGACAGCGGCGCGATGATCATGGCGCCGATGACGGTCGCGGTGGAGTCGGACAGCACCCCCGCACTGGCGATCACGGCGGACAGCACGAGCATCACCCAGAACGCGGACCGCTTGGACTGGACATCGCCCGCAGACAGGTCGAGGTCAGCGGTCAGCTCGTCGAGCGTGCGCCGCTGCTTGTCGGGGAGAACGGCCTTCAGAGGATGTCTCGCCATGATCTGGAGACTGGCACTCGAGCCGGTCGCAGGGTGGACGCCACGCGCACCAGGGTCGCCATCCACGACGACTCCCCGACTCCTCCGCCTCGACATGCCTTCGCGGTACCGCGGCGCCGCGTCCACTGCCCTGTACAACTTGCGTGGTCGGCTCGAGGCGCATCGGCTGGAGCCGACCAGCGACCAACGGAGCCACCACGATGAACCGCACGACCTTGAACGACGGCTGGACGCTGCGCCCCGCGGGTGGCCCGGTCCCGGCGCACATCGCCGGCCGGACCGTCCCCGCGCAGGTGCCAGGCACCGTGCACACCGACCTTCTCGCCGCAGGGCTCATCGACGACCCGTACCTGGACCTCAACGAGAACGACCTCGTCTGGGCCCACCGCGCACAGTGGCTGTACTCGCGTGAGCTGACAGTGAAGCCCGCTGCCGAGGGCGAGCGCGTCGACCTCGTGCTCGACGGCCTCGACACCGTCGCCGAGATCAGCCTGGGCGGCGCGCACGTCGCGAGCACCGCGAACCAGCACCGCGGCTACCGGTTCGACGTCAGGCCGTTCCTCACGGGCGAGCCGCAGCGGCTGGAGGTGCTGTTCCGCTCCGCGCTCGAGGCGGCCGAGGCCGAGGCCGAGCGCATCGGCGCACGCCCCGGTGCGTACCCGCACCCGCTGAACATGGTGCGCAAGATGGCGTGCAGCTTCGGCTGGGACTGGGGGCCGGACCTGCAGACCGCGGGCATCTGGAAGCCGGTCGGGCTCGAGCGCTGGCGCACGGCCCGGATCGCGTCGGTGCGTCCGCTGGTCACGGTCGCGGACGGGGTCGCCCGGGTCGCGGTGCACGTCGACGTCGAGCGCGCCGACGATGCCTCGCCCGACCTCGTGCTGCGGGTCAGGGTCGGGGAGCAGGTCGTCGACGCCGTCGTGGAGGCCGGCGCCGATGTCACGGTCGTCGAGGTCGTCGTCGAGAACCCGCGCCTGTGGTGGCCGGTCGGCTACGGGGAGCAGCCGCTGTACACGGTCTCCGTCGACCTCGACGGGCTGGACCGCTGGGAGCGTCGGATCGGTCTGCGGACCGTCGAGGTCGACACGTCGGACGACGAGGTCGGCACGGCGTTCACCTTCGTCGTCAACGGTGTGCCCGTCTTCGTCAAGGGCGCCAACTGGATCCCCGACGACCACCTGCTGACCCGCGTCACGAGAGACCGGCTCGCGCGGCGCCTCGACCAGGCGCTCGACGCGAACATGAACCTGCTGCGCGTCTGGGGCGGCGGCATCTACGAGTCCGACGACTTCTACGACCTGTGCGACGAGCGCGGGCTCCTCGTCTGGCAGGACTTCCCGCTCGCGTGCTTCGCGTACCCGGAGGAGGAGCCGCACCGCAGCGAGCTCGAGGCCGAGGCGCGGGAGAACGTCACGCGCCTGTCGTCGCACCCCTCGCTCGTGCTGTGGAACGGCGGCAACGAGAACCTCTGGGGCCACGAGGACTGGGGCTGGAAGGAGCAGCTCGGCGACCGCACGTGGGGAGCCGGCTACTACTACGACCTGTTCCCGGGCATCGTCGCCGAGCTCGACCCGACGCGGCCCTACTCGGCCGGCAGCCCGATGTCGCCGCACTCGGACCTCGTGCACCCGAACGACCCCGACCACGGCACGCACCACCAGTGGGAGGTGTGGAACCGGGTCGACTACACGCACTACCGCGACGACGTGCCTCGCTTCGCCTCCGAGTTCGGCTTCCAGGGCCCGCCCACGTGGGCGACGCTCGAGCGTGCGGTGCGGAACGCCGACGGTGCGCCGCTGACGAAGGACGACGCGGTCTGGCTCCTGCACCAGAAGGCGGACGACGGCAACGGCAAGCTCGATCGCGGGCTCGCGCCGCACCTGGGCGTCCCCGACGACTTCACCGACTGGCACTGGGCCACGCAGCTCAACCAGGCGCGCGCGGTCGCGCATGCCGTCACGCACTACCGCTCGTGGTGGCCGCGCACCGCCGGTTCGATCGTGTGGCAGCTCAACGACTGCTGGCCGGTCACGTCGTGGGCGGCGGTCGACGGTGACGAGCGGCCCAAGCCGCTGTGGTGGGCGCTGCGCGCCGCCTACGCCTCACGCCTGCTGACGGTTCAGACGCGCGGCGGGCGCGAGGTGCTCGCGGCGTGCAACGACAGCGCGGCGGCCTGGGCGGGCGCGGTCGCCGTGCGTCGCGAGCAGCTCGACGGGACGCTGCTCGCCTCGGTCTCGTTGACCGTCGAGGTGCCGCCGCGCTCGGTCGTGCTGCTCGACCTGCCCGACGACGTGCGCGTCCCCGCTGACGCGTCGGGCGAGGTGCTCGTCGCCGCGCTCGACGACGCGCGTGCGGTGCACACTTGGGTGGAGGAGATCGAGCTGCGGCTGGACGTCGCGCCCTTCCGCACGCAGGTCGAGGCCGTCGACGACGGCTACGTCGTGACGGTCACGGCGAGCTCGCTGGTCCGCGACCTCACGTTGCACGTCGACCGGCTGGACCCGGCCGCGACGGTCGACGCCGCGCTCGTGACGCTGCCCGCCGGGGAGGCCGCGCGACTGCACGTGCGCTCGTCGGTGCCGGGACTGGAGGCGGGGCTCGGCGAGCGTCCCGTGCTCCGCACGGCCAACGACCTGGTCGCGGCGCGTGCGCGCGCGACCTCCTGACGGCCCGCCTGGACGCGTCCCCGGCGGACCCACCGCGGTCGAGCCGCAGCTGTGCTCAGGCGACGCGGCTGCGGAACGACGCGCGGTAGTCCGCCGGCGCCACGCCGACGGTCCGGCGGAAGTGGTGGCGCAGCACCGCGGCCGAGCCGAACCCGCACGCGCGCGACACCTCCTCGACGTCGAGGTCGCTGTCCTCGAGCAGCCGCTGCGCGTGCAGCACCCGCTGGCTCGTGAGCCAGCGCATCGGGGTCGAGCCGGTCTCGGCGGCGAACCGGCGCGCGAACGTGCGCGGTGACATCAGTGCGCGCGCCGCGAGGGTGTCGACCGTGTGGTCGTCGTCGAGGCTCGCCTGGACCCACTCGAGCACGTGCCGCAGCGAGTCGTCGGTGCACTGCGGCACGGGCTGCGGGATGAACTGCCGCTGACCGCCGTCGCGCTGGGGCGGGACCACCATGCGGCGCGCGATGGCGTTCGCGACGGCGCTGCCGAGCTCGCGGCGGACGATGTGCAGGCACGCGTCGATGCCCGCGGCGGTGCCCGCGCTCGTGACGATGTCGCCCTCGTCGACGAACAGCACGTCGGGGTCGACGGTCAGCTCCGGGTACCGCTGCGCGAGCTCGTCCGAGTGCCGCCAGTGGGTGGTGACCTTGCGCCCGTCGAGGATGCCCGCGGCGGCGAGCACGAACACGCCCGAGCACACCGAGACGATCGTCGCGCCGCGCGCGTGCGCCTTGCGGATCGCGTCGAGCACGGCCGGGTCGTAGTTCTCGCGGATCGTGGTCGCGGGGACGGCGAGCAGGTCGACGTCGTCGAGCGCGTCGAGCCCGTACGGGACGACGAGGTTCATGCCGACGCCCGTGCTCACGGTCGCTCCGGGGTTCGTTCCGGCGATGCGGAAGTCGAACGCCGGCACGCCGTCGTCGGTGCGGTCGATGCCGAACACCTCGCACACGACGCCGAACTCGAACATGGACAGGCCGTCGACGACCAGGGCTCCCACGGTGCGCAACATCCCGCCAGGCTAGTTGGCAGGATGTTGACGGTCAACGTCCTGACTGCCACTCGTCGGCGTTGCTCTCGCGGACGACGCTGGACGCATGGAAACCATCGTGACCGTCCTGGCGGTGCTCGTGATCGCCGCCCCGCTCGTCGTCCTCGCACTGCGGACGACCAGGTGGGACCCGCTGCGCCGGGCCCCCTCCGCGCCGTCGTCCGCGGACGCCGACGCTCGTCGTGCGGCCCTCGACGTCGCCGCGCTGAACGGGCGCTCCGCCCCCGCCCGTCGCGCGTCCGCCGTGAACGGACGTCCCCTCGGCGCCGCGGGACGCGCGCGCGTCGGTCAGGGCGACGTGCGGGCGAAGCTCGCGCGGTAGTCGCCCGGCGCCACGCCCACGAGGCGGCGGAAGTGCACGCGCAGGTTCGTCGCCGTGCCCAGTCCCACCGCCGCCGCGATCCGGTCCGTCCCCCAGTCCCGCGTCTCGAGCAGCTCGCGCGCCCGGTCCACGCGCGCGGCGTTGAGCCACTGCAGAGGCGTGCTCCCGGTCTCGGCGACGAAGCTCCGCGCGAACGTCCGCGGCGCGACGTGCGCGTGCGCCGCGAGATCGGCCACGGACAGCGGGTCGGCCAGCCGGGTCAGGGCCCAGGCGCGGGTCGCTGCCAGAGTCGTGGCGCGAGCCGGCGGCGCGCTGCGCTCGATGAACTGGGCCTGGCCGCCGTCACGATGGGGCGCCGCGACGATCGCACGCGCGACCTCGTTCGCGATCGCGGCCCCGTGGTCGACGCGCAGCAGGTGCAGGCACACGTCGATGCCGGCCGCGACGCCGGCCGACGTGACGACGTCGCCCTCGTCCACGAACAGCACGTCCGCATCAACCTTGACGAGGGGGTAGCGGCGCGCGAGCTCGTCGGCATGGGCCCAGTGCGTCGTCGCCCGGCGGCCGTCGAGGACGCCGGCGGCTGCGAGTGCATAGGCGCCCGCGCAGATCGAGACGAGGCGCGCCCCACGCGCGTGCGCCGCACGCAGGGCGTCGAGCACCGCCGCCGGCGGGACGGTCAGCGGATCACGGAACGCGGGGACGACCACGGTGTCCGCCCATGCCAGCGCCTCGAGGCCGGCGGCGGCGACCACCGGATACCCGCCGGTGGTGGCGACCGGCCCCGGCTGCGCGGCGCACAGGACCACCTCGTACCTGTCGCTCGTGCGCGCGCCGAGCACCTGGAACGGCATCCCCACCTCCATCGCCAGAACTGTCTCCAGTGCGAGGACGGCGACGCGGTGCCGGGGAAGAGCCATGGCAGGAATCTATCGCACAGCGGCAGTTCGGCCACTGTCGGCAGCGAGGGCGGCCCCGAGACGCTAGGGCCGTGACGACAACGCTCCCGGCCGTCGACGGCCGCCACCTGGTCCGCCGCCTCGTCCCCGCGCAGGGGCTGTTCATCCTCGGGTCGTCCGTCGACCTGACGCTCACGGGCATCGTCGGCTCGCACCTCGCGCCCACCCGCGCGCTCGCCACGCTCCCGTTCAGCCTCATCCCGGTGGTCGCCGCCACGACGACGTTCGGGCTGTCCCGCTGGATCGGTCGGCGCGGCTACCGCCGTGTGTTCACGGCCGCGGCCTCGACCGCGATCCTCGCGGGGCTGGTCTCGGCGCTCGGGGTCCAGCTGCACCAGTTCTGGCTCTTCTGCCTCGGCACGGCCCTCGTCGGCATCTACTCGGCGGGCGCCGGCTACTACCGGTACGCAGCCGCCGAGGCCAACCCGGAGCGGCGGGCGAGCGCGGTGAGCACGCTGCTGGGCGGCGGGCTGGTCGCGGCACTCGTCGGCCCGTTCCTCGCGACCGCGGTGCGCGACCTGACGGCGACGCCGTACGTCGCGTCCTACCTCCTGGTCTCCCTGTGCGGGCTCGCGGCCGCCGTGTGGAACTCGCGCCTGCCGGACGCGCTCGTCACGCTCGCGGCCCCGCGAGCGAGCGTCGACGACACCGGCGCCCGTCCGCGCGCCGAGCTGTGGCGCCAGCCGGTGCTGCTGCTCGGGGTCGCATCGGTGGCGCTCGCCGGAGTCGCGATGACGTCGATGATGACCGCCGGCCCGATCGCCGGGATGGACATGGGGCACTCCGACGCGCAGGCCAGCCTCGCCGTGCAGCTCCACCTCATCGGCATGTTCGCGCCGGGCTTCGTCGTGGCGCGGTGGATCGGGCGGTTCGGCGAGCGCCGGATCGCGGCGCTGGGGGCCGTGATCCTGGCGGGCTCGGGGCTGGCCGCCGCGGTGAGCAGCCAGATGTGGGCGTTCCTGCTGGCCATGACGGTGGTCGGCGTCGGGTGGAACCTCGCGTCGAGCGGCGGGAGCGCGATGGTCGCCTCGTCGTACCGGCCGACCGAGCGCGGCCGCGTGCAGCCGGTCGCCGAGCTGGTCGGGACGTCGTGCCAGGTGGTCGGCTCGCTGTCCGCGGGCATCCTCGCGACGAGCGCCGGTTGGCACGTGCTGGGCGCCGCGGTGGTGGTCGGCGGGCTGGTCGTCGCGGCGGCCGCCGCCCGCCCGCGGCCGCGCCTGCAGTAGGTCGTCGGGACGCGCCGCCTCTCGCCCGACCAGGCCAGCGGGGCGCGGGCACCGCAGTGTGCCCGCGCCCCGCTGCCGGGGACAGCCGCCGACGTCAGCCGGCGCGACCCGTCAGGGCGAGCGTGTCGGCGCTGGCCTCGATCTGGACGTCGACGATCCGCACGCCGCGCGGGAGCTGCGCGCCCAGGTCGATCCGGCGACCCTCGAGCGCCTGCAGCCGCCCCTTCGCGGCGACGAGCAGCGCCGCGACCAGCGGGTTGCCGCTCGTCGCGGTGACGTCGCTGAGCGTCAGGACGAGGTCGTCGCCGATGGTCGCGTGCGCACCGCCGGTCGCGGTGGCCGACAGGATGCCCTTGCGCAGCTGGGCGCGGACCGCGACCGTCACGGCGCGCGGGCCCTGCGACGTCACGTCGAGGTCGAGCTTGGTGAGCTTGAGCCCCTGCGCAGCGACGAGGACGGCGGCACGGCGCTCGACGGCCGCGGCGACCGCCGTGCGCGGGGCGGCGACCCGACCGGTACCCACCAGGGGCGCCTCGGGCGTCGGCTCGACGAGCTCCGCGGCGAGCGACCCGTCGGAGCCCTCGACCCACGAGAACGGCACGTTCTCGGCCTCGGCCGTGACGTCGAGGGGGACACCGTCGACGGTCACCGGGTGCGCCTCGACGCGAAGCTTGGCGACGACGCCACGCTCGCGGGCTCGCACCGCCGTGCGACGCGACGCCGGGGGAGAGTCGGGGACGACGAGCCCGCTCAGGTCGAGCTCGAGCGAGGGGATGTCGGCGCCGTCGATGCTGGCGCTCACGCGGACGGCGCCGCTGCCGCCGGCCTGCTCCGCGATCGTGCTCCGTACACGCTCCGCGAGCTCGTCGCCCGTCGTCGGGCGCGGCGCGGAGCCGAGGGGAATTGTCTTGGTTGCGTCTGGTTCGGCCATGCCTGGACCCTATGCGTCCCCCGACGAGCGATGCACCCACGTCCGCCCCGGCGGGCGTACCGGGCGTGATGGTCCACGCGGACTCGTTGCGGCGGTATGCGACCTCCGCCATGCTTCGATCGTGACGAATCCTCCCGATGGCGGGGCGACGCATCGGCCCGCGGCACCCGCGTTCGTCCTGGCCATCGTGCTGGTCGGCGCGGGTTGCCTGCTCTCGGCGTTCTTCCTTGTCGGCGCACGGTCGGTCGGGCTGATGGGCCTGTTCGCGCTCGCGGGCGGGGTCGTCGCTGCCCTCGTCGGCCTGCTGCGCCTGGCGATCGGCGTCGACTACCTGACGTTCCGCGAGCAGGAGCGAGAGGCCGGCCGCGACTTCGTGCTCGATCGCACGTCCGACGTGAGCGAGGAGCGGCAGCGGGCGGCGGCGATGGCCGGGGTCCCGGCGTTGTCGCACGAGGCCCGGATGGCCCGTATCCGTGAGGCGGTGGACCGAACGGGGCCCTGAACGGTCGGCCTCGATGCCCGGTCCGATAACGATTTGACGACCGAGGCATGACAGTTACCACGTCGTAACACCGGACCGTTACGCTCCGCATCGCGTGGCCGAGAGCGGTCCGCCAGACCTGACGCCCGTCAGCTGCAGACCCGCGCTCCCCCCGCGCGGCGAAGGAGGACCCTTTGCGTACGTTCCGCCCAGCAGTCCTGACCGCACTCGTCCTGAGCTCCGCCCTGGCACTCGGCGCGTGCGGTGGTTCCGACGACAGCAGTGACACACCGACCTTCGACCCGGCCTCCATCTCGAAGGACGATGCCATCGCGGCGCTGGTCCCGGACAAGATCAAGTCGGCGGGCAAGCTCGTGGTCGGTTCGGACACCACCTACGCGCCCGCCGAGTACATCGACGAGGACGGCAAGACGCCGATCGGCTACGACGTCGACATCGCGAAGGCGCTCGCGGCGGTCCTGGGCCTGAAGGCCGACGTCCAGACGGCGTCGTTCACGGGCATCATCCCGGCGATCGGCAGCAAGTACGACGTGGGCATCTCCTCGTTCACGATCAACCCGGACCGCGTCAAGCAGGCGAACATGGTCCAGTACTTCGTGGCCGGCGAGGCCTACGCGGTGCCGAAGGGCAACCCGAAGAAGATCGACCCCGCGGACCTGTGCGGCCTGACGGTCGGCGTCCAGACGGGCACGGTCGAGGACGAGGAGCTCGACGCCGCGATCGAGAAGTGCAAGACCGACGGCAAGGCCGCGATCACGCCGCTGAAGTACGAGAAGCAGTCCGACGTGACGACCGCGCTGGTAGGCGGCAAGGCCGACCTGATGTACGCCGACTCGCCGATCATCGCCTACGCGATCACGCAGACCGGCGACAAGCTCGAGCGCCTCGGCGACGTGTTCGCGAGCGCGCCGCAGGGCATCGTCGTGAGCAAGGACGACCAGGCTCTGACGGACGCGGTGCAGAAGGCCGTCCAGAAGCTCATCGACTCGGGCGACTACCTGAAGATCCTCACGGCCTGGGGCAACGAGGCCAGCGCGGTGAAGACGGCTGACGTCAACCCGAACGTAGGCTGAAAGCCGTGACGACGACCACCGCCCCGAAGGTGCCGGCCGGCGAGCCGCAGCGGATCCACGCGATCCCGGTGCGCTATCCCGGTCGGTGGATCTCCGGGGCGGTGGTCGTCGTGCTGGCGGCCATGGTCGTCAACGCACTCGTCACCAACGACGTGTTCCAGTGGGACACGGTCGGCAAGTACCTGTTCAGCGAGCCGGTCATGCGCGGCGTGGGCTGGACCCTGATCCTCACCGTCGCGTCGATGGCGATCGCGATCGTCCTTGCCGTGCTGCTGGCCGTCATGCGCCGCTCGCCGAACCCCGTGATGCGGTACGTGTCCTGGGTCTACATCTGGTTCTTCCGCGGGACGCCCGTCTACACGCAGCTGGCCTTCTGGGGCTACGCGTCGGTGATCTACCACAACCTCACGATCGGCATCCCGTTCGGGCCCGCGTTCGTCACCTTCGACACGAGCGTCGTGCTGAACGCGACGCGCGCGGCGATCATCGGGCTCGCGCTCAACGAGGCTGCGTACCTCGCGGAGATCGTCCGCGCCGGCCTGAACTCGGTGGACCGTGGCCAGTCCGAGGCCGCGCGTGCGCTCGGCATGAAGGACGGCCGCATCCTGTGGCGGATCGTCCTGCCGCAGGCGATGCGCGTCATCGTGCCGCCAACCGGCAACGAGACGATCTCCATGCTGAAGACGACCTCGCTCGTCCTCGCGGTGCCCTTCATCCTCGACCTCCAGTACGCCACCAACGCGATCGGCAACCGGCTCTTCCAGCCCGTCCCGCTGCTGGTGGTCGCCGCGATCTGGTACCTGACCGTCACGAGCGTCCTGATGGTGGGCCAGTTCTACGTCGAGCGGTACTACGGACGCGGGTTCGACGAGCACGTCCCCAAGCGCGGCCGACGAGGTAGGCAGGCGGCCATCAACGCGGCGCACACGACCGCCGACCCCAGCCCGCTCGACGGAGTGACCCCGTGAACGCGATCGACCCGACGGCTCCCATGGTCGAGCTCGCCGGCGTGCACAAGTGGTACGGCGACGCGCACGTCCTTCGCGGCGTCGACCTCACGGTCCCCGTCGGGAGCGTGACCGTCATGCTCGGCCCGTCGGGCTCGGGCAAGTCGACCGCGCTGCGCTGCATCAACCAGCTCGAGGAGATCGGCGCAGGCTCGATCCGCATCGAGGGTGAGCTGCAGGGCTACCGCGAGGGCACCCGCAAGGGCGAGCCCGCGCTGTACCGCATGCACCCCCAGCAGATCGCGGTGCAGCGCGCCCGCGTCGGCATGGTGTTCCAGCGCTTCAACCTGTTCCCCCACCTGACCGCGCTCGGCAACGTCATGGAGGCGCCGGTCCAGGTCCTGCGCAAGAGCAAGGACGAGGCGCGCGAGCGCGCCACCGAGATGCTCACCCGCGTCGGCCTCGGGGACCGGCTCGACCACTACCCGTCGCAGCTGTCCGGCGGGCAGCAGCAGCGCGTGGCCATCGCCCGAGCCCTCGCGATGGACCCGGAGCTGATGCTGTTCGACGAGCCGACGTCCGCCCTGGACCCCGAGCTCGTCGGCGAGGTGCTCGGCGTGATGCGGGACCTGGCCGCGTCGGGCATGACGATGATCGTCGTGACCCACGAGATCGGCTTCGCGCGCGAGGTCGCCGACCAGGTGGTCTTCATGGCCGACGGGGTCATCGTCGAGCACGGTCCGGTCTCGCAGGTCATCGACGCCCCGACCGAGCAGCGCACGCAGGACTTCCTCGCCCACGTGCTGTAATCCGGACGACGGCGGCGCGTGGTCGACCGTAGGGTCGGGCGCGTGAGCATCGACGTCGCCCGTGCCCGCGCCGAGACGCCGGGAACGCAGAACGTGGTCCACCTGAACAACGCGGGCGGATCGTTGCGGCCCGCGGTGGTGACCGACGCGGTCGTGGCGCACCTCCAGCTCGAGGCGACCATCGGCACCTACGAGGCCGAGGAGGCCGCAGCCGACCGGCTCGGTGCCGTGAAGCCGTCGATCGCGCAGCTCGTGGGCGCGCGGCCGGACGAGATCGCGATCGTCGAGAGCGCCACCGTCGCCTGGGACGTCGCCTTCGCGGGCGTCCCGCTGCGGGCCGGCCAGCGCATCCTCACCGCGCGCACGGAGTACATCAGCAACGCGATCGCGCTGCTGCAGGCGTGCGAGCGCACGGGTGCGTCCCTGCAGGTCATCGACGACGACGAGGACGGCCAGGTGGACCTCGACGCGCTCGAACGCGCGCTCGACGACGACGTGGCGCTCGTCGCCCTCACGCACGTCCCCACCGGCGGCGGCGTGGTGAACCCGGCCGCCGAGGTCGGCAGGCTGACCCGCGCGGCGGGCGTGCTGTACCTGCTCGACGCGTGCCAGTCGGTCGGGCAGCTGCACGTCGACGTCCGTGAGCTCGGCTGCGACCTGCTCGCGGCGACCGGCCGGAAGTTCCTTCGCGCGCCGCGCGGAACCGGGTTCCTGTACGCGTCGCGCGACGTGACGCCGGGCCTGGTCCCGCCGGTCCTCGGGCTCGGCGCCGCCGCGTGGACGTCGCCGACCACCTACGAGCCCGCGCCCGACGCGCGCAGGTTCGAGTCGCACGAGCGGTCGATGGCGAACGTCCTGGGCCTCGGGGCGGCGGTCGACCACGCGCTGGGCTGGGGGACGCGTGCGATCGAGGAGCGGGTCGTCGGGCTCGCGGCCCGGCTGCGTGACGCGCTCGAGGCTGCGCCCGGCGTGGTCGTGCGCGACAGGGGCCTGCGCCGCTGCGGGATCGTGACGTTCACGGTCGACGGGGTACCGGCGCTCGAGGTGCGCGACGCGCTGCGCGCCGCGGGGGTCAACGTGAGCGTGACCCGCTCGTCGTCGTCGCAGTACGACCTCGCGCACCGTGGGCTGAGCGAGGTGGTTCGCGCCTCGCCGCACTACTACAACACCGACGACGAGCTCGCCGCGGCGGTCGCGGCGCTGCCCGCGCCGCGCTGACCTCCTGACCTGCGGCGACACGCGCCGACACGCGCCGCACGGCCGTGTCAGCGCGCCGACGCGGGCTGTCAGCGACGCGTCGGCGCCGTGTCAGGCGACCCGGGCAGGGTTGCCCCCATGAGCACAGACCTGGTGATCGAGGCGACCGGCCTCGTCAAGCACTTCGGGGAGACCAAGGCGCTGCAGGGCGTCGACCTCTCCGTGACCCGGGGGACCGTTCTCGGTGTCCTCGGCCCGAACGGCGCCGGCAAGACGACCGCCGTCCGCATCCTGTCCACCCTCCTGACCCCCGACGCGGGCCGCGCGCACATCGCCGGCTACGACGTCGTCAAGCAGCCCCAGCAGGTCCGCCAGACGATCGGCCTCACCGGCCAGTACGCGTCCGTCGACGAGGACCTCACCGGGCGCCAGAACCTCGTGCTGTTCGGCACGCTGCTCGAGCTGGGGCGCAAGGGCGCCCGGGCCCGTGCGGCCGAGCTGCTCGAGTGGTTCGACCTGACCGAGGCGGCCGACCGCCCCGCCAAGACCTACTCCGGTGGCATGCGCCGCCGCCTCGACCTGGCCGCGAGCCTCGTCGGGCGCCCGGACGTCATCTTCCTCGACGAGCCCACCACGGGCCTCGACCCCGCCAAGCGCGAGGACATGTGGGACGTGGTCCGCTCGCTCGTGACCGACGGCTCCACGGTGCTGCTCACCACGCAGTACCTCGAGGAGGCCGACGCGCTGGCCGACGAGATCACGGTCATCGACCACGGCCGCGTCATCGCGCACGACACCCCCGAGGGCCTCAAGCGCGTCGTCGGCGGCCAGACCCTCGAGGTCCGCCCGGCCGACCTGGCCCGCATGGAGGAGACGGCCACGATCCTGGGCCAGGTCTCCTCTGGCGTGGGCGGAGCTGCCGAGGTCCGCAAGGGCATGCTCGCAGTCCCGGTGGCCGACGACAGCGCGCTGACCGCCACGGTCTCGCGCCTCGCGAGCGCCGGCATCGGCGTCACCGAGCTCTCGCTGCACCTGCCGAGCCTCGACGAGGTGTTCTTCAAGCTCACCGGACGCACGGCGTCCGAGGACGACACGACCCCGAAGGAGGTGGCGGCATGAGCACCGCGACCCTGGCCCCGCAGACCCCGCGCACCAGCACGGTGCCCCGGGCCGCCGAGGTGGCCCGCAAGCCGCTCCCGATGGTCCGGCACTCGTTGGCGCTGGCCAAGCGCAGCCTCATCAAGACGTGGCGCACGCCCGAGGCGCTCATCGACGTCACGCTGCAGCCGGCGATCTTCCTCGTGATCTTCGTCTACATCTTCGGTGGCGCCGTCGCCGGTGACACCAAGACCTACCTGCAGTTCCTGCTGCCGGGCATCCTCGCGCAGACCATCGCGCAGGGCGCCATCGCGATCGGCGTCAATCTCAACACGGACCTCACCAAGGGGATCTTCGACCGCTTCCGGTCGCTGCCGATCCCGCGATCGGCCCCGCTGCTCGGCGCCGTGCTCGGCGATGTCGTCCGCTACGTCATCGTGGTGATCTCGACCATGGTCGTGGGCTACCTGATGGGCTTCCGGATCGAGACGAACATCGCCGCGGCGGCGGCCGGGTGCCTGCTCGCGATCCTGTTCGCGCTGTGCCTGTCCTGGGTCAGCGTCTTCGTCGGGATGAAGGTCCGCACGAGCGGCGCCGTGCAGGGAATCATGTTCCTGCTGATCATGCCGCTGAGCTTCGCGTCCAACGTCTTCGTGCCCACCGCGACCCTGCCGGGCTGGATGCAGGGGTTCGTCACGGTCAACCCGCTGACCCACCTCGTCGGCGCCATGCGTGCGCTGTTCGTCGGCGGTGCCGAGAACCCGATGGGAAACCACCTCGTGTGGACCCTGGCCTGGTGCGT
The DNA here is from genome assembly GCA_039207135.1 of Brevundimonas sp. Classification (GTDB taxonomy): domain Bacteria; phylum Actinomycetota; class Actinomycetes; order Actinomycetales; family Cellulomonadaceae; genus Cellulomonas. The sequence continues at coordinate 18,368 of JBCECL010000024.1, forward strand.
CGGCCTGGTCGCGGTCTTCATGCCGCTGGCGCTGCGCGCCTACCGCAAGAAGGTCTGAGCCGAAGGCGTCAGGGGCGGTCCCGCGAGGGGCCGCCCCTTTCGTCATGCCCCGAGCAGGTCGTCGGTCAGCGCGCCGATCCGCACGGTGAGGTCCGGGGGCCGCACCGCGCGCAGCTCCGTGACGCGCGCGGCCCTGGCCTCCGCATCGCCGACGATCGCCGCGACGAGCCCGTTCTCGTCGAGCTGGAACATGAGCTGCAGGTTCGCGCCGAGCCGGACGCCGGTCGCGTAGAGCTCGGCGGTCTCGTCGCGGCGCTCCCGGAACGCCGCCAGCTCGGCCAGCCCGAGGGCGAACGAGCCGAGGACCGGCATGTCCGAGCTGGAGAACGCCTCGCGTCGCGCATCCCGCAGCAGGCTGACGGCGCGCGCGTCGACCGCCGCGCGGCGCTCGGGCGCGTACTTGCCGGTGGTCGCGGCGCGCAGGTGGATCGAGGCGGCCGCGACGCGGAACAGGACGCGCGCCTGCGGAGGGTTGACGGCGCGGGTCTCGACGAGGACGACGGCGTCGTCGGCGTGGCGTGCGGCGCGGTCGACGTCGCCGCTGGACCACGCGATCAGGGCCAGGCCGAGGTGGGCCTGGGCGGCGTCGCCGTCGTCGCCCTGGTCCGACACGGACGCCTGCTGGACGCGGGCGAGCGCCTCGACGTCGCCCTGCAGGGCCCGCTGCACGTCCAGGAGGACGCGGATGCTCTTGGCGTCGCCGAACGCCCCGACCTCTTCGAGGTGCCGCACACCGAGGGCGAGCCACTGCTCGGCCTCGCCGGGCTCGCGCCCGCCCAGCCACTGCCCGATGCCCTGTGCCGCCATGCCCATGCCCCAGCGGTCGCCGGCCAGCTCGAACCGTCGGTAGGCCTCGCGGGCGTCGATGCCCGACGCGACGGAGTCACCGTCGTTCTCGCGGATCGCGGCGCGCAGGAAGAACCCGATGCCGGCGAGGAACGGGTCGTCGGACCGCAGGAGCTCGCCCGCGGGTTCGAGCATGTTCGTGATGTCCGAGGACCCGAGCGTGGGCATGGTGCCGGCGAGGACGCGGTTGCGGGGGCTCACGTCGTCGGCCCGCTCGGCGAGCACCGCGTTGACTGCTCGCAGGGCGAGCGCCGCCATCCGCAGCGACTCGATCACGCCGCTGTTCAGCGCGGCGAAGTTCGCGACGAGGACGGTCGCCTCAGCGGTGGCCAGAGGCCTGCCGGAGCGGGCGCCGTTGATGAGCGCGGAACGTCTGCGGGCCGCCGGGTCGTCCGAGTGCAGCAGGCGGTCGGCCCACACGACGACCTCGCTGTGCTGCCCCCGCACCGTCCAGAACCAGAACAGCGCGCCGAGTATCTCGATCGTGGCGGGCTCGTCGTCGAGAGCGAGAGACCACCGGGCGCCGACGAGCATCGCCTCCTGGTCGGCGGCCGTGGCGTTGAACGCCACGACCTGCGTCGGGCCGATGAAGTCCTTGGCCAGCTCCTCGGACCGGTGCCGCGCCCACGTGACCAGGCCGGCCATGGCCGCGGGCCGTTCGCCCGTCGACTCCAGCCGCGCGTCGCCGTACTCACGGACGGTCTCGATCATGCGGTAGCGCGCCGGGCCCTGGTCCTGGTCGGCCAGGCTCAGTAGCGACTGGTCGACGAGCACGGCGAGCCCGCGGCGTACGTCCGCGGCCGGGATGTCGCCGGCCACGGCGATCGCCGCCTCGGCGCTGAACGACCCGGCCACGACGGCGAGGCGCTGCAGCAGCGTCCGCTGGGCGGGGCTGAGCAGCTCGCGGCTCCAGTCGACCATCGCCCACAGGCTCGCGTGCCGGTCGGGCAGGCCGCGCAGCGCGTCGTCGAGCAGGCCGAACCGGTCGCTGAGCCCGTCCAGCACGTCCTCGACGGGCATCGACCGCAGCCGTGCGGCGGCGAGCTCGAGCGCGAGCGGGAGGTTGTCGAGGCGGTGGCACAGCTCGAGCGCGAGGCCCGCGTCCCAGGCCAGGTCGGGGCGTCCCGCGCGGGCCCGGCTCTCGAGCAGGTTGAGCGCGTCGTCGTCGGGCAGGGCGCCGAGCCGGTGCACGGCCTCGCCCACGAGCCCGAGGGGAGCGCGGCTCGTGGCGAGCACCACGACGTCGGGGGAGGCCACGTCGAGCAGGTCGGCGACGACCAGCGCCGCCGCGTCGAGCAGGTGCTCGCAGTTGTCGAGCACGAGCAGACCGTCGAGGTCGGCCGCCGCGACCCGGAGCCGCTCGAGCGGGTCGAGCAGGCGGCGCTCGGCGTTGAGCTCGGCGCGACCAGGGGTCGTGTCCATGCCGCCGATCGCGCCGAGCACGGCGGGCAGGACCTCGTCCGACGAGCGCAGACCCGCGAGCTCGACCACACGGACCGAGTGCCCCTGCGCTGCCACCGCGCGCGCGACCTCAGCGGCGAGCCGGGTCTTCCCGGCGCCACCGGTGGCGACGAGCGTGACGAGCGGCGCCTCTCGCACGGCCGCGAGCACGGCCGCCACGTCCTCGTCGCGGCCCAGCAGCGGGGTGGCCGCCCGGCGCCACGAGGCCGGGATGGCCGTGGTCGCGCGCGGCTGCGCCTCGGGCCGCGGTCGCGGAACCTCCGGCGTCGGTGCGAGCTCGCCACGCAGCAGGGCGACGTGCGCCTCGACGACCACGGGGGACAGGTCCGCGCCCCACCTGTCGGCGAGGTCGGCGCGCACCTGCTCGACGACGTCGAGCGCCTCGGCGTCGCGCCCCTGCGCGGCCAGCACGCGGATGAGGAGTGCGAGCGCGGGCTCGTCGGGCGGGGTCCTGTGCACCAGGCGCTGCAGGTCGCTGTCGTCGAGGGTGCCCGCGCCGGCGAGCGCCGCCTGGGCCCGCAGACGTGTGACCTCGGAGAAGAGGCGTGCGACGTCGGCGTCGTCGAGGTCGGGCACGTCGGGGAACAACGCGCGCGCCCGGTCGGCGGCGTGCAGCGCGTCGGTCGTGCGCCCGTCGCGCAGCGCGGCCTGGGCGGCGGCGGCGAGGTCGCGTGCGTCGCTCGCGTCGACGCGGATGTCCTCGGTCGGCAGCCGATAGCCACCCGCGACCCCGACGACGGGCAGGCCCGTGCGCCGCAGGCGGGACACCAGGGCCTGGATCGCACCGGCCTCGTCCGCGGGCGGTTCGCCGTCCCAGACGGCGACTGCGAGCGAACCGACCGACACCGTGCGCCCGCGTGCGTCGACGAGCTCGCGCAGCACGGCGGCGAGGCGGTCGCCGCGCACGGGCCGTCCGTCGACGGCGAGCTCGCCGAGCGTCGTGATCTGCACGGGGCCAGCATCCCCTACTGCGCCGACGTCGTGCTTCATCGATGGCCCCGGGGGGTGCGACTCAGTGGATCGTGTGCGGTCGGCGGGTCGCTGCCGCCCGGGTTCCGGTGGCAGAACGGGCGTTGCGCTGTGGATGAAGTTGGGGACGGCAGGCGTGTCGCTGTGGACGTGCCTGGGGGTGGTCGCAGCACCCTTCGAGGCAAGGGTGTGAACGTGCAGGCCACGGCGTCGTGTCAGTACCCACAGGTAGTGTGCAACTGGACTCACAGGGTGAAAAACGACACGGATGTAACACAACACCTAGTGGTCCATTGCGGTGTCAGACACTAGGTGTAGTGTCTTCCTCACGCACTCGGCCGGTTCGTAGAACGGCGCGAGCGGGCCCCACGGGGACGCTCCGGCGGGGTGTTCAGGGCTCGGGGAGGGCCCGCTGGCGACGACTTTCACGGAGACACTCAGATGGCGATCACGGTCTACAGCAAGCCCGCGTGCGTGCAGTGCAACGCGACGTACCGTGCGTTGGACAAGCTCGGCGCCGAGTACACGGTCGTCGACATCAGCGAGGACGCGGACGCCCGCGACTACGTGATGTCGCTGGGTCACCTGCAGGCTCCCGTCGTGATCGTCGACGGCGAGCACTGGTCGGGCTACCGCCCCGACCGCATCGGCGCGCTCGCGGAGCGTCTCGCCACCGTCGTCGCCTGAGCGACCACCCGGCGGCACCTGCCAAGGCAACACCTGTTCCACGCAGTACCTGTTCCGGCAGAGGGGAACCACCATGAGTTCGCTCGTGTACTTCTCGTCTGCCTCGAACAACACGCACCGCTTCGTCGAGAAGCTCGGCCTGGCGGCCTCCCGTATCCCGTTGCGTCCCACTGACCCGTTCCTGCACGCGAGCGAGCCGTACGTGCTCGTCGTGCCGACGTACGGCGGTGGCAACGAGGGCGGCGCGGTACCTCGTCAGGTCGTCAAGTTCCTCAACGACGAGGGCAACCGCACTCTGATCCGCGGCGTCATCGCCGCGGGCAACACCAACTTCGGTGAGGCCTACTGCATCGCGGGGGACATCATCGCGGCCAAGTGCCGCGTCCCCTACCTGTACGGGTTCGAGCTGATGGGCACAAGCGAGGACGTCATCCGCGTCCGTGAGGGATTGGGAAGATTTTGGCAGCGACAGTCTCAGATACCCGCGTAGACCTGACGGGACTCGACTACCACGCCCTCAACGCCATGCTGAACCTGTATGGCGCGGACGGGGAGATCCAGTTCGACAAGGACCGTGAGGCGGCGCGGGCGTACTTCCTGCAGCACGTCAACCAGAACACGGTGTTCTTCCACGACCTCGACGAGAAGCTCGACTACCTCGTGGAGAACAAGTACTACGACCCGGCGGTGCTGGCGCAGTACGACCGGACGTTCATCAAGACGCTCTTCCAGTACGCGTACTCGAAGAAGTTCCGGTTCCAGACCTTCCTGGGCGCGTTCAAGTACTACACGTCGTACACGCTCAAGACGTTCGACGGGAAGCGCTACCTCGAGCGCTTCGAGGACCGCGTCTGCATGGTCTCGCTCGCGCTCGCCGAGGGCGACCAGGACTTCGCGATCTCGCTGGTCGACGAGATCGTCTCGGGCCGGTTCCAGCCCGCGACGCCGACGTTCCTCAACCTCGGCAAGGCGCAGCGCGGCGAGCCCGTGTCCTGCTTCCTGCTGCGCATCGAGGACAACATGGAGTCCATCGCGCGCGGCATCAACTCCGCGCTGCAGCTCTCCAAGCGCGGTGGCGGCGTCGCCCTCCTGCTGTCGAACGTGCGCGAGCACGGTGCGCCCATCAAGCACATCGAGAACCAGAGCTCCGGCGTCATCCCCGTGATGAAGCTGCTCGAAGACTCGTTCTCCTACGCCAACCAGCTCGGTGCCCGTCAGGGCGCCGGCGCGGTCTACCTGCACGCGCACCACCCGGACATCTACCGGTTCCTCGACACCAAGCGCGAGAACGCCGACGAGAAGGTCCGCATCAAGACGCTGTCGCTCGGCGTCGTCATCCCGGACATCACGTTCGAGCTGGCCAAGAAGAACGAGCCGATGTACCTCTTCTCGCCGTACGACGTCGAGCGCGTGTACGGCAAGCCGTTCGCCGACGTGAACGTCACCGAGAAGTACTACGAGATGGTCGACGACGCGCGGATCAAGAAGACCAAGATCAGCGCCCGCGAGTTCTTCCAGACCCTCGCCGAGCTGCAGTTCGAGTCCGGCTACCCGTACGTGATGTTCGAGGACACGGTCAACCGCGCGAACCCCATCAAGGGCAAGATCACGCACTCGAACCTGTGCTCGGAGATCCTGCAGGTCTCGACGCCGTCCACGTTCAACGAGGACCTCTCGTACAAGCACGTCGGCCGCGACATCTCCTGCAACCTCGGCTCGATGAACATCGCGCTCGCCATGGACTCGCCGGACTTCGGCAAGTCGGTGGAGGTTGCCATCCGCGCCCTGACCGGCGTCGCCGACCAGACGAGCATCGAGTCGGTGCCGTCCATCAAGCGCGCCAATGCCGGCGGCCACGCCATCGGCCTGGGCCAGATGAACCTGCACGGCTACCTCGCGCGTGAGCGGATCTTCTACGGCTCCGACGAGGGCCTCGACTTCACGAACATGTACTTCTACACGGTGGCGTACCACGCGATTCGTGCCTCGAACCTGCTGGCCCAGGAGCGCGGCAGCGCGTTCGACGGCTTCGCGGACTCGAAGTACGCGACCGGCGAGTACTTCGAGAAGTACATCGACCGCACGTGGGAGCCCCGCACGGCCCGCGTCGCCGAGCTGTTCGCCGAGGCTGGCGTGCACATCCCGACGCAGGACGACTGGCGCGAGCTGGCCGCCTCCGTCAAGGAGCACGGCATCTACAACCAGAACCTGCAGGCCGTGCCGCCGACGGGCTCGATCAGCTACATCAACCACTCGACGAGCTCGATCCACCCGATCGCGTCGAAGATCGAGATCCGCAAGGAAGGCAAGATCGGCCGCGTCTACTACCCGGCGCCGTTCATGACGAACGACAACCTGGAGTACTACCAGGACGCGTACGAGATCGGCTACGAGAAGGTCATCGACACCTACGCCGAGGCCACGCAGCACGTCGACCAGGGTCTGTCGCTGACGCTGTTCTTCAAGGACACCGCCACGACGCGTGACCTGAACAAGGCGCAGATCTACGCCTGGCGCAAGGGCATCAAGACCATCTACTACATCCGCCTGCGCCAGCTCGCGCTGGAGGGCACGGAAGTAGATGGTTGCGTCTCGTGCATGCTCTGATCGCGCCCACTGCCCTGAACCACCTGAAGGAATCACGATGAGCGAGAAGCTGAAGCTGATCAGCCGAGTGTCGGCGATCAACTGGAACAGGCTCGAGGACGACAAGGACGCGGACGTCTGGGACCGCCTGGTCGGCAACTTCTGGCTGCCGGAGAAGGTGCCGGTCTCCAACGACGTGCAGTCGTGGGCGACGCTGACCGAGCAGGAGAAGACGCTCACCATGCGTGTCTTCACCGGCCTGACGCTGCTCGACACGATCCAGGGCACGGTCGGCGCGGTGTCGCTGATCCCCGACGCGATCACGCCGCACGAGGAGGCCGTCTACACGAACATCGCGTTCATGGAGTCGGTGCACGCCAAGTCCTACAGCTCGATCTTCTCGACGCTGTGCTCCACCAAGGAGATCGACGAGGCGTTCCGCTGGTCGGAGGAGAACGCCAACCTCCAGCGCAAGGCCGAGATCGTCATGGAGTACTACCGCGGCGACTCGCCCCTCAAGCGGAAGGTCGCGAGCACGCTTCTCGAGTCGTTCCTCTTCTACTCGGGCTTCTACCTGCCCATGTACTGGTCGAGCCGCGCCAAGCTCACGAACACGGCCGACCTGATCCGCCTCATCATCCGCGACGAGGCCGTGCACGGGTACTACATCGGCTACAAGTACCAGAAGGGCCTCGAGAAGCTGTCGGCTGCCGAGAAGACCGAGCTCAAGGACTACACGTTCGAGCTCCTCTTCGAGCTGTACGACAACGAGGTGGAGTACACGCAGGACCTCTACGACGGCGTCGGCCTGACCGAGGACGTCAAGAAGTTCCTGCGCTACAACGCCAACAAGGCCCTGATGAACCTGGGCTACGAGGCGCTCTTCCCGCGCGACGAGACCGACGTGAACCCGGCGATCCTGTCGGCCCTGTCGCCGAACGCCGACGAGAACCACGACTTCTTCTCGGGCTCGGGCTCGTCGTACGTGATCGGCAAGGCCGTGAACACGGAGGACGAGGACTGGGAGTTCTAGCTCCCAGCACGACGCTCAGCACGACGATGTGAAGTCGCAGCCATGTCTGCGGTGTGACTTCACGTCGTCGTGCTGTTTTGTCGAGAGACCGGGTTGGCTCAGCGGTTCGGGTCCAGTCGACCGCACCCCCAACCCGGGCCTCGCTCGGTCGGCCGACGCTCCGCCGACGAGGCCGAGCATCGAACCGACGACGGGGCCGGACAGCATCCGATCGGTCAGCGGCGAGTGCCACAACCCGGTCAGGGCGACGATCGCCGCCGTCGACACCAGGATCGACCCCACGAGGTCACCGGGATAGTGCACGCCGAGGTACAGGCGGGAGAAGCCGACGAGCGCCACGGCGGCACAGCCGAGGGCTGCGACCCGCCGGGCGTGCCTGGTCCCACGGACCAGGAACCACGCCGCGATCGCAGCGGACACCGCGAACGCCGTGTGCCCGCTCGGATAGCTGTCGGAACCTGTCTCGGGCTGGAGCGAGTGCACGATGTCGATCGGCGGTCGAGGCCGCGCGACGATCGCCTTGACGAGCAGCGTCGCGCACCACCCGACCGCGACGACGAGGAACGTGGCGAGCGCAGACACCGGGCGCCGCCACACCACGAGCGCGACGCACCAGACCGCGAGCGTCGTGGCCGCGACCGGCGGCGACGCCAACCAGCTGAGCGCCTGCATGACAGTCGTGAGCCAGGGCGTCCGCACATCGGTCGCGATCTCGACGTCGACCGCCAACCCGTGCGGCGTGAGCCAGTCGGTGTGTGTGGCGAGGAGTCCGAGCCCCAGGGCGAAGGCGAGGAGGACGGTGGAGATCGTTGGCCAGCGAGGCACCTGGGGCATGCAGTGAGGTCCGATCGTGCGGGGCGGCCGGGACGGATCCGGCCGCGGTCGAGCCCTCACCCTGCGATGTCGACGCTGAGAATCGTCTGAGCGAGCGCTGCGGACCCGCCTGAGTGCGCAGGTACTAGTACCAAGGTCCGATGGTGGGGCGACCACCGTGATGAGTCGTCACCGCATCGTCGACGAGGAGTCCTCAGGAAGCGCCTGCTCATCTTCACGGGAGCCACGCCGAGCTGAGGCCGGGCTCAGCCGCCGATGCGCGCCGACACCGCGGCCTCGACCTCCGGCCGCAGGGTCTGCGCGAACGTCTTCGTCATGTGCCCGTGGTCGAAGTACACGATCGCCCCGCCGACGACGTCGTGGCACACGCCGTCCCAGCAGAAGATGTGCGTCGGGTCGTAGACCGAGACCAGTCCGCTGTCGTCGGCCGACGCCGCGTCGGCCAACGGGTCCGGCTGCACGGCCTCGTCCTGCGGCTGCGTGCACGAGCGCCAGTCGCCTCGCTCGCGGGCGACGCACTGCGGCGCGGGCTCGTCGGCGGCGGGGGTGTCGCGCATGACGAGCACGGGGATGCCCGCGTCGGTGAACCGGGCCAGCGTGCGCGCGTACGCCTTGCGGGCCTCGGCCTGCTGGTCCTCGGGCGCGACGTCCAGCAAGGGCCGGAACGAGCGGGCGGCCAGCACGACGAGGTCCGGGTGCTGCGCGATGGCGCTGTCCACCGCCCAGTCGGTCCAGTCCGTGCAGTGCGCGCTGTTGGCGGGCACGGTTACGTCGATCGGCAGGTCGACGGGGTAGCACTCGGACGTGAGGTACGTGGTCAGGGACCAGTTGTTGTCCTCGACCGGCCCGACGAGCGCGGGCTGCCACTGCCCCGCGTGCGAGTTGCCCATCAGCACGACCGAGCGCACCGGGTCGGCTGAGCCGTACGTGCAGCTGCGGCGCCCGGTGAACGGCGCGTTGTTCCAGCAGACGTCCGCGTACAGGTCGCTGCGGTCCGTCGCGGACACGCCCGCATCGGTGAGGACGCGGTCGCCCGCGGGGTCGCCGCACGCAGGATCGAGCACCGCCGTGCCGCCGAGGCACGTCGCGTCGACGACGGCTCGCGCCGCGGCCTCGACCCGCTGCGTGGAGATGGTGTTCGCGGAGACGGCGAGCCCGATGCACACGACCGCAGTCGCGCCACCGAGCAGGAACGTGCGCGGCAGGGAGGCCCGCAGGAGCGCCGAGCGGCGCACCGGGTCCTCGAGCCAGCGCTTGGTCGCGGCGGCGAGCACGAGGGTCAGGACGACGATGCCGGCGCGCGCCCAGTCGTCGAGCAGAGCGCGCAGTGCGAAGGGCGCGAGGATCAGCAGCGGCCAGTGCCACAGGTAGACGCCGTACGACACGTCGCCGAGCCAGACGACGGGGCGCCGGCCCAGCACGTGCCCGAGCCCGTTGGGCGTGTCGTCGGTCGCGCTCCAGACCACGGCGAGCGCACCGAGCGTCGGCAGCAGCGCCGCGGCGCCGGGGAACGGCGTGGAGCCGGAGAACGTCGCGCACGCGACGGCGATGGCGGCGAACCCGACCCACCCCGCGACGGTGCGTGCCCGCTCCCAGCCGACCGCCCGGGCGCCGACGACGCCGAGCAGCGCGCCGAGCGCCAGCTCCCACACCCGCGTCGTCGTCACGAAGTACGCGCGCGCGGGGTCGGCCGACGTGAGGTGCACGCTCCACAGCAGCGAGCCCAGGCCCACGGCCGCCACCGTCGTGCCGACCACGAGGCGCGTCCGGCCCGTGCGCCGCGCGAGCAGCACCGCGGCGGCGAGCAGCAGCGGCCACATCAGGTAGAACTGCTCCTCCACACCGAGCGACCAGAAGTGCTGGACGGGGCTCGGCGCCGCGTCGGCCGCCAGGTAGTCGGTGGCCTGGTGGGCGAGCTCCCAGTTCTCGACGAGCAGGGTCGACGCGACGATCTCGCGGGCGGCCTGGTGCAGCAGGTTGCTCGGCAGCAGCACCACGGACGCGATCGCCGTCAGGCTCAGCACGGTCGCGGCGGCGGGCAGCAGGCGGCGGATGCGACGAGCCCAGAACGAGGCCATCGCCCGCACGCTCGTCGGGGGAGTGCGCAGCAGGTGCGACGTGATGAGGAATCCGGAGACGACGAAGAACACGTCGACACCCACGTACCCGCCAGGCAGCACCGCGGGCCACAGGTGGAACACGACGACGGCGGCCACGGCGAGGGCGCGCAGCACCTGGATGTCCCGACGCGTCCCGCCGTCCGCCGGCGGGGCCGAGCGGTCGTCGACCGCGACGGCTGCTGCCGCGGTGCTCGTCACCGCGACCTGCCGGCGTGGGATGGCGCGTCGACTCGAATCACTGCCTCAAGGTACCTGGCAGGTCTGTGGAGGTTCGTTGGGAGTGGTCGCGGGCTGTGCCTGCTCGCCGTCCCGCTGACCAGCGCCGATGCGGCCGGGGTCAGGCTAGCCTTGCCTGAAAAGTGCCCCTGACCTGCAGGTTGGCTTTCGACTGCCCACTAGCCAGGGCGGCGAACCGGGTCTAGCGTCGGTCGAGAAGCGTCCCCCAAACGCACGTGGAGGTCATCGTGAGCACACTCATGGATCTGCCCGCGGTCGCCGAGTGTTCTGTGGCCGGCTGTTCGTACAACGACCACTCGAGCTGCCACGCGGCGGCCGTGACGATCGGCGGCACGTCGGGCGACGCGTCCTGCGCCACCTTCATCCCGCTCGGGGTGCGCGGTGGGCTCGACAAGGTCGTGACGCACGTCGGCGCCTGCCAGCGATCCGAGTGCACGCACAACTCCGCGCTGGAGTGCACGGCGGCCTCCGTCCGCATCGGCGCAGGTCACGACCATGCGGACTGCCTGACGTTCCAGGTGGCCTGACACACGAGCCAAACTAGCGTCGTACCGGCGGCGTCAGCTCGGCGTTGCGAGCGCGACGAGCTCGCGCACGAGCGCGGCCGCAACCGGCACGAGATCGCGCTCGCCGGCGACCAGCGCCGGGTCGTTGGCGCGCACCGCCGCCGCCTCGTCGAGCCCCGCGACGACGTCCACGTCGACCGCGGCCAGGAACGCCGCGAGCGTCGCGCGGGCGGCGTGCGAGTACAGGCCGCCCGCGTCCGCTGCCACCTCGGCGACGATCAGCGCCGACAGGGCGACGTCGACCTCAGCCCTCCCGATCCGGCTGTCGCACCAGTCGACCACGGCGGGCCCATGCGCCTCGGTGAGGATCACGTTGCCGGGGTGCAGGTCGAGGTGCACGATCGCGTCGCCGTCGGTCGGGCCTTCCCAGTCCGTCGGCAGAGGCAGGGCGTGCAGGCGTGCGTGCAGGTCCGCGAGGATCGCCGCGGCGTCGTGGATGCTCGTCTCACCGGCCGTGAGCGACTGGAGCAGGGTGGGGCCGTGCAGGCGCTCCATGACGATGTCGGTACCGCCGGCGGCGTGCACGGCCGGGGCCGGATACCCGTTCGCGACGACGTGACGCACGATCGCCGCCTCGTTGCAGGCGTCGCGCCCCGTGCGGTAGCGCCGCAGGACGAGGTGGTCGTCCACGGCGAACACGTCGGCCGAGTCGCCCGCGGTCAGCAGCGGGCCGGGGTCGGCGACTCCGAGGAGCGCCGACGCGAGCTGTGCACCCTGCGGCTGATCGTGGTCGGGTACCGGTCCTGCGGAGCTCATGGGATCGACCGTAGGCGCATTCGCCGCGAATGTCCTGCCCCCTCGGGCATCAGGATCTGGTCAGGCGCCTGACCAGGTCGGCCGCGTCGTCGGACGTCGCGGGGACGTCGACGACCCGCACCCTGACGGGGCACCGCGTCGCCGAGCGCAGCGGCTCGTCGCCCACGCGGCGGTCGATCTCACGGCGCAGCAGGGGAACGAGGTCGACGTCGTCGAGCCCGGGGCGCAGCAGGACCGCGAACACGCCGCCGCCGAGCGCCGCCATCGGATGACCGCTCCCGTAGGTGCAGGTCAGGGCCTCCCCGACGGCCGCGGAACGGGCGATGCGCGTCGACGGGAGCACGGAGCCAGCGGCGACGTCGACGACGACGAGCCGTCCGGGCTCGGGGCGCGCGCAGGCCTCGGCGAGCCGGACTGTCAGGTACTGGGCAGTCGGCAGACCGGACTCGGGGTCGCGGCACGTCCCCGCGACGACGGCACCAGCCTGGGCGTCCGCCCATCCGCCGGCGAGCGCGCGCACGACCGTCGGGGGCGTCGGGTGTGGGCCGAGCGCCCGGTACAGGCACGCGACGTCGTCGAGGGTCTCCTCGATGCCGGCCCCGATGTGGCCACGGGCCTGGCCGAGGACCCAGGCGGAGTCGCGCGGGTCGTCGCCGATCGCGACGGCGTAGGCCATGTGGTCGACAGCCGGGTGGTCCCAGTCGCTGGGCCGCAACCAGGCCGAGCCGAGACTGAGCGCACGCCAGCGGGCCGCGAGCTCCTCGGGGAGCGCGGCGCTTCCCAGGCGCGCGGATGTCGTCACGCGGGATGAGAGTCCGCCAGGAATGGCCTGTGACGCCACTCGCGCGTTTTTCACCCAGTATCCGTGAACGGTGATCCGGTTCACCCGATTCGCCCGGTATGGCACTCTGAACGGGGCCATCACCACGGGAGGACTCTGCGTGAGCACGGAATCGGGCACTGAGGACGACGTCCGGGAGGACGCCGAGCTCATTGCTGCCGTGCGCGGGGGCGATGCCGAGGCTACCGGCGAGCTCTACGAGCGGCACGCGGGGGCGGCGCTCGTCGTCGCCCGCCGCTACACCGACTCGGCCGCCGACGCCGAGGACGTCGTCGCCGACTCCTTCACGGCGGTGTTCCTCGCCTTGCAGCGCGGGAACGGCCCCGACGTCGCGTTCCGTGCCTATCTCTTCACGGTCGTCCGTCGCATGGCCGGGCTGCAGCGCGCCAAGGCGAGGCGCGCTGAGCCGACCGACGACGTCGCGAGCCTCGAGGCCGGCACCGCGTGGGCGGGGACGGCCGAGGAGCCCGCGCTCGAGGGCTTCGAGCGCGGCGTCGTCGCGCGCGCGTTCCACTCCCTGCCCGAGCGGTGGCAGGCGGTGCTGTGGCACACGGAGGTCGAGGGCCTGCAGCCCGCGCAGATCGCTCCGATCCTGGGGCTGACCGCCAACGGCGTCGCCGCGCTCGCCTACCGCGCGCGCGAAGGTCTGCGGCAGGCGTACCTGCAGCAGCACCTCAACGACCAGCTGGACGACGGCTGCCGCGCGGTCGCCGGCAAGCTGGGCTCGTACGTGCGCGGCGGACTGGGTACGCGCGAGACCACGCAGGTCGAGCAGCACCTCGAGACGTGCGGGGAGTGTCGTGCGCTCGTGCTCGAGCTGTCCGACGTGAACCACGGCATGCGTGCGGTGATCGCACCGCTCGTGCTCGGCCTGGCGGGCGTGGGTGCGCTGACGCACCTGCTGCCCGTCGGCGGCGGGCTCGCGGCCGGTGCCGCGCTCGCGGGCGGGCACGGCGAGGGCGTCGCCGCGGGAACGGCCGCAGCGGGGGCGGGAGGTGCCGCGGTCGCGGCTGCCGGTGGTGGCACCACGGCGGCCAGCGTGGGCGGACTCGCCGCGTTCATCGCGTCCATCCCCGCGACCGCCGTCGCGGTGGCGGCGGGCGCGGTGGTGCTCGCCGGGGTCGCGACCGCCATCGTCGTCGGCATCCTCAAGGGCCCCGACCCGGCCGCGGCCCCGCCGTCGAGCCCGAGCGCGAGCTCGACCCTGGACCAGCCGGGCGAGGCGACGCCGACGCCGACGCCCAGCAACGGGACCGAGCCAACGGCGCCGACGACCGACCCGAGCACCATCCCGACGACGCCGCCGACGATTCCCGCGGTCGCGCCGACGGGTGCACCGACGTCCGGACCGACGGCGCAACCGACCGCACAGCCGACGGACCAACCCACGGCCGAGCCGACGAGCCAACCCACGGCTGAACCCACGCCGGAGCCCACGGCCACCCCGACGCCCGAGCCGACGTCGACCCCGACGCCCTCGCCCACGCCCACGGAACCCCCGGCCGACCCGGCGGCGCTGTCCGTCGTCCTGCCCGACGCAGGCCTTGCCCTCGAGGCTGGAGCCGAGGGCCAGGAGCTCGCGATCGACGTCGCGAACACCGGGGGAACGGCAGCGACCGACCTTTCCGCCGACGTCGTGCTGCCGGACGGCGTGACGCTCGACGGCGTGCTCACCGTCTCGACGCCCGGCGTCACCGGCCGGTTCGCTGCGGCGGCCGATCCCGGCTGGGTCTGCACAGCCGGACGCGCGTCGCCGCGCGCCGCCTGCACGCTCGCCGTCCTGCCGCCCAAGAGCAACGCGACGCTGGTGCTGCGCGTGTCGGTGTCGGAGGACTACGAGCAGGCGGACGGGCTGATCGAGCTGCACGTCGTCGGCGCCGGCCTCGACTTCCAGTCCGCGCCGATCCCGGTGCGGGTCGCGCCCGCGCCCGCGCGGCTCTCGCTCGTCACCGCGCCGACCACGCTCGCGCTCGTGACCGGCCGCGAGCGGACGCTGTCCGTGCCGCTGCGCAATGCCGGTGCGGTGACGGCTCCCGCCGCGGCGGTCGAGGTGCGGCTGCCGAGCGGCGTGAGCTGGCCCGGGGGGAACGACGAGCGCTGGAGCTGCTCCGAGCAGGCGCCGGCGCTGGCACGTGCCGCGGGACCCGAGGTCGTGCGGTGCGAGCTCGGTGCCCCGCTCGCCGGACGTGCCGCGGTGGGGCTCTCGCTGCCGCTCGTCGTCGCCGAGCCCGACGCGGTCGACGGCCGGTCGATCGAGCTCGCCCTGACTCCCGCGCGCGGCGGTACCGCGCTGGTCGAGGTGCCGTTCTCGGTCTCGCTGCCTGCGCGCCTGGCCGTGTCCGCCCCCGAGCAGGTCGAGGTGCTGGGTGGGCACACCGTGCCCGTCGCGCTCGCCGTCCAGGACGTCGGGGACCTGGACTCTGGCCCGGTGACGGTCGTCGAGACGGCTCCGAAGGGAACGTCCTGGGCCGACGTCGCCCCCGACGGCTGGAGCTGCGCGGTCGACGGTCAGGCGGTGACGTGCTTGCGCGACGCCCTCGCCGCCGGCGCGAGCGCACCGCTGGTGCTCGGGCTGCGCGCGGACGTCGGGAGCGTGGGAGCGCTGGGCAACCTCGTCGTCGCGAGTGCCGGTGACGGCGCGGACGAGGTCAAGGACGTCGCGGTGCCGGTCGTCGGTCGGGCACCCGTGCTGTCGGTGTCGGACGGCGCGAGCCACCTGCTCGACGGCGGCGAGGTGCAGGTCGAGTTCGCCGTGAACGTCGGTGACGGGTCGGACGCTGCGGGCGCCGTCGCCCGCGCGACCCTGCCGGCCAACCTCACGTACGAGGCGAGCGACGCATCGTCGCCCGGGTGCGCGCCGGGCGAGTCCGGTCGCGTCGTCGAGTGTGCGCTCGGTGACCTCCCCGCGGGTGGGTCGGCGGCTGTGCTGTTCCACGCCCGCGTGCGCTGGAGCGACCCCGCGGCACGGGTCTCGGTCGTCGCCCGGTCCGGGGACGTGCAGAGCGAGCCGGTCCGGATCGCCGTGCCGGCGACGTCGGGCGGGCTCTCCGCGCGGTTCATTGGCAGCGGGATGGCCGTGACCGAGGTGGGCGCGCCGCTCCTCTCGTGCGACACGAGCACCAACGCGTGCCGCAACATCGTGCTGTACGGCACGGCCGACAACAACGGCACCCCGATGAACCCGCTCGACGAGGCCCCGCCGGGCGACGTCAAGCGGCCCGACGTGCACGTCTCGTCGAGCACCACGCTGGGCGCGCTCAAGGGTCCGGTCGCGTTCGCGGGCCTGTACTGGGCGGCCAACAAGGTCGCGGCCGACACGTGGAGCACCGACCCGGCGACCGCGCGGCTGCGCGGACCCGACGGGACGTACGTGAGCGTGACCAGCAAGGACGTCACGACCGCGACGGACAACGTGAGCCGCCAGTACTACCAGGCGTTCGTCGACGTGACCGACCTGGTCAAGGCGCAGGGTGCGGGGGTGTGGTCGCTCGCGGACGCCGCGGTGGCCAAGGGACGCGGCGACCGCGACCCGACGTACTTCGCGGGCTGGTCGCTCGTCGTGGTCTACGCCGACGGCAGCCGGTCGGACGTCTCGGTGTACGACGGCGGTGTGTGGGTGGGCAACGGGACGCCGCCCGCGGTGTTCTCGTTCGCGGGCGCGGCCGGGACCAGGGCGCGCGTCGGTGTGGTCGCCTGGGAGGGCGACTACCGCGGTCTCGGCGACGCGCTGACGCTGAGCACGCCCGTGTGCGACGGGCCCTCGACAGCCCTCACGCCCCTGCGGCTGGGCGGCACGCTCGGCTCGTCGGCCAACGCCTTCGACTCGACCGCGACCGGCTGGCGCTACCCCAACTCGCTCGGCACGGACGCGAAGGGCTTCGCGTCCGTGCCGCTGACCTGCGACGTGAGCACGTTGACGGCGACCACCGCGGGCGACCAGTACCTCGTCGGGGCGATCACGCTGCGCACCGAGCCGCCACCGGACCCGACGTCGGACGCAGGACCTGGATCAGGCCTGGCCGGGCAGCAGCCGTAGGTCGGTGAGCCGCTCGCCGATCCGCCGCACGTCGTCGGAACCGCCGGGCACCAGCGAGAGGGCGGTGACCGTCTCGGCGCCGGGCAGGGCGTCGACCGCGAGCTCGTGCAGGGTCGCGGCGACGTCGGCCAGGGCCGTCGCCGAGGTCGACTCGGGGACCGCGACGTACAGGACGAACCCGGCGCGGGCGGCTGGAAGCGGGGCTGGTAGTGCCATGAGGATCTCCGGATGTGCGGACCGCCGGGTGGGGCG
The DNA here is from genome assembly GCA_039207135.1 of Brevundimonas sp. Lineage (GTDB taxonomy): Bacteria > Actinomycetota > Actinomycetes > Actinomycetales > Cellulomonadaceae > Cellulomonas. Next base: position 35,652 of record JBCECL010000024.1, read on the forward strand.
GGAAGGTCGGGCCTTGCCGTCAGGGCGACGTCAGGCCGGACAGCGCACCGCAGGTACGCGCACGGCAGACGCCGCCGTGGCGTAGTGCGTGGATCGGATCACGGGCCGAGCATGACACGGCGTGGGCCGTGCGGCGAGGGCTTAGTCGTGTGATCTCACGCGGTGGATGCTCAGACGACGCCGTAGAGGCGGTCGCCCGCGTCACCCAGGCCGGGCACGATGTACGCCTTGTCGTTGAGCCGCTCGTCCACGGCGGCCACGACGATCGAGACGTCGGCGCGGTCGCCGACGAAGTCCTCGACCACCTGCAGGCCCTCGGGGGCGGCGAGCAGGCAGACGGCGGTCACGTCGCGCGCGCCGCGCTGCAGCAGGTAGTCGATCGCCGCGACGAGCGTCCCGCCGGTGGCGAGCATCGGGTCGAGCAGGAAGCACTGGCGCCCGGACAGGTCCTCGGGGAGCCGGTTCGCGTACGTGATCGCCTCGAGGGTCTCCTCGTCGCGCTGCATCCCCAGGAAGCCGACCTCGGCGGTGGGCAGCAGGCGCGTCATGCCGTCGAGCATGCCGAGCCCGGCGCGCAGGATCGGGACGACGATCGGGCGCGGGTCGGCCAGCTTGCGGCCGGTGGTCGTGGTCACCGGCGTGGTGATCTCGACCTCGCTCGTGTGGACGTCGCGCGTCGCCTCGTAGGCGAGGAGCGTGACGAGCTCGTCGACGAGGAGCCGGAACGTCGCCGAGTGCGTGTTCTGGTCACGCAGGACGGTGAGCTTGTGGTCGACCAGCGGGTGGTTCGCGACGTGCAGGCGCATGGCCACAACCTACCGGTTGTCCCACCTGCTGGGATGCCCGAGAGCGCTTGCGCATCGGGTGCGGCGCCCCGCAGGCTGGGCCTCGGTCGGTTGTCGGCCCATGAACCCGTCCGATGGAGGACCCGTTGAGCACTGCCGCCGACACGCACGACCTGATCCGGGTGCAGGGCGCGCGCGTGAACAACCTGCGCGACGTCAGCGTCGAGATCCCGAAGCGCCGGCTGACCGTGTTCACGGGCGTCTCGGGCTCGGGCAAGAGCTCGCTGGTGTTCGGCACGATCGCCGCGGAGTCGCAGCGCCTCATCAACGAGACGTACAGCTCGTTCGTGCAGGGCTTCATGCCGACGCTCGCGCGCCCCGACGTCGACGTCCTCGACGGGCTGACGACGGCGATCATCGTCGACCAGGAGCGCATGGGCGCGAACTCGCGCTCGACGGTGGGCACCGCGACGGATGCGAACGCGATGCTGCGCATCCTGTTCAGCCGGCTCGGGCAGCCGCACCTCGGCTCGCCGCAGGCGTTCTCGTTCAACGTGGCCTCGGTGTCCGGCGCGGGTGCGATCACGATGGAGCGCGGCGGCGAGACGGTCAAGGAGCGGCGCTCGTTCGAGGTCATCGGCGGCATGTGCCCGCGGTGCGAGGGCATGGGCAGCGCGACGGACATCGACCTGGGCCAGCTGTTCGACGACACCAAGTCGCTCAACGAGGGCGCGCTGACCATCCCGGGCTACACCGCCGACGGCTGGGGCGTGCGGATCTTCACGGGCTCGGGTTTCGTCGACGCGGACAAGCCGATCCGCGAGTACACCGACCAGGAGCGCCAGGACTTCCTGTACCGCGAGCCGGTCAAGGTGAAGATCGGCGACATCAACATGACCTACGAGGGCCTGGTGCCCAAGGTCCAGAAGCAGTTCCTGTCCAAGGACCGCGAGGCGATGCAGCCGCACATCCGGGCCTTCGTCGACCGCGCGGTCACGTACACGACCTGTCCCGAGTGTGGCGGCAGCCGCCTCGCCGCGGGCGCGCGGGCGTCGAAGATCGGCGGCGTGAGCATCGCCGACGCGTGCGCGATGCAGATCAGCGACCTGGCCGAGTGGGTGCGCGGGCTCGACGAGCCGTCGGTCGCGCCGCTGCTGGCCAACCTCCAGGAGACGCTCGACTCGTTCGTCACGATCGGGCTCGGGTACCTCTCGCTCGACCGCTCGTCGGGCACGCTGTCCGGCGGTGAGTCGCAGCGCACCAAGATGATCCGGCACCTCGGGTCGTCGCTCACCGACGTCACGTACGTGTTCGACGAGCCGACGATCGGCCTGCACCCGCACGACATCCAGCGCATGAACGAGCTGCTGCTGCGGCTGCGCGACAAGGGCAACACCGTGCTCGTGGTCGAGCACAAGCCGGAGAGCATCGTCATCGGCGACCACGTCGTCGACCTGGGCCCCGGCGCGGGCACGGCCGGCGGGACCATCTGCTTCGAGGGCTCGGTCGACGACCTGCGCGCGAGCGGGACGCTCACGGGCCGCCACCTCGACGACCGGGCGCAGCTCAAGCCGTCGGTCCGAGCCCAGCGCGGCGCGCTGCAGATCCGCGGCGCGACGGCGAACAACCTGCGCGACGTCGACGTCGACATCCCGCTCGGCGTGCTCGTCGTCGTCACGGGCGTGGCCGGCTCGGGCAAGAGCTCGCTGGTGCACGGCTCGATCCCTGCGTCCGCCGGGGTCGTGTCGATCGACCAGGGCGCGATCAAGGGCTCGCGCCGCAGCAACCCCGCGACGTACACGGGCCTGCTCGAGCCGATCCGCAAGGCGTTCGCCAAGGCCAACGGCGTCAAGCCCGCGCTGTTCAGCGCGAACTCCGAGGGCGCGTGCCCCAACTGCAACGGCGCGGGCGTGATCTACACCGACCTCGGCATCATGGCGACCGTCGCCACCACGTGCGAGGTGTGCGAGGGCAAGCGGTTCGACGCCTCGGTGCTGGACTACCACCTGGGCGGCAGGGACATCTCCGAGGTGCTCGCGATGTCGGTGACCGAGGCCGAGGCGTTCTTCGGTGCCGGCGAGGCACGCACGCCCGCCGCGCACGCGATCCTCGCCCGGCTCGTCGACGTGGGCCTCGGCTACCTGCGCCTCGGCCAGCCGCTCCCGACGTTGTCGGGCGGCGAGCGTCAGCGGCTCAAGCTCGCCACCCACATGGGCGAGAAGGGCGAGATCTTCGTGCTCGACGAGCCGACGACGGGCCTGCACCTGGCCGACGTGGAGAACCTGCTCGGGCTGCTCGACAGGCTCGTCGACGCCGGCCGCTCGGTCATCGTCATCGAGCACCACCAGGCCGTCATGGCGCACGCCGACTGGATCGTCGACATCGGCCCCGGCGCGGGCCACGACGGCGGGCTGGTCGTCTTCGAGGGCACCCCGGCGGACCTCGTCGCGGGCCGCTCGACGCTGACCGGGCAGCACCTCGCTGACTACGTCGGGGCGCCGTGAGGCCGCATCCGCACGAGATCGACGCGATGGGCTTCGCGCTCGACGAGGCGGCCCTGGCGCTGGCCACCGGCGACGTGCCCGTCGGTGCGATCGTGCTCGGGCCGGGCGGCGAGGTCGTCGGGCGCGGCCACAACGTCCGCGAGGCGGCCGCCGATCCCGCGGGCCACGCGGAGGTGGTCGCGCTGCGTTCCGCCGCCGCTGCGCTCGGCCGGTGGCGGCTCGACGACTGCACGCTCGTCGTCACGCTCGAGCCGTGCCTCATGTGCGCCGGGGCCACCGTGCTCGCGCGCGTGCCGCGCCTGGTGCTCGGCGCGTGGGACCCCAAGGCCGGCGCGTGCGGCTCGCAGTGGGACGTGGTGCGCGACCGCCGGCTCAACCACCGCGTCGAGGTCATCGGCGACGTGCGCGCCGACGAGAGCTCAGCCCTGCTGCGCTCGTTCTTCGAGACCCACCGGGAGCAGGCCGGCGAGGGCGCTCAGGGTCTCTGACGTGCCCGCGTGCAGGGTCACCGCGGCGTAGCGGTCCCCGCGGGTCTCGCCCCGGTTCACGATGACGACGGGCTTGTCTGCGGCCGAGGCGTGGCGCACGAAGCGCAGCCCCGACTGCACGGTGAGCGACGAGCCGGCCACGAGGAGCACCTCGCCCTCGTCGACCATCGCGTAGGCGGCGTCGACCCGAGGCCGCGGGACCGTCTCGCCGAAGTACACGATGTCCGGCTTGAGCATCCCGCCGCAGACGAGGCAGTCCGCGACGTTGAAGTGCGAGGTCTGCTCGATGACCGCGTCCGCATCGGGGGCGATCTCGATGTCCGCGACGGACTCGGGCGCGAAGTCCGGGTTGAGCTCGGTCAGCCAGTCGGCGACCTCGCGCCGCGCGAACACCGTCCCGCACTGCAGGCACACCACCCGGTCGTAGCGGCCGTGCAGGTCGATGACGTTCCGCGAGCCAGCCTCCTCGTGCAGCAGGTCCACGTTCTGCGTGATGATCCCGACGACTACCCCGTCGTCCTCGAGCCGCGCGAGCGCCCGATGTCCCTCGTTCGGCACCGTGCGCCGCACGTGCCGCCAGCCCACGTGGTTGCGTGCCCAGTAGTGGCGGCGGAACGCCTCGTCGGTCGTGAACTGCTGGAACGTCATGGGCGTGCGCGGCGGCGAGTCCGGCCCGCGGTAGTCGGGGATGCCCGAGTCGGTGGACAGCCCCGCACCGGTGAGTACCGTGATGCGGCGCCCGTAGAGGGCCGCCAGCACGTCGTCGAACGTCACGCGCCCACGGTACGTCCAGGCCCGATTCGGAGCACGGCCCGCGACCAGGTACCCTTCTCGGCGAGGTAGCGTGTCCGAGCGGCCTAAGGAGCACGCCTCGAAAGCGTGTGTGGGTGAAAGTCCACCGTGGGTTCAAATCCCACCGCTACCGCCAATGTCTCAGGACATAGACGACGCCCGGTCCTACGAATGCGTAGGTCCGGGCGTTCGTCGTTGATGGCCCCGACTCCTGTTGGGCGCGCAGGTGGCTGCAGGGCCGAGGCGCGAAGCGTTGGGTCCGATGGTCAGTCACCTGGTCTTGACGGCACTACGTCGCCAGTGCTGGTCACCCACCAGACCTCGATCGCCGACGCAGTTAGTGAACCTGACGTGTCGGCGTACAGCGCGCGATAGCGCGGAAAGTCCGGGAGGGCGACGACACTCGTAGTGTCTGGCTGGCGTCCCTTCAGTCGCATCGCAGCGAGGAGCGCCTGCGCATACCAGTGCCCCGCTTGCGTGCTCGGCCGGGTCCGCTTCACCTCGTCCGCGCGCGCTGGGTCGGCGTACTGCGCGCTCGGGTAGCCCTTGACCTCGATCCCGACTCGCTCAGATCCGCGTTCGGCGACAACGTCCACTCCGTGCGCCCGGGCTGCGGTATCTGCCACGGACAGGATCCGCCACCCATGCGCGACGAGCCAGCCGACGACCGCCGCCTGGACATTTGCTTCCGTGTGCCAGCTTTCATCGGCACTCTGTAACCGCCGGTCCGTTGGTTCAGCGCGGGCCCCTTGAACATCGTGAGGCGTCGGGATCGCGCGTGCTTCGATCTCGCCGTGGACCTGGAAGCCGAGCGCAGCGAGGTGTCTGCGTGCTGTGTGCGACGTGAACTCGGTGGCGCTGATCCCCGTGGCTACACCGAACGCCTGCCTCACCGGGTACCACGAGGAATCGATGCAGACCGCGTGCTTCCTAATCGGGCCCGGGACTACGCCTCGAAGCCGCGCGCTGACGTCGTCTGCGCGAAGTGTGTATCGCCTGCCGTTAAGGACGAATGATGCGGTACGCGGTGTGCTCGGATCGGCATGTGGCGAGGAGTTGACCATGCGTCAGTCTCCATCGGAACGATCGCGCTGTTGGGTGATTTCCCGACTGGATTGGGCCGACGAGCGCCAGTTCGGTCGCGCTCGTCGCCAGTTAGGCGTACCGCTCGACGAGCACGCGTCCGATCGCGGCCAGCTGCTCGCGCACGGCAGACGGGCCGGTCACCTCGATCCAGTCGACCAGCCCGGACAGCTCGCCGGCGACCATG
>JBCECL010000025.1:0-11510 GCA_039207135.1 Brevundimonas sp.
CGGGCCGGTCACCTCGATCCAGTCGACCAGCCCGGACAGCTCGCCGGCGACCATGTGCTCGTCGTGCCCCCGGATGACGACCTCGACGCGGCCGTCGGCGGTGGCGCCGCCCACGTCGAGCCGCGTGCCGAACGCCCGGCGGAGCACGGCGATCCCGTCGGGCGTGGTCAGGCCCCGGACCTCGAGCGGCGTCCGCTTGCGGTCGACCTCGTCGGCGATCTCCCGCCAGGCCGTCGCGAGGTCGAAGTCGGCTGGTCGCTGCACCGGGTCGTCGGTCAGGTCGACGGAGGAGACGCGATCGACCCGGAACGTTCGAACGCCGGCCGGGGTGTGGGCGACGAGATACCACGACGCCCCCTTGGCGACGACGCCCAGCGGGTGGACCGTCCGCTCGGACTCGACGCCGGCGCGGTCGACGTAGCCGAGGTGCACCTGGACGCCTCGGATCGCCGCGTCCTGCAGCGGATCGAGGAAGCGCGGCCGATGCTCGACAGGTCCCGCGCCCCACAGCGAAGGATCCACCACTAGCGACGTCGCTGCCGCGGCGGCCTGCACCCGGAACGGCTCCGGCAGGGCGCGGACGAGCTTGCGCAGCGCGGCCCGCACGTCTGGCGTCACTGTCGCGGACGGGCCGGCGACCAGGAACAGGGCGCGAGCCTCGCTCGCGGTCAGGCCGGACAGGTCGGTCCGGGCGCCGCCCAGGAGCCGCCAGCCGCCGCCTCGGCCCTGCACGGAGTAGACGGGCACACCCGCCATGGCGAGGGCGTCGAGGTCGCGGCGGGCGGTGCGTTCGGAGACCTCGAGCTCGCGGGCGACCTCGGCAGCCGTCACCTGCTCGCGCTGCTGGAGGAAGAGGAGGGTGGCCATCAGCCGGTCTGCTCGCACCCGACGAGAATCCCAGAGAAACCGGTCACAAGGTGACCTGGTTTGCTCGGCACGATGGCGGCATGACCTCAACCACGAGCCCCACGTCCGACGTCCGACCGGCCGCAGCCGACTTCCCCGAGCCCACCCTGGTGCACGTCAACGGCGTGCAGCTCGAGGTGTTCGAGGCGGGGCGCCCAGGACGGCCGATCGTGCTCTGCCACGGCTGGCCCGAGCACGCCTATTCGTGGCGCCACCAGGTGCAGGCGCTGGTCGCCGCCGGCTATCACGTGATCGTCCCCAACCAGCGCGGCTACGGGAACTCGTCCCGGCCCAGCGAGGTGACGGACTACGACATCGCCGCTCTGACGGGCGATCTCGTCGGGCTGCTCGACCACTACGGCTACGAGGACGCCACCTTCGTCGGCCACGACTGGGGTGCGTTCGTCGTCTGGGGGCTGGCTCAGCTGCACCCGGACCGCGTGAACAAGGTGATCGCGCTGAGCGTGCCGTACCAGGAGCGCGGCGAACGGCCCTGGGTCGAGGTCATGGAGCAGTTCCTCGGCGGCGACTTCTACTTCGTGCACTTCAACCGGCAGCCGGGCGTGGCGGACGCGGTGCTCGACGAGAACGCGGCCCAGTTCCTGCGCAACCTGTTCCGCACCGACGAGCCGCCCCGGGAGCCGGAGCCCGGCATGGCGTTCATCAACCTGGCCAGGGCCGCGACTCCGCTCGGGAAGCCGCTGATGAGCGACGGCGAGCTGTCGGTGTTCGTGTCCGCGTTCGAGGCGTCCGGCTTCACGGGCGGCATCAACTGGTACCGCAACCTCGACCGCAGCTGGCACGTGCTGGCCGACGTCGACCCCGTGGTCCGGCAGCCGGCGCTGATGATCTACGGCAGCCGGGACGCGGTGGCGCGGGCCGAGCGACTGTCCGAGTTCGTGCCCCACGTCGACGTGATCACGCTGGACAGCGGGCACTGGATCCAGCAGGAGCGGCCGGACGAGACGAACCAGGCGATCCTCGCCTGGCTGAGCGAGCGCGACTAGCCCGACCGGCCGCCGCCCGATCACGACGGTCGGGCGGCGGCCACGCGCATCTGGCTAGGGTCCGTCACATGGGTAGGTCGAACTATCTGGTCGAGGGGTTGTCCGGCACGGGGAAGACATCGGTGTGCGACGAGCTGCTGCGGCGCGGCATCCAGGCGATCCACGGCGACCGCGAGCTCGCGTACCCCGGGGACCGACTTACGGGCGAGCCGCTGGCGACCAGCGGCCGCGACGACCACATCTGGGACGTCGCGAAGGTCCGTGCCCTGGTCGCCGACCAGACGCACGAGCGCACGTTCTTCTGCGGTGGGTCGCGGAACTTCCCCGCGTTCGTCGACGCCTTCGACGCGGTGTTCGTCCTCGAGGTCGATCTGCCGACGCTGCACCGGCGCCTCGACGCGCGGCCCGACACGGAGTGGCGCGACGGGGAGCCGACCGATCGCGCCCTCATCGTGCGCTGGCACGGGACCAAGGAGACGGTCCCGATCGGGATCCCGATCGACGCGACCGCGCCGATCGACCAGGTCGTCGACGAGATCATGCGCAGGTGCGTCCGCGACGACTCCGCCCGGTAGCGGTCGCGAGCGTCAGAGCAGGCCGCGCCGACGACGACGGCCCGAGACCGCGACGACGAACACGACCGCGAGGCCGATCTGCAGGGCCAGCTCGATCCAGTCGACGCCCTTGGTGTCCTTCACACCGATGAGGCTGGCCAGGAACGTGCCGACGAGGGCTGCGGCAATGCCGACGAGGATCGTCATCAGCACGCCGATCCGCTGCTTCCCGCGTGCGAAGAGCCGGCCGAGGACGCCGATGATGGCGCCGATGATGATCGCCGAGAGGATGCCGTGTGCGGTCATGGGTAGAACTCCAAGAGGTCGAGGGGTTCGCTCAAAAGTGGACCCTAAGGGCGATCGGCACGTCGCGCGCGTCGAACTGGACGCCTGCATCACTCGGCCCGATGTGCCGGTTTCATCCGGTTGTCGACGACGCGTCGCTCGCCCGTCGCCCAGCCCGGGTTCGGTCGAGGCATGACAAGACGAGCAACGATGACCGTCCTGGCCGCCGCGGTGGCCGCCGCCCTCCTCCCGAGCGCGACCCCCGCCTTCGCGGCCGACCACTCTCGCGACGACACCCGCACGGTCGTCCGGCCCACCCTCGAGGCCCGGGCCACCCTCTCGGCCGACTACCTCGCCTCCGGACCCCAGTCCGGCGCGCTCGCCACGCCCGCCAACGGCCGCACCGGACCGTTCCCCGGACAGGTGGTCCCGGGCTTCTCCGGAGTGATCGCAGCGGGTGACGGCACGTTCTGGGCCATGCCCGACAACGGGTTCGGCTCCAAGGCCAACTCGGCCGACTTCCTGCTGCGGCTCTACCACGTGACCCCGAAGTGGGAGACGGCGAAGGGTGGCAAGGGCAAGATCCGCGTGAACGGCTTCATCTCGCTGCGGGACCCCGATCACCGGATCGACTTCCCGATCGTGCACGGCGACACCAAGAAGCGGCTCTTGACCGGTGCCGACTTCGACATCGAGTCGGTGGTGCGTCAGAAGGACGGCAGCTTCTGGATCGGGGAGGAGTTCGGGCCGTTCCTGCTGCACGTCGACGCGACCGGCAAGCTGCTCGCCAAGCCCGTGCCGTTCCCGCTCGGCAAGTCGCCGCAGAACCCGTACCTCGGTGCGGGCGAGACCCCACGGATCAAGGCGAGCCGAGGGTTCGAGGCGCTCGCGGGCTCGAAGGACGGTCGCTACCTCTACCCGATCACCGAGGGGGCGTTCGTCGACGACACTCTGCAGCGCCGGCGCACCATCTCCGAGTTCGACACCCGGACCAACCGGTACACGGGCGTGACGTGGGCGTACCAGACCGACCAGGACGCCAACCTCGTCGGCGACGCCTTCGCGACCGGCCGGCACAAGCTGCTCGTCGTCGAGCGCGACGACTTCCAGGGCGAGGCCTCGGTCATCAAGCGTGTGTACGCGGTCGACCTCGACAAGCGGGACGTGGACGGGTTCGTGTCCAAGACGCTCGTGCTCGACGCGCTGAAGATCGCCAACCCGAACCACCTAGGCGCGGGCGACGGCTACGGCACGGGCGACCCGTTCTCGCTGCCGGTCCAGTCGTTCGAGACGATCGTGCAGCTCCGCGACGGTCGGCTGCTGATCGCCAACGACAACAACTACCCGGGCAACGCGGCGCGCATCGCGGGCAAGCCCGACGACACCGAGATGGACATCATCGACCTGCGCCACGTGCGCGTGACGCCCAGCGCGACGACGGTCATCGGTCACCGCGGCGCGAGCGGGTACCGCCCGGAGCACACGATCGCGAGCTACGAGACCGCGATCCGACTGTGTGCCGACTACATCGAGCCCGACGTGGTCTCGACGAAGGACGGCGTGCTCGTCGCGCGGCACGAGAACGAGATCGGCGGCACGACGAACGTCGCCGACCACCCCGAGTTCGCCTCGCTGCGCACCACGAAGGTCGTCGACGGCCGCAGCATCAACGGCTGGTTCACCGAGGACTTCACGTTCGCGCAGCTCAAGACCCTGCGGGCCAAGGAGCGCCTGCCGCTCGTACGTCCCGCGAACACCGCGTTCGACGGGCTCTACGAGATCCCGACGCTCGACGAGGTCATCGACCTGGCCCGGCACTCGGTCTCGTGCGACGGCAAGCAGGTGGGTGTCTACCCCGAGACGAAGCACCCGACGTACTTCGACTCGATCGGCCTCTCGCTCGAGGAGCCGCTCGTCGCGCAGCTCACGGCGAACGGGCTCGACCGTCGCAACGCGCCCGTGTTCGTACAGAGCTTCGAGACGGGCAACCTGCGCGAGCTGTCGCACCTGACGAGGGCGCCGCTGGTGCAGCTCGTCGACTGCTCGGGCGCGCCGTACGACCTGGTGGCCGCCGGCGACCCGCGCACCTACAAGGACCTGGTGACCGCGAGCGGGCTGCGCAGCATCGCGACGTACGCCGACGGCGTGGGCCTGTGCAAGGACGTGATGATCCCGCGAACGGCCACCGGCACGCTCGGCACGCCGACCAGCGTCGTGTCCGACGCGCACCGGGCGGGGCTGGAGGTGCACGGCTGGACGTTCCGCCGCGAGAACCAGTTCCTTCCGGCCGAGTACCGCGTGGGCACCGACCCGAACGCGGTCGGTGACCTCGCGGGCGAGATCCGCGCGTTCGTCGGCATCGGGATGGACGGGCTCTTCAGCGACAACGCGGACCTCGCCGTCGCCGCGGTCGGCTGACGCCCGGGCGGCCGCCGGCCCGCGGTGCCGGCGGCCGCCCGGTCATGCCGCCGCGAGATCCCTCACGGGGACGACGGAGCAGTACGTCGCGAGCGCGGCCTCGAAGGCGGCCTCGTCGCGCGCCTCCGCGGCGGCGACCAGCTCTGCCACGGTCTCCAGCGTGATGCCGGGGCTCGCGTCGGGGTCTCTCACGCCGTACCACTGCGATCGTGCGTGCAGCGGGTCGAGGACCTGGAAGAACACTCCCGATCCGAACGCCTCGTTGATCGCCGAGCACACGCCTTGGACGGCGAGCGCTGCGCTCGTCGTCCCGGGCTCCGCGTGCTGGGCGACGTCGAGGCGGCTCCGAAGCAGGCGGGCGAAGCCGTCGGGGTCGTCGGCCATCGCCTTGCGCGCCACCATGAGGCGCAGGGTGAAGACGGCGAGACGGAGGTCGTCGACGCCGTCGGCGCGGAGCTCGGCGACGCGCGCGGGACGCCCGGGCTCCAGGACGACCAGGCCGCGGTCGCTGAGCCGGCGCAGCGCCTCGCGGACCGGCGTCCGGGAGACGCCCAGCCACTCGACGAGGTCCCCCTCGACGAGGGTCTCGCCGGGCAGGAGGGTGCCGTCGGTGATGGCGTCCTGGATGGTGCGGGTCGTGCGGCCCGTGCAGGTGTCGCCCGTGACGTCGGGGACCACCGGACCGCCGTGGTCGGCCACGCCGGCGATCACCTGGGGGATGTACACCTCCGTGTGGGCGCGCCACGCGGTGAGCAGCGCGTGCAGGTCGCCGGCGAGCGCGGCCTCGATCTCGGCGCGCTCGAGGTCCGCCTCGGCACGCGGGTCGATCAGGTCCGCGATCTGCCAGTTGAACCGTCGGACGTACGGACCGAGCCACTGGATCGTCCGGTCGAACTCGGGATTGCCCAGCCGTGCGGCGAACACCGCGTAGTAGCCGGTCCAGACGCGACAGCTGCGGACGCTGTCTCGCACCGCGTCGTCGTCCGTGAGCGAGTCACGGTAGGCGCGCAGCGCGGCACGGTCGTCCTCCGTGAGGTCCCCCAGGGTGCGACGCATCGCCGCCTCGACGAGCGCGTAGAGCACGTCCGTCCCCTCGCGAAGGCTCCGCTGGTCGATCGCGGTGACGACGGTGCTGTGCCGCGGCACGACGCGCACCATGTGGAACGAGGCGAGGCGGTTCAGCGCCTCGCGCAGCGGTGCGCGGGAGATGCCGAACTCGCGGGCCAGGACGTCGTCGTCCAGTGCCGTGCCGGGCGGGTAGGTCCCGTCGATGATCCGGCGCAGCAGGGTCTCGTAGCACCCGGCACGCATGGGCTCTGGGCGTCTGCTGAACGCGATCGGGATCGGCACGGTGACCTCCAACGGTGGACACCTCTGGTGAGTGAACCGACCCTACGCGTCCGTCTGGACGACCGTTCAGGACGTTGGTCACCTGCCCATGCTGTGGATCCTCGTCGCCTTGGCCAGGTCGGCCTTGGTGAAGCCATAGCCGCCGGCGGCGCGCGAGGCGCCCAGGTACTTCCATGCGTACGCGTCGGTCACCTGCTCCGCACGCGCGCCCGCGACCTGCGGGTTCGCGCTGCCCGTGATGGCGTAGATCTTCGCGTGGGTGGCCTCGTGAAGCACCAGGTCGTGGATCGCGTCGCGCTTCCAGGCCGCGGTTCCGTTGTAGGCGGCCGACGTCGTCAGCTGGATGGTGGAGCTTCCGTCGACGTAGCAACCGCTCGCGTCGAACGCGTCGGCGGTGTTGACGCTCGACCGCACCCCGCACGCCTGGTTGTTCGTGTACTGGACGCGCAGGCCGTGCTCGGCAGCGACGTTGTCGGCGTAGCGGTTGCCGCTCGAGAGCGTCTTGGTGGGGACCCACCCGACGTTGGTCTTCGCCCAGCCGGTGCGCTTCGCGGTGACGACGACGCGTTCCATCCGGCCGAGACGCGCCGTCGCGCGTGCGCTCGCTGCGGGCTGTGTGCGGGCGACCGTGCTGGTCACGACGATGCGCGTGGCCCCCGACGCGGCGTCCGAGCTGGTGGCACCGACCACGCCGACAACGCCGGTGAGCAGGACACTGGTCACGGCGACGGCGGTCAACCTGCTGTAGATCGCTACGCTTTCCATGTGTAAAGCATAGAGAAATCGGGTGAAATACCGAGTTAACTGTTACCGCCGAGAAACCAACCTGAGCGCTATTTCATCGAGACATTCTTGGCGGTATTTCAGGTCCCCGAGACGTCGAGCGGGCCCCGCCGAAGGTATCGGCGAGGCCCGCATCGATCGTGTGTCGCGTCAGTGGATGGTGAGCTTCTTCGTCGCGACCGACGCGGCAACCCTCGAGCTGCCCGAGTACTTCGCGGTCAGCGTGTAGGCCTTCGACCTCCAGGACTTCGGCAGGTGGAACGTCGCCCTGCCCTTCGAGACGGTGGCCCTGCCGACGTACGTCGAACCCTTGTAGAGCTTGACCGTGCCGGTCGCCGTGACGTCGGACGAGATGCGCGCCGTGACCGTCGAGCTCGCGCCCTTCCGCACCTTCTTCGCCGAGAGGCTGACCTTGGAGGCGTCCTTGGCGACGACCTTGACGCTCGCGCTGGAGGCGCCGAAGGCCGGTGTCCCGGCGTACCTGACCGTGAAGGTGTGCGTGCCGCGCGTCAGGCCGGCTGCCGTCGTGTACGTGAGCTTGCCGCCGACGAGCGTCCGCGTCGCGACCTTCCTGCCGTCCTGGTAGATCGCGACCTGGCCGGCTGCGGCCTGCGTCGACGAGCGGACGGAGATGGCGACCTTGGCCTTCGCGCGCTCGGTCACGGTGGCGGACTTGAGCGTGGTCTTCGTCGCGACCTGCGGGTGGGCCGCGTACGACACGAGCACCTGGGCACCGCTGGCCGACGTGCTGACGACCTTGATCCGGACGTCGCCCTGGAAGACGTCCAGCGAGTCCCCGGCGCCGCCGGCGGCGTGGAAGGACGACCCGTTGGCGGCAGGGAATGCGACCGTGGCGAGGTCGTAGGTGTCGGGCGCGTCGTCCGGGTACGGCACGAACGGCGCCGAGACGGTGACTCCGCGCCGGAAGCTGACATCGCCGTACGCCGAGGTCAGCTTGCCGATGGGGTCGGACGCGTAGAACGTCGCGGCGTCTGCGGCTGCGCCCGAGCGGTAGTCGAGCCAGAACGCGGGATCGCCGTACTCGTCCCGCAGGACGAGGCTCGTCGTGCCCGACGTCGCCGTGAGGGGAGCGAGCGTGTAGAGCGTGGGTGCCGCGTTCCAGGGCACGACCTTCTCGCGTGCGCTCTCGCCGGGCACGCCGAGCTGGGCACGCCACGCACCGTCGAGCGCACCGGGCGCGTAGTCGTCGAGCTGCAGCGCCTGCGGACCGAAGAGGCCGTAGTACTCGTACGACTTCACACCGGCGTAGGTCTGCAGCGCGAGGTCGGCGTGACCCAGGCCGAAGTGGTGCCCGAGCTCGTGCGCGAGCACGCCCCACTGGTCCGCGACCACCTGGACGTAGCCGCCCGTCGAGAAGCCGCTGCCGACGTTCGCGACGCCTGCGTAGTCGTAGCTGTCGATGCCCTGGCCGTCCGGGTCGTAGCAGCCGAGCGGGCTGAAGGCGACGACGTGGTTGCCCGGCTTGGTGAAGTCGACGTCGGGGTAGGCGGCCGCGGCCTTCGTCCACACCTGCTCGTACCCGTCGCTGCAGCTGTTCGCGACGTCCAGGGTCGTGCTCTGCACGCTGAATCCCGAGATCGCGCCTCGCGCCTCGCGCTTCCAGTACGCGGCGGCGGCGTTGGCGATCTGCGTCGCGCGGGTCGTCGTGAACGCACCCGTGGTGCCCGGGTCCTGGATCGCCACGAGGTAGAGGTGCTCGGCGATGGGACTGACCGAGCGGGCGACCGTCGCGCTGGCCGCGGCGTGCGGCGCTGCGGCAGGGGTGCCGGCCGAGGTCGAGCCCGCGACGAGGTCGCGCACAGCCGCGCTGGTGTCCGCGACGCCCGTCCGCGTGCGCGCCGACATCGGGAGCACGCGACCGTCGGCCGTGAGCAGCGCGCGGTCGGTACGGCTCGCGGGCGCGGGCCCGTCGAACGAGTCGATGCTGACGGTCGCGACGGATCCGTCGGGCAGGGGCTCGGACGCGGCAGCGGGAACCATCGCGGCAACGAGCGCCGCGGCGGCCAGGACGGCGGGCGCAGAGTATCTCCAGGCAATCACGGCGGACATTGAACCTGGGCAAACCCGCCCAGGGCGCCCGTGCCCACCGTCGCCACACCAGGCATTCACGGCATTGCGGGAGGGACTGCACGCCAGAATCGGACGAGCGGGTCGCTATCCGACGGCGAAGTTCACCCGGTCGGCGTAGCGCGCACGTCCCGTCGCAGGTAGTTCCACGCGAGCAGCGCGCACACGATGCCGTTCGCCAGGCCGACGAGCACGTCCGACAGCGAGTGCATGCCGCGGTACAGCCGCGCGGTCCCCATCGCGAGGGGCGCGAGGAGCAGCAGGATCGTCACGACGACGCGCAGCGCCCGGTTGGTGATCCGCTGCGCGACGAGCGCGAGCGTCACGTACAGCGCGGTCGACGCGCCCGTGTGCCCGCTCGGGTAGCTGGACGTGGGTGGCGCGTCGTCGAGGTGGTCCACGTCGGGACGCTCGCGGCCGACGACGAGCGACGACGACAGGAACACCGCGGCCTGCAGCCCGATGGCCAGGCCGGGGATGAGCGCGAACCACCACTGCCGCGTCCAGACGAGGAGCGCGATCATCGTGGCGAACGCGATCGCCACGACGATCGGCGTGTTGCCGATCTGGCAGATCACGGCGGTGACGTCGTTCAGCGTGGGCGTGCGCTGGTCGACGAACCAGTCGTTGACGGCCTTCTCGCCCGGGAGGTTGTCGAGCGGGCCGGTGATGAGGAAGCCGAGCCCGACGACGACCCCGAAGACGAGCACGGCCGGCGCGAGCGCGCGCACGGCGATGTCGCGCCAGAACTCCTTGCCCGTGGGGCGGCTGGTGTCCAGCTCGTAGCGGTGGACGAAGGTGCTCATCTGACCTCCGGGTCGGGGGTGTCGTCGCGCAGCGCGGCCCAGCCGCGGTAGCCGACGTACGACGCGGCCGGGACGGCGACGCCGAGCAGGATGCCGCCGACGACGTCGGACGGGTAGTGCGCGCCGAGCAGGACCCGGTCGGCGCCGGTGGCGAGGGTGAGCAGCGCGGCGACGGTCGGGACGGCGACCCGGGCCGTGGGGCCGAGCACGGGCCACAGCAGCAGGGTCACCGTGGTGCCCGTCGCGGCGGACGCGAACGCGTGCCCGGACGGGAACGACGTACCCCCGGCGTGGACGAGGGCGTCCTCGACCACGGGCCTTGCGCGCTGCACCGCCGCCTTCGCCGCGTTGGCCAGCAACCAGGAGGCGGCGAGCGTCCCGAAGCCCCACAGGGCGCGACCGGGAGCGTGGTGCCGGCGCCACACCCACACGCACACGAGCGAACCGGCGAGGTAGACCCAGCGCGGTTGGAACGCCTCCTGCCAGACGATCAGCGCGTCGTGCAGGCCCGCGTGCGCACGGGTGAAGTCCGTGGCTTCGGCGATGGCGTGCGTGTCCCAGCGGGCGATCGGGCCGACGCCGGAGCGGACCGCGTACGCGAGCGCCGCGACGGGGATGCCGATGCCGAGGGCCAGGCCGCCCGCACGGAGCAGGGCGCGCCACGGTATCCGGGCCGGTCGCATCCAGGGAGGCTATGCGCGCTCGGTCGGTCGTGCGCGGCGAGCGGGTCCGCCGACGGGACGTTCGCCCGACCGGGGAGGGTCGTTGACACCCGTGGGGTTACTGCGTAACTTGCTGTCGCAATCAGTTACCGCGTAACCAGGGGGAGCGACGATGTCCGTCCGACAGGGGATGCTCGCGCTGCTGGCGCAGGAGCCCATGCACGCCTACCAGCTCCGGCAGCAGTTCGAGGCGCGCACGGGCGGCACGTGGCCGCTCAACATGGGCCAGGTCTCGACGACGCTCGACCGGCTCGTTCGCGACGGCCTCGTCGAGCCCGTCGTCGACACCGAGCCGCTCGGCTACCGCCTCACGGACGCCGGGCACGCCGCGCTGCGCGAGTGGTGGACGACGCCCGTCGTGCGGACCGCCCCGCAGCGCGACGAGCTGAGCATCAAGCTCGCGCTCGCGGTCACCGCGGCCGACGTCGACGTCCCGGGGCTCGTCCAGGCGCAGCGCACCGAGACCATGCGAGCCCTGACGGACCTGACGCGCCTCAAGGCCGACCTGCCCGCCGAGGGGCCGTCGGGCGACGACCTCGCCTGGTCGCTCGTGCTGGACAACCTGATCTTCGCCGCCGAGGCCGAGGTGCG
>JBCECL010000025.1:11610-14814 GCA_039207135.1 Brevundimonas sp.
TGCGCCGCCGTTCGATCGGGTACGTGTTCCAGGACTTCAACCTGATCCCCGCCCTCACGGCCGCGGAGAACGTGTCGCTGCCGCGCGAGCTCGACGGGATCGGCGGCCGGACCGCGCGCGCCGAGGCCCGCGCCGCGCTGCGTGAGGTGGGCGTCGACCACCTCGCCGACCGGTTCCCCGACGAGCTGTCGGGCGGCCAGCAGCAGCGCGTCGCGATCGCCCGCGCACTCGTCGGCCCGCGCCGCCTGGTGCTGGCCGACGAACCGACGGGCGCGCTCGACTCGACCACCGGCGAGGACGTCATGCGCGTGCTGCGCGCCCGCATCGACGCCGGCGCCGCCGGGCTGCTCGTCACGCACGAGCCCCGCTTCGCCGCATGGGCCGACCGGACCGTGTTCCTGCGCGACGGGGTCGTCGTGGACGGCACCGGCCGCCGGCTCGAACCGTGGTCGCTGCAGGCCGCGCTGTGAGCACGAGGTGGTTCGTCGCGCTGCGCGCGTCGGCACGGATCGCCCGCCGAGATGCCGTCCGGAGCAGGGGCCGGACGGCGTTGGTGGCGGCGATGGTGGGGCTGCCGGTGCTCGTGGGGGTGGGCGGGTCCGTGCTGGTGCAGTCGTCGCTGTGGACGCCGGAGCAGCGCGCGATGCAGGCGCTCGGGCCCGTCGCGCAGGCGCTCGTTCAGTCCAACGACGGTCATCCCGTGCTGCAGGACGCCTTCGGGTCGCACGTCTCGAGCGTCTCGGACGGGGACGGCGGATCGACCGACGGGGCGACGATCACCCCCGCCGCCGCGCGCGCGGCTCTCGAGCGGGCCGTGCCGAAGGGGGACGTGCTGGTTCCCGTCACGTCGGCCGACGTTCGGGCGGCCTCACCGGCGGGCTCGATGCACGCCTACGTCGCGATGGCGCCGACAGCGGAGCTTGCGATGGTGACGGGCGGCGCGCTGACCGCGGGCTCGTGGCCCAAGGCGTTCGACCAGGTCGCCCTGGACACCCTGACAGCGGTGCAGTTGGGCGCCGCTCAAGGGGACGGCCTCGAGCTGAGCGATCGAGATGGGACTGTCACGAACGTGACCGTCTCCGGGATCTTTGACGCGGAGCTCGGAGGTCACGACCTCGTCGGCATCCCTGGTGCGCTCGCGGCCGACCACGGTGCGCGCAGCACCTGGTACGTGCGCGGCGACCTCCCGTTCGGATGGGACAGCGTCCAGGCGATCAACGCCGCCGGCCTCACCGCAGTCAGCCGCGCGGTGGTCCAGGATCCGCCGCCCGACCCGCCGGGCCTCGACGAGCCAGGAACAACCGGCTCGTCGGGCACGATCGCGGTGGTTGCGGCCGTCGGAGCAATCGCGGCACTCGAGGTCGTCCTGCTGATCGGTCCCGCGTTCGCGGTGGGAGCGCGGCGGGCCGAGCGGCAGCTCGCCGTCGTCGCGTCGAGCGGCGGAGAGCGTCGGACCCTTCGCCAGATCGTGCTGCTCGGCGGCCTGGTCATCGGGCTCGGCGCCTCTTTTCTGGGTGGCATCCTTGGGCTGACGGGCGCCGTCGCGGTCCGCCAGATCGCGGTGGCTCGGGGATCCACTGGCTTCCCCGGACTCAGGGTCCCGTGGGGTTTCGTGGCGCTGTTCGTGGTCCTTGGCGTCGTGCTGTCGCTAGCGGCCGCGTGGCTGCCGGCGCGGCGGGCGGCAGGCGTCGACGTGGTGGCAGCCCTGGCCGGTCGCCGGGCGGAGGCGCGGCCGCGGCGCCGCGTTCCGATCATCGGGCTCGCCTGCGTCGCGGCCGGGGCCGTCGCGGCCGTGTTCGGGGCGATGCGTGGCTCGTCGCTGATGCTCGTCGTCGGCATCCTCGTGCTGCAGATCGGCATCGTCGCGGCGTCCGGGGCGCTCATCTCGCTCGTCGGGCGCCTCGCGCCTCGCGCCGGCGTGGCGGGCCGGCTCGCCATGCGGGACGCGGCTCGACAGCGCGGCCGCACGGCACCAGCGGTCGCGGCGGTCATCGCGGCGATCGCCGGCGTGGTCGCAGGAGGCATCTACGTGCAGTCCGCGCAGGACTACGAGGCCGCGAAGTACAGTCCGAACGCCGGCCTCGGCACCGTCCTCGTGGCGTACAGCGCGTTCGACGAGTGGGGCGACCCGACAGCTGCGCCATCTGCTCTCGCGGCCGAGGACGTCCAGAGAGAGGCCCAGATCGCGTTTGGTGGCACCGGCGTCGTGCCGGTCCGCGTGGGCGTCTTTCCCACGGAGCCGGCCCCCCGCGACGCTGCGTCCGACGACCCGGCCGACGAGCCTGCCGAGGCGTCGTCGCAGAGTCGCCTCGAGAACCTCCGCCCCGCGGCAGCGCAGTGCCCGCCGATGGCGGACGACGCGACCGAGGAAGACTGGCGGCAGCAGCGCAAGGACTCACGGTGCTTCGCGATCGCACCAGCCAGCGTCTTCAACGTGGGCGGCAACAACGGGTTCACGCCGAGCGTCCTGATCGACGACGGTTCGACCGTCGACGCGCTCGGGCTCGGTGACCCGGCGCCGTTGCGGACCGGACGCGTGCTCGTCGGCGTCCACGACCTGTGGCCCGACGGGACCGCACACTTCGCCGTGCACTCGGCCGCGGACGACTCGGTCGTCAAGACGCTCGTCGTTCCCGCCGCGAGCACGCCCCGGGTCGGCCAGTTCGACACCGTGCTGACCGCGCACGTGGCGCGGCAGCTCGGGCTCGAGACGGTCAGCTCGGGATTCGTGCTCGAGACCGCAGACGCACCGAGCGACGCGGAGATCGTCGCGGCTCGCCACCTCTCTGGCGTGACGGTGTACGTCGAGCGCGGGCCGGCGAACTCCGCGCCGATCATTCTGTGGATCCTCGTCGGCGCCGCCGTCGTCGTCGGCCTGGGGGCGACGGGACTCGCAATGGCCCTGGCTGCGGCAGAGTTCCGACCCGACCTGGCCACGCTGGCAGCGATCGGGGCTGGGCCGCGGATGCGTCGGCGGGTGTCGGCGGCGCAGAGCGGGGTGATCGCGTTGCTCGGCGTGGGCCTCGGATGCCTGTCGGGGTTGATGCTCGGGTGGGTGCTGGTGCTGGCCAAGGGAACCCGCAGCACGGACGACGGCCCGGCCATGCTGATGTCGATCCCCTGGCAGCAGGTGGGTCTGGTCGCGATCGGCGTGCCGCTGCTCGCCATCGGCGGCGCCTACGCCCTGACCCGCTCCCGCCTCCC
>JBCECL010000025.1:14914-41178 GCA_039207135.1 Brevundimonas sp.
TGGACGCCGAAGCCGAGTTTCGCGCCCACAACTTGAGGGTCGGCGGCCGTTGGCCGCCCACCGCGTCGGTCTCGGCTGTGGAGGGCGGGCGCGGGCGCACGGGCGCGGGTCGGTGGGGGTGGGACGGGCGTTGACATGGGTGCCTCGGGCTGCGTAGATTTCCTACCGAACTAGTCGGGATTAATCGAGGGGAGATGCGCCGTGCTTGCCGTCTCCATGCCTCGGTCCTGTTGTCGCTGTCGTCTCTGACCTGACGACCCCTCGCGCCCCGTCTCGACGACGGCGAGCGCGTCCTTTGCGACGAACTGGACCCCTCGATGACCTCCCTGAACCACGCCCACCTCGGCCTCGACCTCACCGAGACCCGCGCCCGCGCCGCCTCGTGGAAGGACGTCGGCTCGACGGCCGCGCGACCGTTCGACGGCGCCCACGTGCTCGAGCTGGTGGCCACCGCCGAGCGCGGCACGCTCGACTTCGTGCTGTTCGACGACGACTTCACGCTCCAGGCCTCGCGCAACACCACGTTGCGTGGCCGGCTCGATCCCGCGCTCATCGCCGCACGGCTGGGTGCGCGCTCGCGGAGCATCGGGCTCGTCGCCAGCATCGGCACCCGGCACACCGATCCGCGCGACGTGGCGCAGGCCATCGCGTCGATCGACCGGCAGAGCGGCGGTCGAGCGGCTTGGCAGGTCGGCGGCGAGGTCGGGCCGGCCGACGACGTCAGCGTCGGGTCGATCGCGACGGCCGGGCACCGGCTCGACGTCGCCGCGGAGCAGGTGCTGCGCTCGTGGGACCGCTGGGACGGAGGCACGCCGACCGCGCTCGACGGGCGTGGCCGGTTCGTCGAGGTCGACGGCGTGCACTTCGCCGCGACCGCGCGGGGGGCCACCCCGCCGCCCCCGCAGGGGCGACCGCCCATCGTCGTCCGGCTGGGCGCGCCGGGAACGCTCGACGTCGCGGCGCGGTTCGCCGACGTGGTCCGCATCCGCGCGACGAGCCGCGCCGACGCGCAGCTCCGGACGGCGCAGGTGCTCGACGCCGTGACCGCCGCGGGGCGCGACGCGCGCGACGTGCGGGTGCTCGTGGACGCCTTCGTCGTGCTCGGCGGCAACGAGGCGAGCGCCCTGGCGCGGCTCGACATGCTCGCCGAGCTCGAGGGGGTCGCGGCAGACGAGGGCTCGCTGGTGCACGCCGGGACCGCGGCGGACTTCGCGGAGCTCGTCGCCGAGTGGGTCGAGACCGGGGCGGGCGACGGCTTCACCGTGCGTCCGGCGTCGTTGCGCACCGACCTGACCGAGCTCGTCGACCGGACCGTCCCGGCGCTGCGGGCCGCGGGGCTGTTCCGCTCCGCTTACCCCGGCGGCACGCTGCGCGACACCCTCGGCCTGGCCGCGCAGGAGGCGTTCGCCGTCAGCGCGTGAGCAGGTCACGCGTGCCATCTAGGGTCGGTGCATGACGGATCTGCACCGGATCGCCTCGGCCCACCTGGGCAACCTGCGCGACCTGGGCGGCCGCGCGACGTCGGACGGGACGCTCGTCGCGACCGGTGTCGCGTACCGCTCGGCCGAGCTGTCCGACGAGGCCGTCGCGACCGATCCCGACCTGGCGACGCTCGCCATCCGCACGGTCGTGGACCTGCGCACAGCCGCGGAACGGGCGGCTGCGCCCGATCAGGTCCCGGCGGGGGCGGAGCTCGTCGTCCTCGACGTGCTCGCTGACCTGCCCGGCGGGGCTGCGGCGCAGCTCGCGGAACTCTTCGAGCGTCCGGGTTCGTCTGAGGACGCCGCGGGATCGGACGCGGGTCGCGGTGGCGCGGGCCCCGGCGCGCTCGCGGGCGTCGATCTCGTCGCGCAGATGGTCGAGACCTACCGCGCGCTCGTCAGCACGCCGTCCGCGCAGAAGGCGTACGCGGGGCTCGTCCGGCTCGTCATCGACCCCGACCGGGTCCCCCTGCTGTTCCACTGCACCGCGGGCAAGGACCGCACGGGCTGGGCGGCGACCGTGCTGCTGCTCGCCGCCGGCGCCACGCGCGAGGAGGCCCTGGACGAGTACCTCGCGGTCAACCCGGCGGTGCACGAGATCTTCGCGCCGCTGCTCGAGCGGGTCGCGGCGAGCGGGGTGGGCGCCGACGCGCTCCGGCCGCTGTTCGAGGTGCGGGCCGAGTACCTGCAGGCCGCCTTCGACGAGCTCGACCGCGAGTTCGGCACGTTCGAGGCGTACCTGCGCGACGGGCTCGGCCTCACGGAGATCGAGCGCGAGGCGCTCGCGAGGACTCTGCGGGCGCGTTAGCCCGAAAGAGTGGTCCGATATGTCCGATCTTGCCGGTTTTCAACGGTGGCCTGACGATGGGGTGTCCGCCTGACCAGCACGAAGGGACACAACTCGTGGCCGAAGAGCTCGTCTCGCCCATCCGCCAGGGAGCGCACGACATCGCGCTCGACCGGGAGCGGATGCGCCGCCGGCGGGTCTACCGCTTCGCCGCCGTCGTGCTGCTCGTCGAGGCGTGGGTCATCGCGGCCGCGCTGACGAACCGCTCGTTCCTCCCGCCGTTGCCGCACATCGACCCGTTCCTGCTGACGATCATCCTGTTCTTCGGGTTCATGATCGCGATGGTCGCCTCGACGCAGCTCGGCGCCGGGCGCTCACCGCACCTGGTCTACCGCCCGGAGCAGGTGGACGTGCGGCTCGACGACGTCGTCGGCATCGACCCGGTGAAGGAGGACGTGCGCCGGTCCATCGACCTCTTCCAGACGCACCGCCGCTTCGCCGACCAGATGGGCGGCTCGCCGCGTAGGGGCCTGCTCTTCGAGGGGCTCCCGGGCACGGGCAAGACGATGACCGCCAAGGCGATGGCTGCCGAGGCCGGGGTGCCGTTCCTCTTCGTCTCCGCGACGTCGTTCCAGTCGATGTACTACGGCGCGACCGCGAAGAAGATCCGCGCGTACTTCAAGGCGCTGCGCAAGGCCGCCCGCACCGAGGGCGGCGCGATCGGGTTCATCGAGGAGATCGACGCGATCGCGATGGCGCGCGGCGGGATGGCCTCGTCGATGACGGCGCAGCCCATGATGGGCTTCCACCGCGGCGTCGTCCGCAACCAGATCGTCTCCGAGGGGACCGGCGGCGTGGTCAACGAGCTGCTGGTGCAGATGCAGTCGTTCGACGAGCCGACCGCGGGCGACAAGATGTTCAACCGCGTGGTGGCCCGCCTGAACCTGTTCCTCCCCGCGCACCGCCAGGTCCAGCAGCGTCGCCCCGGCCGCGCCCCGATCCTGCTGATCGCGGCGACCAACCGCGCCGACTCGCTCGACCCGGCGCTCCTGCGGCCGGGCCGCTTCGACCGGCACCTGACGTTCGCGACCCCCGACGCGCTCGGCCGCCGCGAGCTGGTCGACCACTTCCTGGCGAAGCGGGCGCACGACAAGGACCTCGACGACGCCGTGCTGCGCGACCGCGTCGCCGCGGCGACGAACGGCTGGACGCCGGTCATGATCGAGCACCTGCTCGACGAGGCGCTCGTGAACGCGCTGCGTCGCGGCGCGCTGGAGATGTCCTTCAAGGACGTCGAGCAGGCGCGCATCACCGAGATGGTCGGCATCGGCCAGCCGGTGCGCTACACGGCCGCCGAGCAGGAGCTCATCGCGACCCACGAGGCCGGCCATGCGACCGTCGCGTGGCTCGTCGCGCCCAACCGCACGCTCGAGGTGCTGACCATCGTCCGACGCGGCGACGCGCTGGGCCTGCTCGCGCACGGCGACTGCGAGGAGGTGTGGACGCGCTCGCAGTACGACCTGCAGGCGCTGGTCCAGATCGCGATGGGCGGGTGGGTGGCCGAGGAGCTGTTCTTCGGCCAGACGTCCACCGGCCCGGCGTCCGACCTCGCGGCAGCCACCCGCACCGCCGCGCAGATGGTCGGCGCGGCCGGCATGACGGGCTCGCTCATCTCGTTCGCCGCGACGCCCCACGACCTCGTCTCGGCCGTGCTGAGCGACTCGGCCGCGCGGGAGCAGCTCGAGAACGTGCTCGACGACGCGCGCAGCCACGTGCGCCGGCTGCTGAGCCGCAACCGGCACCTCGTCGAGGCGCTGCGCGACGCGCTGCTCGACCGCTACGAGCTGATCGGTACCGAGATCACCGACGTGCTCGAGGCCGCGGCCCAGGCTGCCGCTCCTGCGCCCGTCACGCCGCCGAACGGCGTCGACCTGGCCAAGGTCCTGCACGTGGCCTGACTCCACGAGCTGTGGTTGTCCTCGCTCTCAACGGGGAGGGCGTGGACAACCACGGGGTTGCGGGCCGCGAGGCGCGTACCGTGGCGCGGTGCCCGAGGGTCATACCGTTCATCGGATCGCGTTGCAGGTGGAGGCCGACTTCGTCGGCGCACCGCTGGCCGTGAGCTCGCCGCAGGGCCGGTTCGCGCCGGGAGCGGCGCGGCTCGACGGCATGCGGATGCTCGAGGCCCACGCGGTCGGCAAGCAGCTCTTCTGCACGTTCGAGTCGGGTGACGTGCTGCGCGTGCACCTCGGCCTGTACGGGGCGTGGGACTTCTACGGCCGCATCACGGCGATCGTCGACGGGCAGGCGGCGGTCGGCAGCATGGGCGCTCCCAGGCTCCGGCGCGCGGTGCGCATGGGCGAGGACGAGCGTGAGGCCCCGGCCGACGAAGGTGGCCTGCTCGCCCACTTCCCGCCCGATCCCGTCGGCCAGGTGCGGGTGCGCCTCGCCACGGCGGAGTCGGTCGCGGACCTTCGCGGACCGTCGGCGTGCGAGGTGCTCGCGCCGCACGAGGTGCAGGCGGTGCTCGACCGGCTCGGGCCCGACCCGGCGAGCACCGACGACCTGGCCGCCGCGGGCGAGGTCGTCGTCGACCGCGTCACGTCGCGCGGGGTGGCCGTGGGCCAGCTCCTGATGGACCAGTCCGTGGTGGCCGGCATCGGCAACATCTACCGCGCCGAGATGCTGTTCCGCGCCCGGCTGGACCCGCGCACCCCGGGCCGGCTCGTGCCGCGCGAGGTGGTGCGCGCACTGTGGGTCGACTGGGCCGGGCTGCTCGCGGACGGGATCCGCGACGGCGCGATGCTGACGCGGGAGGACCTGGACGCGGCCGGACGAGCGGCGGCCCTTGCCGATCCGACCCTGCGGCACTGGGTGTACGGGCGCGCGGGACTGCCGTGCCGCGTGTGCGGCACGAGCGTCGTGGTCGAGGAGATGGCAGCGCGCAAGCTGTACTTCTGCCCGTCCTGCCAGCGCTAGCGAAGCAGCAGCGTGCGCCACGCGCGGTGGTGCTCGACCGCGACCCCCTCGAAGCCGGTGAGGTCCGCGAAGGCCGTGGTGACGAGCGCGGCCTCCCTCTCGAGCACCGCGGCGCCCTCGTCGTAGAACGTGAACTGCGGGCCGCCGGCCACTTCGGGGGTGTCGGTCTCGACCCCGATCGTGAACGGCACGGGGCACCGGTGCGCGGCGGGCGACGCGAGCGCGAGGATGCCGTCGGAGCCCGCCGCGTGGTCCGCGAACGCGACGACGACGACGCGATCGGCCCGGGCGACCGCGTCGTCGAATACCGTGCCGGGTTCCGCCGCGAGCCACCACGGGCAGTCGACGCCCAACGCCGCACCGGCCAGGTCCGCGCGCACCGCGTCGAGCACGGCCAACCAGCGGCTGATCGACCCTGTCCGGTCGCTGCCCCATGCGGGCAGCGCCCAGGGCTCCAGGTCCAGGTGGACGGCGGTCGCCCCCGCCGCCCTCGCGGCGCGCGACCACTGCACCGCCAGCGCTGGCGAGCCCAGCCAGCCGGGGTCGCCACCGAGGGCCGAGGCCGCGATGCCCGCGTCGTCGAGCGCGCGCAGCGCAGCCGTGAACCACTCGCCGACCGGCCCCTCGTCTGCGGCCCAGGGCGCGGCGAGCATCACGTGCGTCAGCCCGTGGGCACGCGCGAACGCCACCAGCCTGTCGGGCTCGGCGGGCGCGTAGCCCCGGCCGCGTGCGTCGACCGAGGCGGGCACGGGGTTGTCCCACGCCCACATCGCGCTGAACGGACCATTCATCCCCGCTCGCCGACCGCGAGCTCGACAGGCACGGTGTTCTCCGCCTGGGCGAGCGGGCACGCCCACTCCGGGTCGTACGCGCAGGACGGGTTGTACGCGAAGTTCAGGTCGACGACGAGGCCGTCGTCGGACGCGCCGAGGTGCGCGCCCTTGAGCGTGTCGACCAGGTACCGACCGCCGCCGTAGGTGCCGCGGCCCGCGAGCGCGTCCTTGACCGGGACGAACAGTCCGCCACCGTACGAGCGCAATGCCCAGACGGCCAGCGACCCGATCCCGGGAAGCTCGAGGCGGCCGACCCGCTCGAACGGCACGACGCCGTCGGTCCCGGTCCGCACGTCCATCCGCCGCGGCTCGGCGGGCAGGACGGGCACCACGAACCGCAACGCCGGGTCGTAGGGCGCGACGTCGAGCCCCGTGAACGACGCGCGGTCCAGGATCGGCGAAGCGTCATGCGTGGCGAACAGCTCGTCGCGCGCCTCGACCCACTCCCGGTGAGCTGCCGCCGGGTCGGGAGCGGCGCGCACCGCGGAGTAGATCCGCGCGACGCGGAGCCGCCAGTCGGCGACGGCGAGCGCGAAGTCGAGCGACGAGGTGTCCACGCCATCACCGTACGCAGCGCGTCCGACAGCGGCCGTGCGAGGGTGTGCGGCATGGAGCTGCGCATCTTCACGGAACCACAGCAGGGCGCGACGTACGACGACGTGCTGGCGGTCGCCAAGGCCACCGAGGACCTGGGCTTCGACGCCTTCTTCCGTTCGGACCACTACCTCGTGATGGGCGACGGCGACGGGCTGCCCGGGACGAGTGACGCGTGGACGATGCTGGCCGGGCTCGCGCGCGAGACGAGCCGCATCCGGCTCGGCACGCTGGTCTCGTCGGTCACCTACCGGTACCCGGGCATCCTGGCGGTCCAGGTCGCCCAGGTCGACCAGATGTCGGGTGGCCGCGTCGAGCTCGGGCTCGGCACCGGGTGGTACGAGCGGGAGCACCAGGCGTACGGCATCCCGTTCCCAGCCAAGCGGTTCGGGATGCTCGAGGAGCAGCTCGAGATCGTGACCGGGCTCTGGGCGACCCCTCTCGGGGCGACGTTCAGCCACTCGGGCGAGCACTACACGCTCGTCGACTCGCCAGCGCTGCCCAAGCCGACGCAGGACCGGATCCCGGTGATCGTCGGCGGTTCCGGACCTCGCCGGACGCCCGCGCTCGCGGCCCGGTTCGCGAGCGAGTTCAACATCGGCTTCCCCGACGCCGGCACCCTCGACGCGCGCCTCGACCTGATCCACACGGCGCTCGACGAGGCGGGCCGCGATCGGGCCAGCATCACGATGTCCGTCGCGCACGTGGTGTGCACCGCGGCCGACGACGCCGGGGTGAATCGCCGCGCGCAGGCGATCGGCCGCGATCCCGAGCAGATGCGCCGGGACGGCTTCGGCGGCACCGCGAACGAGGTCGTCGACCGGCTCGGACAGCTGCGGGACAAGGGCATCAACCGCGTGTACCTGCAGGTCCTGGACCTGCACGACCTCGATCACCTCGAGTTCGTCGCAACCGAGATCGCCCCTCAGCTCGCCTGACGAAGCGGTACCGAGCGTTCACGACGCTGTGACCTGACGCACATCGTGTGTTGGTGGACAGCGTCGGTCGGGCGTACGTACCGTCGAAGACATCCCCGGAGGCACCGACCCAGGTGCACGTCGGGGGTTGGCGCCACCGACGCCGTCGCAACGGCAGAGGTGGGCCCCCGGGCCCGCTCCACGCGAGTGACGGGGGCCTGGCATGACCACCACGTTCGATAGGCTCTTCATCGAGCCGCGCAGGAGTGACGAACCTGCCGCCCGCCCGGCCCGCAGCCGGGAGACCGAGACCGCCCAGAGCCCTTCGCTCGTGCTGCTCGTCCTGCTCGCGAGCGCGGGGATCGTGGTCTACGCGCTGTTCCTGCTCAACCCCGCGAACCGCGGCGACTGGCTGCCGTACTCGATGGTCATCGCGGCCGAGACGGTCCTCGTGGTGCACGCGCTCCTGGCCATGTGGACGGTTCTCGCGTCGGGCTACGACCCGCGCGGGTTCTCGTTCCACCACGCGCAGGACCGGCTGTACGGGCTCGAGGAGATCCTGCAGCGGCACACCGAGTCGATGCCGCAGGACTGGACGATGTCGCTCGACGGCCGCTCGGTCACGATCGACGTGTTCATCACGACCTACGGCGAGGACCTCGCCACGATCCGGCGCACGGTCACGGCGGCGGTCGCGATGCAGGGCCGGCACGAGACCTGGGTGCTCGACGACGGCCGCTCCGACGCCGTGCAGGAGCTGGCCGCCGAGCTCGGCGCCCGCTACGTCCGACGGCTGTCGAGCAACGGCGCGAAGGCGGGCAACCTCAACCACGCGCTGTCGCTGACCCGCGGCGAGCTGTTCGTCGTGTTCGACGCGGACTTCGTGCCCAAGCCGGAGTTCCTGCACGAGACGGTCCCCTTCTTCGCGAGCAAGGACGTCGCGTTCGTCCAGACACCGCAGGCGTACGGCAACCTGCACACGGTCGTCAGCAAGGGCGCCGGGTACATGCAGGCCGTGTTCTACCGCTTCATCCAGCCGGGCCGGAACCGGTTCAACGCGGCGTTCTGCGTCGGTACCAACGTGATCTTCCGGCGCAGGGCGATCACGGAGATCGGCGGCATCTACTCCGACTCGAAGTCGGAGGACGTGTGGACCTCGCTCATGCTGCACGAGGCCGGCTGGCGGACGGTCTACATCCCGCAGACCCTCGCGGTCGGTGACACCCCGGAGACCGTCGAGGCCTACACCAAGCAGCAGCAGCGGTGGGCGACCGGCGGGTTCGAGATCATGCTCACGCACAACCCGCTGGCGCGGAAGCGCAGGCTGACACTCGACCAGCGGCTGCAGTACACGGTGACGGCGACGTTCTACCTCACCGGGATCGCGCCGCTGCTGCTCATCCTCGTGCCGCCGCTGCAGATCTACTTCAACCTCACCCCGATGAACCTCACGATCACGCCCGCGACGTGGCTGCTCTACTACGCGGGCTTCTACGTGATGCAGATCCTCGTGGCGTTCTACACGCTCGGCTCGTTCCGGTGGCAGACGTTGCTCATGGCGGCGGTCTCGTTCCCGATCTACGTGCGCGCGCTGCTCAACGCGTTCTTCAAGCGCGAGCAGGCGTGGCACGTGACCGGCTCGAAGGGCGCGTACCGGTCCCCGTTCGCGTTCATCCAGCCGCAGGTGCTCATGTTCGTGTTCCTCGGCCTGACCACCGTGGTCGGCACCTGGAAGGACCTCAGCAACGGCTACCCGAGCCTCGCGCTCGCGTGGAACGCGACCAACACGATCATCCTGGGAGGCTTCGTGCTCACTGCCTGGAGAGAAGCTCGGACGGCGCGACGGGCGTCGCGCGTCACCCGCGGCCGACGAGTCGCCCTGAGCGTGGCAGGTGCGGCATGACGTGGGCGGGGCGGTTCCGGCTGCTCGCCGGCCTGCTCGTCGTGCTGCTGATCACCGCGTTCGCGACCTACAAGCTCAACGAGAGCCGCGGCATCGCGACGAGCGCATCGGCCCAGATCCTCGGCAAGTCCTACAACGTCGGCACGCCCTACGCGGGACTCGTGGTGCGGCAGGGCGTCGAGGTCGGCGACACCGTGCGCAAGGGGCAGACCCTGTTCGTGATCGACGCCGCGAGCCTGCACGCGGACAACGCCCCCGGCGTGCCCGAGACGACGCACCTGGACGACGAGGGGCGGCTCGTCGTGACGGCGAGCGGCCCAGGCGTGGTCACCGCGCTCACCGCGACCGAGGGCACGTTCGTGCAGGCGGCCGCCGACCTGGCGACCGTCCAGCGCTCCGGGACCTTGTACGTGCAGGCGGAGTACACGCTCTCGGCCAAGGAGTACGCGCGCGTTCCTGACGCCGCGGCGGTGACGATCACGCTGCCGAACCAGCGGGCGCTGGCCGGTCACGTCGACCGGGTCCAGGTGGAGACCGTCGACGGCAAGGCCCAGGCGGTGCTGACCGTCGTGAGCGACGGGCTCGTCCAGGGCGACCAGGACGGCCTCGTGTCCGCCGGCACTCCCGTCGTCGCGACCCTGCACCTGCGCAACGACGGGATCGTGACGACCGTCTCGCGGGCGGTGAAGGACTCGATCGCGGACGTGGTCGGATGATGCGCCGCCGGTGGCTGGTGGGCGGCGCTGTCGTGGGCGTGCTCGCTGTGGTGGGTGCGCTCGCGGCCGTCAGCGCGCCGTGGTCCGCCGACGACGACACGGCGGCGGCCGGCGTCCCCGCGGCGAGCCCGCCCACGACGGACACCGCCGCGCTCGTCGCGGCTGTGCCGCACCGCGCGGTGGCCAAGATCGACCCGGTCCGGCTGGCCGACGGTGTCGTGCCGCCCACGAACCGCTGGTACTCGGGGCTCGTGTTCGGCGCCGAGCCCCAGCCGGTGTTCGCCGAGCCGCTCTCGTTCGGGCTGACGGAGAAGGGCTTCACGATCGGCCTGCCCGCGCCGACGGTGTCGGCAGCAACCATCAGCGGACCGCACGTCCCAGCGGTCACGGTCGACGTGGGCGCGGCCTCCGCGCGCGTGAGCGCTGCCGACCCGGTGAGCGTGACGATCGAGCTGCTGGACGCCTCGGGTGGCGTGCTCGGCCGCGTGGTGCTCGCGGAGGGGTCGCCGTTCGTCTCGTTCACCGCGTCCCGCGCGGTGCAGGTGCGCACCGACGGGCCGCTCGCGGCGACGCCGGAAGGTCCCGCCACCGCGGCAGGCGAGCGCTGGGCGTTCGTCGGTCCGGGCTACGCGAGCGGCTCGACGGCCCTGGCCAGCGGCGACACGGCCACCTGGTACGCGCTGCCCGACGACCCGGCCCCGGATGCGGCCGCGACGCTCGCTGCCGCGGCGAAGCACCCGGTGACCGGCGTCGACGTCGCCTACGGTGTGGGCGCGGACGAGGCGAGCACGACGCTCACGTACCGCACGTCCGACGGCGGCCCGACGGCGCACGTGCTCATGCCGCACCACGCCGTCGCCTCCGCGTGCGACCTCGGCACGTACCCGAGCATCTACGGCGAGCTGCGCCTGTGCGCCGGTTCGACGCTCGCCTCGACCGTTCCTCTGCAGCGTCCGTCGGGCGCGTTCGACCTCTCGAGCCTCACGCCGGACCGGAAGGCCACGCTCGTGAAGGCGCTCGAGGCCGACGCCGCGGCCACGCCAGAGTTCCCGTCCGACACGTACTTCGGCGGCAAGTCCCTGATGCGCGCGGCGACGCTCGTGCAGCTCGGGGACGAGCTCGGGGTGGACGTCGCGGACCTGCGGGCCAAGACCGTCGCCGCCCTGCGCGAGTGGGGTCAGGCCGACGGCTGCACCCAGCGCGACGCGCGCTGCGTGGTGTACGACGCCAAGGCGCACTCGGCCATCGGGCTCACGGCGTCGTTCGGCTCCGACGAGCTCAACGACCACCACTTCCACTACGGCTACCTGCTCGCCGCGGCCGGCATGCTCGCGGCCGACGACACCACGCTCGCGCACGACCTGCGCACCGTCATGAACCTGCTCGGCGCCGACATCGCCGCCGCATCTCCGTCGGGCGACCTGCCGCAGCTGCGGAACTTCGACCCGTACGCCGGCCACTCGTGGGCGTCCGGCACGGCGCCGTTCGCCGACGGCAACAACCAGGAGTCCTCGTCCGAGGCCGTCAACGCCTGGAACGGGCTCGGGCTGTGGGCGCAGGCCTCCGGGCAGGACGCGCTCGCGACCCAGGCCACCTGGATGCTCTCGACCGAGGCGGCGACCGCGCGCGACTACTGGACGAACACTCCGCTCCCCGCGGGGTTCGCGCACCAGATCGTGGCCCTGAACTGGGGCGGCAAGCGCGACTGGGCCACGTGGTTCAGCCCCGAGCCGAGCGCGATGCTCGGGATCCAGCTGCTCCCGCTCGGGCCCGCTCAGCTCACCGTGGGCCGCGGCGTCGACCCGGCACGCATCCGCGCGTCGGTGCAGGAGGCCGCGCCTGACGGGTACGACGTGATGTTCGGCGGCGACCTGCTGGGCTACCTGGCGCTCGCGGGTCCGGACGACGCGTCGAAGGCCTGGTCGGAGCTCGAGTCCTTGCCCGATGCGGCGATCGACGACGGGACGTCGCGTGCCGCGCTGCTCGCCTTCGTGGCCGCGGCGTCGTCGGTGCCTGCGTCGTCGCTGCCCTCGTCGTCATCCTCGTCGTCCGCTGCCTCTTCCGACGGCTGACCCAGCAGCGCGCGCGTGGTGTGGACGAGCAGCACGACGAGCAGCACGTTGCGCGCGACGAGCACGAGCGTGTTGAGCGGGTGTCCGAGGAGCATCCCGTCGTAGCCCCACGGGAAGAGCACCTGGGTGAGCCCGGCGACCACCGCGACGAGCACGGCGGTCGTGCGCCACCGCGGCAGGCGCAGCGCGAGCGCCACCGCGACCGGGGGAGCGAGCCAGCCGATGTACTGCGGCGAGCCCACCTTGTTGAAGACGATGAGCACCACCGTGACGAGCAGCGCACCGCGCACCAGCAGCTCGGCGCCGACGCGGGGCCTGCGCCACAGCCGCGCGCCCAGCAGGTGTCGCCGCCACCACAGGAACCCCACGGCGGCCGCCAGCGCGAAGAAGAAGAGCACGCCGATCGCGTCCGCGGCCGCCTGCGTCCCGGGTCCGACGAGCTCGTACGTGACGAGCGTGTCGTTGAACGTGATGAGGACCGCCCCCGACCACTGGCTCGCGACCAGCCACGGCGTCGCGCCGACCGCCTCGACCTGCAGGCCGCGGCGGTCCTGCTCGGTCAGGAACGAGGCGATGTGCGGCAACCCGCCCAGCGCCGTCACGAGTG
This sequence comes from Brevundimonas sp., assembly GCA_039207135.1. GTDB lineage: Bacteria > Actinomycetota > Actinomycetes > Actinomycetales > Cellulomonadaceae > Cellulomonas. The sequence continues at coordinate 27,804 of JBCECL010000025.1, forward strand.
CGATGACCGCCAGGCTGACGGCGACGGCCGGGGCGACCACGTCGCGCCACGGCCGGCGAGCGGCGAGGAAGAGGGGCGCGAGCAGCGCGCCCGGCGCGACCTTGGTCCACGCAGCCACGGTGAGCAGGGCCGACGAGAGCCACGGGTGGCGCAGGCCGAGCACGAGCGCCACGACGACGACCGGCGCGACGACGGCGTCGAGGCGTCCCATGCTCACGGGCCCGAGCAGCGCGAGGAAGGCGATCCACCACCACGCGCCGTCGGTCGTCGAGTGCCGCGACGTGCGACGGCCCGCCCACGCGGAGGTGTGCAGCAGGGCGAACAGCGCGATCGCGTCGAGCACGATGACTCCGACGCACCACGCGACCGCGAAGCCCGAGCCGTTGGTCGACCCGCCGGCCGCCGCCACCAGCATCGGCAGCAGCGCGCCCGGCGGGTAGACCCACGGGACGTCGATCCCCTGCCACACGCCCAGCTGGAAGCCCTGCTCCATCCAGAACCGGTACAGCTCCAGGTCCCAGAAGGCGCGCGCGGGGATCACCACGACGCCCAGCAGCACCGTCCAGCCCTGGACCAGCACGAAGGCGAGCCAGACGGCGATGCGGGAGTGCCTGACGCGCTGCAGGTGATGCCTCCGTCGTCAGGGGTCCGAGCGGACCCGGGGCGGGAGGTTCAGGCTATGCGGTCGGCCTGTGGCCGCCGGCTCGCGCGAGGCTCAGTGACCCGCCGGAGGGGGGATGACCACACCGGTCTGCGTCCCGGTGACGGGGAGGATCGCCGTGCCCTCGCTCGAGAGGAACTGCCCGGCGGCGTCCTTCTCGTCCTGGCCAGGATCCGCCTGCGGCGCCGTCTCGACCACCGGGTCGTGGACGTTCCCCTCGATCACGTGGTCGGGAAATGGTGCGGGCGTCGGTGCGTCGTCGCTGTCGGTCATCGCGATCTCCCATTTGTCGGGCTGGTGGCACCCAACATGGCATTGATCAGGCGATATCGCTACTGCTTGGCGGTCGCTTTCGCGCTCGGCTTCGTCGTCGCCTTCGCGCTGGCCTGGGCCGATGCCTGCGCGGCCGCCAGGGTCTCGAGCGGCGTGCAGTTGGCGGGGGCGACGAGCGGGGTCTTGGGGTCGAGGGTGACCTCGTCTGCCGCGACCAGCTCGGTGAAGTCGGAGCCGAGCGTCAGGTCGACCGTCGCGTTCTTGCGGGCGTCGAGCGTGAGCAGGGCGCCGGGCACGTGCGCTGCGAGCGTGTACGCCGCGGCGACGCCCTTCGTGCCGAAGTTGATCCGGGCGACGCCCGCGTAGTTGACGGGCGCGTTCGTCGTCTTGCCGACCTTGAACTTGCGCGCCTTGATGTCCGCGGCGGTCCGGCTCGCGAGGCCCGCGGTCGACGTGCCGTTGTACACGTTGACGGTGACCTTGCTGTACTTCACCGGCAGGGCGCCCTTGGGCGGGCACGGCACCGGGTCGAGCGAGGGCGTCGGCGTGGGCTCTGCGGCGAACTGCCGGTCGAAGAACGGGAGCTGCACGCTGTCGGTGTACAGCGCGGCCGCTCCGAGGCCGATCACGGCGAGCGCGGCGAGCAGGATGCCGAAGATCACGGCCTGGCGCTCGCGCATGTGCCGCCGGCGAAGCGCCCGGGCGCGGTCCGGATCCGTGCTCACTCGATCACCAGGACACGTGCGTGGAGGATCGGGCGCTGCTGCAGTGCGGCACGGACGGCGCGGTGCAGGCCGTCCTCGAGGTACATGACGCCCTTGTACTGGACGACGTGCGCGAACAGGTCGCCGTAGAACGTGGAGTCGTCGGCGAGCAGGGCGTCGAGGTCGAGAGTGCGCTTGGTGGTCACGAGCTCGTCGAGTCGCACCTGGCGCGGCGAGACCTCCGCCCACTGCTTGGCCGTCTCGAGCCCGTGGTCCGGGTAGGGCCGGCCGCTGCCCACCGCCTTGAAGATCACGGGGTGAGTCTAGGTGCACGCGCGGCCGGCCGTGCCCGTATCCACGGGCTGCCAGGTCGCGACTTGGTCTCGGTCGAGGTCAGGTGCGGTACATCGCGGTGATCGGGCACGAGAACAGGTCGCGGTCCGGGTGACCGACCGTGTTGAGGTGCCGGACGATGATCGCGTACGACTTCGGGAGCGAGACGGCCACGTACGGGATGTTGTGCTTCTCGCAGTACGCCTTGACGATGGGCTGGGCGCGGCGCAGCGTCACGCGCGGCATCGACGGGAACAGGTGGTGCTCGACCTGGTGGTTGAGGCCGCCCATCAGCACGTCGACCCAGCGACCGCCGCGGATGTTGCGGCTCGTGAGCACCTGGCGCCGCAGGAAGTCGACGCGGGCGTTCTTGGGCAGCAGCGGCATGCCCTTGTGGTTGGGCGCGAACGACGCGCCCATGTAGAACCCGAACAGGCCCAGCTGGACCGCGAAGAAGGCGAGCCCCTTGACCGGCGACATCACGGTGAAGACGAGCGCGAGGGCGCCGACCAGCCGCACGCCGACCATCACGGCCTCGACGGCCCGGTGCTCGAGCGGCTCCTTGGAGACGATCCGCTTGATGGCGGACATGTGCAGGTCGAGGCCTTCGAGCAGGAGCAGCGGGAAGAAGAACCAGCCCTGGTGGTTCAGGTACCAGCGGCCGAGGCGCGACGTGCGGGCCGCGGCGCGCTCGGGAGTCAGCGACAGGGCCTCGAGCTCGATGTCGGGGTCGGCGTCGATCTGGTTGGGCTTGGCGTGGTGGCGCGTGTGCTTGTGCTGCCACCAGCCGTAGGAGAGGCCGACGAACAGGTCCGCCACGATCAGCGACGTCCACGTGTTCGCCTTGCCGGAGTTCCAGATCTGCCGGTGCGCGGCGTCGTGACCGAGGAACGCGATCTGCGTGAGGATCGCGGCGGCCGCGGCGGCGACGAGCAGCTGCCACCACGAGTCACCGACGAGCACGATCGCCGTGACGAGGGCGATCATCGCCACGACGGCGCCGGCGAGGCGGGCCGTGTAGTGGCCCGGGCGGCGGCGCATCAGCCCTGCGGCCTGGACCGCCTTCGTCAGCTCGGTGAAGTCGCTGACGGCTCGGTCTCGGGGCCGCATCGGTGTGGTGGTCGACATGTCGTCCGTCCTGTCTGTCCAGCGGAGGGCGTGGGGGCGGGTTGAACTGCCGACAGCTCGGCGCCGGGCTCCGGCCACGGCGCCGGTCTCCGACGATCAAAGAACGCTGGGCGAGCGCGGCGGGTTCCCGCCTACGGGAATCGGGCGTGCGCCGATCTGGATGGGAATGCAGCAGAGCCCCCGACCGAGTCCGGTCGGGGGCTCTGTTCAGCTGATCGCGAGGATCAGAGGGGCGAGACGTTCGACGCCTGCGGACCCTTGGGGCCCTGGGTCGTCTCGAACTCGACCTTCTGGTTCTCCTCGAGCGTGCGGTAGCCGCTGGAGGTGATCGCGGAGTAGTGCACGAAGACGTCGGTTCCGCCGTCCTCGGGCGCGATGAAGCCGAAGCCCTTCTCGGCGTTGAACCACTTCACGGTGCCGGTGGCCATGTCGTTCTCTTCTCTGTCGTACGGTCGGACAACCCTCGGCAACTGGCCGAGGACCGGTGATCACGGTGGTCGTCGTCCGTTCCGAGCGAACTCGAGAACGTGCCCTGCGCGCCCCGGCGGGGCGAGCGCGGCGGTCATGACAAGCGATGCACTGCGACTACAGTCCACAACGGTACGGCACAACAGGGTCGAAAGTCTCCCCCTACCGGTCAACTAATCGACCGGCTGATCGCCAGGTGCAGCCACCGTCGCCGGAAGGGCGGCCCGTCGGCGCGTCCACACCTCGTCGACGACGACGGCCAGGACGACCAGCGCGATCATGAACCAGAACGACTCCCGCTGGGTGCGGAAGAGGTTCACGACGAACCCGATGAGCACCACCGAGGCACCCGCCACACCGAGCCCGACGAGCACGGGCGACGCGTCGAGCTCTCGCCGCAGGCGCAGCGCGGCGATCGCGACGAGCAGGAAGACGGCGAGCGAGACCCCGGAGCCGACCGACGCGAGCGCGCTCACGTCGAGCACGGTCACGAACGCGACGATCAGGCCCGCGGTGATGACGAGCCCGCCGTGCCGGCCCATGCGGGTGCCCGACCCGAAGACCGCGGGGAACATCCTCGAGGAGGCCAGCGACTCCGTGAGCCCGCGCGCGCCGTAGAGCATCGCGGTGACGCTCGACGCCGTGGCCAGCAACGCCGCGGTGGTCATCATGACGTAGCCGGCGTGACCGAGGGCCGGTTCGGCGGCGACGGCCAGCGCGCGGGGCCCGGCGTCGACGACCTCGTCGACCGACAACGTCCCGAAGACGCCCACCGAGATGAGGACGTACAGCGCGACCGTGATCCCCAACGACGCGTACATCGCGATGGGCAGGTCCCGGCGCGGGCGCGGCAGGTCGCCACCGGTGAAGGTGATGACCGCGAAGCCGAGGAAGGCGAAGAAGGTCAGGGCGACGCTCGCGACGATGTCGCCGAGGCCGGGGTAGGTGCTGGGCGCCAGGCGAGAGAAGTCCACCTGGCTCCAGGTGCCGACGATGAACACGGCGAACACCACGAGCAGGAGGCCGACGATCCCCGTCTGGAAGCGGTCGACCAGCTGCGGGCCGGCCACCGCGAGCCACACGGCGAACACCACGAGTGCCGTTGCGCACAGCTTGGACAGCCATCCGCCGCTCGGGGCGTCGGCGATGACGGAGGCGGCGTAGTCGCCGAACGACGCCGCGACCATCGCCGTCACCACCACGACCGCCGTCAGGTACCCGAGCCAGGACGCGACCCCGACCAGCCGCCGGCTGCGGTAGCCGTGCTGCAGGTAGACGATGACGCCGCCCGACGACGGCCAGCGCATCGCGAACTTCACGAGCGCGTAGCCGAGCGCGGCGGACATCGCGCCGGCGAGCAGGAACGAGATCCAGGTCGCCGAGCCGGCCACCGCACCGGCCTCGCCGAGCAGCGCGAAGATCCCCGCCCCCACCATGGCGCCGACCCCGACGACGATCGCGCCACGGACGGTCAGCTGCGCCTTCGGCGCCGCGGGCTCCGACATCGTGCTCCTCGTGCGGGTGCGTGCGGGTGCGTGCGTGCGGGTCGTTGCAGTGACGCGGAAGGCTGGTCCGACCATATCGCTGCACGCCATCGCTGCACGGTGGGCGCGAGTTCGCCCCGCACGTCAACGAATCCCGGGCCTGGGACGTGTGATCAGGTATGACAGTCCTCGTGGAGGAGCTGGAGGGCCAGACGCGTCCCGCGGGCGTGCCGTCCTTCGCCGCGCCCGCGGCGCGCGCTGCCGGGTCGGGCCGCGACGCCGAGTTCACGGCCTTCGCCACGGCCGCCCAGGCCGAGCTCGGCCGGCTCGCCTGGCTCCTGACCGGCGACGTGCACGCCGCGGCCGAGCTCGTGCAGACCACCCTGGTCCGCACCTACACCGCGTGGCCCCGCGCGAGCGCGGGCGACCCCCTCGCGTACGCGCGGCGCATCCTGGCCAACGCGCGCATCGACCTGTGGCGCCGCCGTCGGCGCGAGGTGCTCGTGGCGCCCGAGGAGCTGCCGCACCGCGCCGGCGCGGACGAGAGCGCGGCCGTGGTGCATCGCGACGAGCTGGTGCGCGCGCTCGCGGAGCTGAGCCCCCAGCAGCGTCGCGTCGTCGTGCTGCGCTACCTCATGGGGCTGTCCGAGCGTGAGGTCGCCGACGACCTGGGCGTCACCACGGGAACGGTCAAGACCCAGGCCTCGCGTGGCCTGCACCGGCTGCGCGCGCTGATGGGGGAGCTGCCAGGAGGTGAGCATGACTGAGCCGATGGACGACGAGCAGTGGGCCGCCGGCCTGCGGGACCGCACGCTCGGCGCCGTCCCTCCGGTCCCCGTGGACGTCTCGGGCGCGCTGCGCCGCGGCCGTCGCCGCCGTGCGGTGCGCAGCGGCATGGTCGGTGGCGGGGCCCTGGTCGCCGCGTGCGGGGTGGCCGTCGTCGTCGTGCCTCAGCTGGTGTCGGGCATGTACGTCTCGTCGCAGGACAGCGCCGACTCGGCCGCCCCAGCAGCATCGGCTGCCCCCGCCGACGACGGGGCCGTCGCCGGCGGGGCACCCGTGCCGGGCGCCGAGGGCCGCTCGCCGTACGCCGTCACGGCGACGGAGCTCGGCGCGGAGCTGGAGGACGGCACCCTCCCGGCCGGCACCGTGCGCGTCGTCGTGGACGGCGTCCCGGACACCGGCGCCCTGGTCTTGTCGTTGCGGGGCTCCATGAGTGATCAGGCCGGCTCGGCACCGAAGCCCGTGACTGCGGAGCAGTGGCCCGCGGCGATGGTCGACTGCCTCGACGCGGCCGGCTGGCCGGCGCAGCTCACCGGCACCGGGTGGAGCGCCGACATCGAGTCGGACAAGGCCCGCCAGTTCGCGGCGGACGTCGTCACCTGCGCGGAGGCGAACCCGCACCTGTGACGAAGCCGGGCCCACGTCGCGATCACGCGACGTGGGCCCGGCTTCGGTGATGCAGGTCAGGACAGGCGGGTGAACCCGTCGATCCCGATCTTCTTCGAGGACAGGTTCACGATCTTGATCGTGTGGGTCCCCGCCTTCGCGAAGGTCTTGGTGAAGACCTGCTGCGCGTAGTGCGTCTTCGACGCGTGCAGGTTCACGACGGCGACCTTCTTGCCGTCGACGTAGACGGCGGCCTTGCCCCGGGTCGATCCGGTGGTGGCGACCCAGCCGATGCTGCGCGCCTTGACCTTGTAGGAGACGTAGGCGCCCTTCTTCGTCGTCTGCTGCTCGCTGCCACCGAGCGCCTTCGAGGCCTTCGACGCCGTCCAGGAGCCGTGGTAGCCCTTGCGCTTCGACTGCTTGTCGAGCGAGGCCGACGTCTTGGGACCGGTCGAGACCTTGGTCGCGTGCAGCAGGCAGTCGGCGGCGCGGACGGCGAACTGGTTCGAGCCGGTCTTCAGCCGCGTCGAGATCGCCTTCGGCTTGCCGTAGTAGGCCTTCTTCAGGCCGTTGGATCCCGCGACGGAGTTCCAGACGATGCCGCAGCCGTCGGTGGCCGACCAGCTGACCGTTGCGGGGATCGTCTTGGTCGAGACCGTTCCCTTGGCGAGCGAGGCGCGCGGCGACCGCGTGACCGCCGGCTTGCCACCGGTGTCGACGCGGAACGTCGCGTACGAGGTGGCGTGCTTGTTGCCGAAGAGGTCCTTGATCACGAAGCGCCACTTGTGGGTGCCCTGCGACAGCTTGCCCGCGGCCAGCTTCGTCAGGCCTACCGAGGTGGTCGCCGCGCGCGCCTTGCCGTCGACGTCGAGGGTGACCGACGAGATCCCGGAGTCCGCGTCACCGACGGCTGCGTAACCCACCGTGAGCGTGCTCTGCGTGAGCACGACGCCGACGTGCGGGATCTGCTTCTCGGAGTTCCAGTAGCCGTACTGGCCGATGGCCGGAGCGACCTTGTCAGTGGAGCGCGTGACCGTCACGTCGACGCCCTGGGCGCTGAAGTTGTTGACCGCGATCTTCAGACCGCTGACGGAGAACGCACTGCCGTTCGTCGTGAGCTGTGACAGGACGAGGTCCTCGTTCACGCTCGTGTCTCGCAGGCGCACGACGGCGCCGTTGCCCCCTGCGGGCAGCCACGAGTCGAGCGTGCCGGGCACGCCGTAGCGGTACTCGACCGTGAACGTGCGGCTGCCGTACGGGATGGTCACGAGCCGGCGGCCGGAGCCGACGGACACCGGGGCGATGCGCAGCGTGGGCGAGACCGTCGACGCGAGCGTGTACTTCTCGGCGCCGGACAGCAGGCCGATGCGATCGAGGTTGGGTGCCGACATGAACCCGACCACGTTCTCGTCGTGGCCGCCGCCCATGACGTCCCACGGGTCCGCGTACGCGTTGTAGCAGTACGTGGGCATGGACTGCTTGGCGGTGGTCAGCGTGCACACGGCGTCGGAGTAGCGGTAGTCGGAGTGCATGAGGCCGAGGTTGTGGCCGAACTCGTGGTCGAGCACGCGCGGGGTGAGCGCCTTGGCGCCGTTGATCCAGATGTGCGCACGCCCATCCGTGCTCGCACCGATCGACGCGAGCCCGTACCACCAGCACGCCTCGGTGTCCGGCAGGTCGGGAAGGATGAGCATGACGTGGTTGAACCGGCTCGCAGCCGGCAGCGCGCCCCCGAGCTTCGCGGCGGCGTTCTTGTAGATCTCGCCCGCGCCGCAGTCGTCCGCGGAGGTCTTCGGCGCCGCGATGCTGACGTCGGGCAGCGCGCCCTGGGAGGTGACCTTGATCCGCGCGCCCGTGGGAGCGCCGCTGATCGTCGAGTAGTACGACGAGAGCGCGGGCAGGAGGGTCGAGGGCAGCGCAGGTGCGGCCGCACCGGGCCAGCTCACGCGCACGGTCCAGACGTTGTGGGTGCCGGTGCCGGAGATCCCGGCGGTCTGGTCGAGACCGGCGTCGGTCGACGCCGCCGCGACCGCGGCGCGCTCGACGCCGAGCACCTTGCCCGCGACGTCGCGCGCGACGGTGACGGCGGAGCCCGACGTGAGCGACGCGACGAGCGATGCGGGCACCTTGATCGTGCCGGACGGCGTCTGGACGAGCGCCGTCGTGACCGACTTCCCCGCGAAGTCGTCGGCGACCGTGAGCCGCAGCGTCCCCGCGGTCTGCGATGCCACCCGGTCCGCGAGACCGTCGGTGACGGTGGAGCTGGGCGGCGGCGAGTCGACCGCCGCTGCCGCGCCGATGGGCACGAGGCTCAGGCACGCGAATGCGGCGATGGTCGTGATGAAGCGTCGTGGCACGAGATCCCCCTGCGAGTCGGCGAGGGCGGGCTGGCCCCCGTTCGTCGGATCGTGGCCGACCGACGAGGGCGAGGATACCGGCACGAAGTAGTCCAATTCGCCGTTCCTGTGCGCAACCACCCGAATGCCCTCCGGTCGCCGCCCGGGTGCCGGGACGCTGCTTGCGGCTGCGCCCGAAAGGTGTAGGTTCGCCGTGCCAACGCCGGGGAGCTCGGGACAGCCGGGCTGAGAGGATGCGCCGCGACTCACGTCAGCGCGCGTCGACCCGAGAACCTGAACTGGGTAATGCCAGCGGAGGGAAGCGCGAGCTCGCGCGGCGTCGGCGGTCGCCGCTCGGCGCCGTCCACCGCTGTGCGTGCTCGGCCGTCCACTGGTGCGCCCCGGACAACCCGGAGGAACACCGTGCTCGCACAGATCCAGGTCTCGCCGCGTCCCAGCGGGACCGACGACGACCGCTACGCCTACGTCGATGCCGCCATCGCCGTCATCCAGAGCTCAGGCCTGACCTACGAGGTCGGTGCCATGGGCACCACCGTCGAGGGCACGCCCGAGCAGATCTGGCCCCTGCTCCGCCAGGTGCACGAGGCGACCGTGGTCGCCGGCGCCCAGGGTGTCAGCAGCCTCATCAAGGTCGCACAGACAGGCGCCGACGACGGGCCCCGGATCGCGGACCTGGTCGGCAAGTTCCGCCAGTGAGGCGGGGGACCCGCCGGGTCGTCGCACCCCTGATGGCCGGCGTGGTCCTCGTCGGCGGGTGGGAGGTCGGTGTCCGGCTCTCCCACCTGCCGGCGTTCGTGCTGCCCGCCCCGTCCGAGGTCGCCGCGACGGCTGTCGACGTGGCTCCGCTGCTCGGCCCGCACATCGCGACGACCATGCAGGAGGCGATCCTCGGGCTCGTGCTCGGCGCCGTCGTCGGGATGCTCCTGGCCGTCGCGATCGCGGCGTCGCCCGTCGTCGCAGACACGCTCTACCCGCTGGTGACCGTCACGCAGACGGTGCCGACGGTCGTGCTCGCGCCGCTGCTCATCCTGTGGGCCGGGTTCGGGCTGCTGCCGAAGGTGCTGCTCGTCGCGCTGACGGTCTTCTTCCCCGTGCTGGTCAGCGCGGTGACCGCGATGTCGGACGTCGACGGGGCGCACGTCGACATGGTCGCCGGGCTCGGCGGCCGGCGGCGGCACCAGTTCTGGCTCGTGCGGCTCCCGGCCGCGGTGCCGGGCGTGTTCGGCGGGCTGCGGGTCGCGACGACCTACGTCGTCGGCGCCGCGGTCGTGGCCGAGTACCTCGCCGGGTCCAGCGGGCTCGGCGTCTTCATCCAGCGTTCACGCAAGTCGTACGACGTCGACCAGATCCTCGTGGCCGTCGTCTGCATCGCCGTCCTGACCGGCGCCCTCTTCCTGCTCGTCGACGCGCTCGGCCGCCTGGCCACGCCGTGGCGACGCACCACCACCTAGGAGATCCATGCGTACCCGAATCCTCGCCCTCGCGGCGGCCGCTGCCCTGCTCGCGGGGTGCAGCAGCGCGTCGGCGTCGTCCGACGACGCGCTCACGCACGTCGACGTCGTCCTGGACTGGACGCCCAACACCAACCACTCCGGCCTGTACATCGCCCAGGCTCGCGACTACTTCCGCGACGCGGGCCTCGACGTCAAGATCATCGAGCCTGGTGACACCTCCGGCAGCCAGCTCGTCGCGGCGGGCAAGGCCGACTTCGCGTACTCGGTCTCGGAGTCGCTCGTTCCGGCGCGCGACCAGGGCGCCGATCTCGTGTCGGTCGCCGCCGTCATCGCGCACAACACCTCGAGCCTGATCTCGCTCACCTCGTCGGGCATCACCCGCCCGCGCGACCTCGCCGGGCACAGCTACGGCTCCTACGAGTCCGAGCTGGAGAAGGCGCTCATCGGCAAGCTCGTCTCGTGCGACGGCGGCGACCCGAGCGCGGTGACCTACACGCCGATGGTCAGCGACGACTTCCGCATCGGGCTCACGCAGCACCAGTACGACACGGCCTGGGTGTTCGACGCCTGGGAGACGATCCAGCTGCGCGACATCGACCACCTCGACGTGTCGACTCTCCCGTTCATCGACCACACCGACTGCATCCCCGACTGGTACACGCCGATCGTCGTGACCTCCGGCGCACACCTCGAGAAGGACCCGGCCCTCGTCCGGTCGTTCCTCGCTGCGCTCGCGCACGGCTACCGCGACGCCATGGCGGATCCCGCCGCGGCCGTCGACGCCCTGCACAAGGCGTCGCCCGAGCTCGACGTCGACCTGCTGAGCCGCAGCGCCGAGTACCTGGCCACGCGCTACGCGGCCGACCCGGAGTCCTGGGGGCACCAGAGCGAGCAGGTGTGGGACGGCTTCGTCGGGTTCCTGAAGGACAACCGCCTGGCCGCGGACGACTTCGACGTGGCGGCAGCGTGGAGCGATGACTACCTTCCCTGACCTGGTGGCCGTGCGCTCGCTGGCCGTGCGCTTCGAGCGCACGGCCGCGCTCGACGACGTCAGCCTCGCGGTCGCGGCGGGGGAGTTCGTCGCGGTGATCGGGCCGTCCGGGTGCGGCAAGTCGACGCTGCTGCGCGTCCTGGCGGGCCTCGTGCCCGCCGGGGCGGCGGTGTCGGCCGACGAGCTGCGCGTGCCGACGCTGCCTGACGGACGCAGGGCGACCGCGTGGATGCCGCAGGGCGACAGCCTGCTGCCCTGGCGTCGCGCGCTGCCGAACGCGCTGGTCGGAGCCTCGATCGGCCGGCTCGACCGGGCCTCGTCGCGCGCACGGGCTCAGGCGATGTTCTCCGAGTTCGGCCTGGCCGGGTTCGAGCGCGCGTGGCCGCACGAGCTGTCGGGCGGGATGCGGCAGCGGCTCGCGCTCGCGCGCACGTGCCTGCCGGGCCTGCCCGTGCTGCTGCTCGACGAGCCGTTCGGTGCGCTCGACGCCCTGACGCGGCGACGCATGAACGCGTGGCTCGCGGAGCTCTCGCTCGCGGGCTCGTCCGGGGCGGTCCTGCTGGTGACGCACGACGTGGACGAGGCGCTGCTGCTGGCCGACCGGGTGCTCGTGATGAGCGAGCGGCCGGGGCGGATCGTCGCGGACGTCGACGTGCGCTCGACCCCGGACGCGCGCGAGCGGGTGCTGGGTGCGCTCGGTCTGGACGTCGGCTCGGTCCCGACCTCCGCGTGAGCCGGCGGGCGCGTGTGGGTGGTGCGCGCGACGATGCATGGGTGCTTCTCGCCGATGTCGCCGCCACGTCCGACGCGGTCGCCGCGACCCGGTCGCGGCTGGCCAAGCGCGCGCTGCTCGTCGACCTGCTGCGACGCACCCCGCCGGACGACGTCGAGGTGGTCGCTCGCTACCTCGCGGGCGAGCTGCGCCAGCGGCGCACCGGGCTCGGCTGGCGGTCGATGGCCGAGCTGCCCGAGCCCGCATCCGTCGCGACGCTGACCGTCGCTGCGGTGGACGCGACGTTCGAGGAGCTCGCCGCCCTCGAGGGTGCGGGCTCCGCATCGACTCGGGCCCAGCGCGCGCGGGCCCTGTTCGCCGCGGCGACCGCCGACGAGCAACGGCTGCTGCGCGGCCTGGTGACCGGCGAGGTGCGCCAGGGTGCGCTCGACTCGCTCTTGCTCGACGCGGTCGCCGAAGCCAGTGGCGTCGAGCCCGCGCTCGTGCGGCGCGCCGCGATGCTCGCGGGCGCGACCGAACCGGTCGCGGTCGCCGCGCTCGGCGCCGGCGACCCCGCCGAGGCTGCCGCCGCGCTGGCGCAGTTCGGGCTGGTCGTCGGCCGGCCCGTGCGACCGATGCTGGCGCAGTCGGCCCCGGACGTCGCGGCGGCCCTCGTCGCGCTGGGGGCGGGCGAGGTGGTCGTCGACACCAAGCTCGACGGCATCCGCATCCAGGTGCACCGCGCGGGCGACGCGGTCGCGGTGTTCACGCGCAGCCTCGACGACATCACCGCGCGCGTGCCGGAGCTCGTCGCGGCGGTTCGCGCGCTGCCCGCGCGCGACGTCGTGCTCGACGGCGAAGCGCTCGCGGTCGGCCCCGACGGCCGCCCGCGCCCGTTCCAGGAGACCGCCGCCCGCACGGCGAGCCACGACGTCGAGGTCGCGACCCTGACCCCGTTCTTCTTCGACTGCCTGCACGTGGACGGCCGCGACCTGCTCGACGCGCCCCTACGCGAGCGGCTCGCGGCGCTCGACGCCGTCGCCGGACCGTACGCGGTCACCCGGCTCGTCACCTCCGACCCGGCGGCCGCGACCGACCGCTTCGCCGAGGTGGTCGCCGCGGGCCAGGAGGGCGTCGTCGTGAAGTCGCTCGACGCCCCCTACGAGGCCGGCCGCCGCGGCGCCGCCTGGATCAAGGTCAAGCCCCGGCACACGCTCGACCTCGTCGTGCTGGCGGTCGAGTGGGGCTCCGGCCGGCGGCGCGGGTACCTGTCGAACATCCACCTGGGCGCGCGCTCGGGCGACGGCTTCGTGATGCTGGGCAAGACGTTCAAGGGCATGACCGACGAGATGCTGCGGTGGCAGACGGAGCGGTTCACCGAGCTGGCGACGTCCACTCTCGACGACTGGGTCGTGCACCTG
>JBCECL010000026.1:0-4730 GCA_039207135.1 Brevundimonas sp.
TGTACATTATCGGCGTTACGCACCAGCGGTGAGAGCAGCTCAGCGCACCAGGCCGCGGAACCCGTCGATCTCCACCGATTCCCACGTCGTGAACGGATCGTCGCCCACCTCGGCCATCAACGCCGGCCGCGCCGCATCCGCAGCTTCGGCCGACTCCCAGATGGCGATCCCGACGAGCCGTCCGCCGGCGTCGTCCACCACGCCGGTCCACACCAGTCCGGGTTGTTCTCGTGCGACCCGGCCGTAGCGCTGCATCGAGTCGATCACCGCCGCGCGGTGCTCGGCGTGCGGCGTGTGCACAGACACGACTGCGAACGTCATGCCACTTATCCGACCACACGTCTGCCACACAGCTCAACGGCTGGCTTGGTACGTTGAACGTCCGGGTCGGACGGCGGCGGGACGGTTTCGTGAGCGTCACAGGAATTGGTGGGATCTTTTTCCGCAGTCGCGACCCGAAGGCGCGCGCTGAGTGGTACCGCGAGCACCTCGGGATCGACGCGGGCGACTCCACGGTCTGGCACCAGCAGGCTGGCACGACGGTGTTCGCACCGTTCGCCGATGACAGCGACTACTTCGCTGCCGACCAGCCCTTCATGCTCAACCTGCGCGTCAGCAACCTCAACGAGCTGACTGCCTCATTGCGCGCCGCAGGGATCGAGGTCGAGCGCCGACCCGACTGGGACACCTCCGAGTACGGCTCGTTCGCACGCATCCACGATCCGGAGGGGCTCCCCGTCGAGCTGTGGCAGCCGCCGACCTGACCACTCACGCCGACCCGGGCGCCGGCAACGGAACGTCTGCCGAGCGCCAGACCACGTCGGTCCGCCGATCGGGGCCGGGCTCGATCCGGTCGATGCCGAACCCTTCCCGGGCGTAGAACGCGCCGGCGCGTTCGTTCGCTGCGAAGTGCTCGACGTGCAGCCGCGTGACGTCTGGCGGAAGCCGGCCGACGAGCGCGTCGAGGAGCAGCCGCCCGATGTGCCGGCCGCGCGCCGTCGGGTGCAGGTACAGCTTGTAGACGACGTGATCGGCACCCGAGCGGCCCGACTGCGCGACCCCGACGAGCTCGCGTCCGGCCTCCGCGACCACCACCTGCTCCCCCGCGACCGCCGCAGCCACGTACTCGTGGCTCCACCACCGGCTGACCTGCTGATCGGCCCCGTCGGGGCCGATCAGCGGCTCGTAGTGGGCGCGTACGTGCTCCGACCCGAATGCGCAGATCGCCCCGACGTCGTCGGCGGTTGCCCCACGGATCACGACGTCCACCCGCGTCTACCCCGCGGCCTGGGCCACCAGCGCCGCGATGCGCTTCTCGTCAGCCGCGGTCAGCGTGGTCAGCGCGAACGAGGTCGGCCACATCGAGCCGTCGTCGAGCGACGCGGAGTCGTTGAACCCGAGCGTCGAGTACCGGGCCTTGAACTTCGAGGCGGGCTGGAAGAACAGGACGACCTTCCCGTCCTTCGCGTACGCGGGCATCCCGTACCAGGTCTTCGGCTGGAGGCTCGGTGCGACCTCGGAGACGATCGCGTGGATCTTCTCCGCGAGCACGCGGTCGTCGTCGGGCATCTGCGCGACCTTGGCGAGCAGGTCGGCCGTCCCGTCGGCCGGCGTCTTGCTCTTGCTCGCGCGGACCTCGGCCGCGAGCTCCTTCATCGCGGCGCGCTCCTCCGCCGTCACGGTCCCGGACCCTCGTTCGTCTGCCATCTCGCTCCCCTTTCGCGTTGGTAGGGCCCACGCTAGAGGCGCCCGGCGTCAGACGCTTCTTCGTTCCTGCTCTGTCAGCCCCGCGCGACGACAGCACGCGCGACGATCGTCGAGTGGTTCGGTCCCGCCGCGGCGGGAAGGCTCTGGCCAGCACGGACGTTGAGACCACGCAGGCACGACCATCGGAGGACCCATGCCCGACTACGGCCACGAACTCGCGTTCGGCAGCTTCCTGACCCCGGCGGCGGCCGACCCGCAGCGAGTCGTCGAGCTCGCGCGCGCGAGCGAGACGTACGGGCTCGACCTCGTGACGTTCCAGGACCACCCCTACCAACCGAGCTTCCTCGACACCTGGACGTTGCTGTCCTGGGTCGCCGCGTCCACCCAGCGCGTGCAGGTCGCCGGGAACGTGCTGAACCTGCCGCTGCGCAACCCGGGCGTCCTGGCGAAGTCGGTCGCGAGCCTCGATCTGCTCTCGGGCGGCCGGGTCGCGCTCGGGCTGGGCTCGGGTGCGTTCTGGGACGCGATCGTGGCGATGGGCGCTCCGCGCATGACTCCAGGCGAGGCAGTCACGGCACTGGACGAGGCGATCGACGTGATCCGCGGCCTGTGGGACACGGACACGCGAGGGGTTCTGCGCGCCGGTGGGCAGTTCCACCACCTCGACGGCGCGAAGCGCGGCCCGGCGCCCGCTCACGACGTGCCCATCTGGCTCGGCGCCTACAAGCCGCGCATGCTCTCGCTCGTCGGCCGCAAGGCGGACGGCTGGCTCCCCAGCGCGGGCTACCTGCAACCCGGGGACCTTGCCGCGGGCAACGCGCGCATCGACGACGCGGCCCGGGAGGCCGGCCGCGACCCGCGTGAGATCCGCAGGCTGCTCAACCTGGGCGCCGTCACGGCGTCGAGCGTCGACGAGTGGGTCGATGAGCTGCTCACGCTCGTGCTCGAGGACGGAGTCTCGACCTTCATCCTCGCGGGCGACGACGAACGCTCGATCGCGCTGTTCGGGCAGGAGCTGGCACCCGCGCTCCGCGAGGCCGTGGCGTCGGAGCGTCAGGCTGCGGGCACCCCGCGAGGACCGGTGCGGTCGGCGGCCGCGCTCGGCAAGCGCGCGCCGGGCATCGACTACGACGCGATCCCCTCATCGCTGACGGACCTCGTGGTCGAGCCCGGCGACCGGGGGTACGGCGCGGTGCGCTCCACGTACGTCTGGGCGGGCTCCCCCGGACTCGTCGTGCAGGCCCGCAGCGCCGACGACGTGTCCGAGGCAGTCAGGTTCGCGCGCAGCCAGGACGTCCCGTTCGTGGTGCGCTCGGGTGGGCACGGGATCGCCGGACGATCGACGAACGACGGCGGCATCGTCATCGATCTCGGCGCGCTCGACGGCATCGAGGTGCTCGACGAGCGCCGGCGGTTGGTCAGGCTCGGCGCGGGCGCGCACTGGGGCGACGTCGCCGCCAAGCTCTCGCCGCTCGGCATGGCGATCAGCTCCGGCGACTACGGGGACGTCGGGGTCGGCGGTCTCGTGGTGGCCGGTGGCCAGGGTCTGCTCGGGCGGTCGTACGGCCTGACGCTCGATCACGTCGTGGCTGCCGAGGTCGTCCTCGCCGACGGGTCCGTCGTTCGGGCAGACGCCGAGCAGAACTCCGACCTGCTCTGGGCCGTGCGCGGCGCGGGCGCGGCCGTGGGCATCGTGACGGCCGTGGAGATCGAGGCCGCCGCGGTCGGCGACGTCGTCCTCGCGACGATCGTCTACGACGCCTCCGATGCGGCGCAGCTCCTCGTCGAGTGGGCTGCGCAGGTCGAACGGTCTCCGCTGGAGCTGACGTCGTTCCTCACGCTCGTGCCCGCTCGTCCGGGCCAGCCTCCGATCGCGCAGGCGATGACCGTGTGGGCGGGCGACGACCCGGATGCCGCCGTCGCCGCACTGGAGCCGTTCCTCAGCGTCGGACCCGTGCTCCAGCAGCAGGCCAACCTGCTCCCCTACTCCGGCCTCATGCAGGCCCACCACGCACGGCACGAGGGCGGCGCACCCGCGAACGTGCGAGGCGGGCTCGTCGAGCACGTGACACCTCGCGTGGCCGGCGTCCTCGCGGACCTCCTGCACGCGGGCGAGTCACAGATGCTCCAGCTGCGGTCCGTCGGCGGCGCGGTCAACGCCGTTCCGGCCGATGCGACCGCATACGCACACCGGACGCAGAACTTCTCGCTCTCGGCGATCACCGGCGCCCGCGGGCGGCCGGCGCTCGACGCCCGCTGGGAGCAGCTCGCCGAGGAGATCACCGGTGTCTACCGGAGCTTCGATCTTGGCGAGGACCGCCTCGTGCTCGCCTATCCCCCGCGGACGCTGGACCGGCTCCGGACGATCGCCGCCACGTACGACCCAGACGGCGTGTTCCAGGGCGAGCTGCCACCGACCGCGCTCCTGACGGCGCCCTGACGGCGGCGTCACCACGCCTTGCCGTGCCCCTGGGCGCGCCACCGACGTAGCCATCGAACGACTCGCCCTGAACCGTGCCACGATGGCCCCATGAGCAACGACGACGTCGCCCTGACCATCGCCTCCATCGAGGCAGACGAGCGTGAGCTCGAGTTCACGACCTTCACCAACGACGACGCCTGGCAGCTCGGATGCGTGCTCGTCGAGCTCGCCAGCGATCGCGATCTGCCGATCACGATCGACATCCGCCGCGGCACGCAGCAGCTGTTCCACGCCGCCCGTCCGGGCTCGACGGCGGACAACGACTCGTGGATCGAGCGCAAGGTGCGCGTGGTCGAGCGGTTCGGCGCGTCCTCGTACCTGGTCGGCCTGCGCTCGAAGGCGCGGGGCACGACGTTCAACCAGCAGTTCGACCTGCCGCTGCAACAGTTCGCCGCGCACGGCGGCTCGTTCCCGGTGCGGGTCCGCGGTGTCGGCGTCGTCGGTGCCATCACGGTGTCCGGGCTCCCCCAGGCCGACGACCACGCGCTCGTCGTCGAGGCAGTGCGCTCCTACCTGGCCTGACACTCGCCTGCTTGCCTGA
>JBCECL010000026.1:4830-6067 GCA_039207135.1 Brevundimonas sp.
GTGACGGACGCCTCGCGGTGCCTGCGGGCTCTCGCATGCTGCGGGTATGACGAAGAACACAGGGCGGCTCGGATCCGGTGACTGGTGCCCCGACGAGTGGGAGGACGCCGGCTGGGAGGACGGGTTCTGCAGCGTCTCGGTCCCGCCGAGCGACGCTGACGTAGGCCGGTACGGGCTGTTCGACGACGTCGGGCCGGACGACGACCTCGTCGACGCGTCCTCGGCTCCACCCGGTGGTGTGCTGTCGCGGCCCGACGACGTCCTCGACTTCCTGCTGCCGTTGATCGGGCCCGAGCGGGCCGGCCCGATGGCACTGTGGTGCGCTCTGGTCGACGCCGAGGACCGCACGCTACCTGTGGTGATGCCCTTCGCGGGGGCACCGCTTCGGCCCGACGTCGGGCTGCTCCGCGTGCTCGCGCGACAGCTCGCCGACGTGCTCGACGAGCTCTACGACACCCGCGAGGGCGGCGGTGTCGTCTTCGCGATCGTGCGGCGCGCGGGCGGCGACCAGGGCGAGGTCGAGTCCGCGTGGGCTGCGTCGCTCGAGCGTGCGTGCGACGACGTCGGGGTCCGTGTGCGGGCCGTCGCGGCGGTCGGTCGCGACCGCGCTCGGGTCCTGAGGTGGTGAGCGACCGTGTTGCACGGACGCCCTGCGCGTGTTGCGCGGGCGCCCTGCGGTCGATAACGTCAGGCCGCTGTCCCCCGTGGTGCCGACAGGTCGGGGTGGGGAGAACCACCTTGCACCAAGCCTGCGCGCCCCTCCCGACGTGCGTTCACGAAGCCTTCACGTCAGGCTGGAACACTAGGACGTCGGTCACCGTTGACATCGGTGGCAGCAACTCACTCTCGACGGCCGAGACCCGGCACGGAGGTCCCCAGATGGCGAACAGGTCCCTGCGCGGCATGCGCATCGGGTCCCAGAGCATGGAGTCGGAGGATGGCGTCGACTTCGCCCCCCGTCTCCAGGCCCACTACGACTGCCCCAACGGGCACACGATCATCCTGCCGTTCTCGGTCGAGGCCGACGTCCCGGTGGTGTGGGAGTGCCGTTGCGGTGCAGAGGCGCTGCTGCGCGACGCGTCGCGTCCCGAGGTGAAGGCCGGCAAGCCGCCGCGCACCCACTGGGACATGCTGCTCGAGCGCCGCACGATCGGTGAGCTCCAGGAGCTGCTCGACGAGCGCCTCGACCTGCTCCGCTCGGGCAAGCTGCGCCGCAGCGCCTGAGTAGACGCAGCGC
>JBCECL010000026.1:6167-20956 GCA_039207135.1 Brevundimonas sp.
GCCTGAGTAGCCGTACCGCCGACGCCTAGCGTCGGTGAGCAAGACCCCGGAACGCTCCCGCCACCTGGCGGGAGCGTTCTGCTATTCCCCACCGCGTGACCGAGACGAGTGCCTCGATGATGATCGACCGGCTCATCTTGGAGGCACCCGCCGTGCGCTCGACGAACGTGATCGGCACCTCGCGCGTGCGGGCGCCAGCACGCACCGAGCGCCAGGACATGTCCACCTGGAAGCAGTAGCCCTGCGACTGGACCTCGCCCAGCGGCAAGCTGCGCAGCAGGTCGGCCCGGTAGGCGCGGAACCCGCCGGTGGCGTCGCGGAGCGGGATGCCGAGCATGATCCGCGTGTAGGTGTTGGCGCCGCGCGACAGGAACTCACGGTTCTTGGGCCAGTTCACGACCGACCCGCCCGGGACCCAGCGCGAGCCGAGCACGAGGTCGGCGTCGTCGAGCGCGGCGAGGAGCAAGGGCAGGTCCTGCGCGCGGTGCGAGCCGTCCGCGTCCATCTCGCAGATGACCTCGTAGTCGCGCTCGAGGGCCCAGCGGAACCCGGCCACGTAGGCGGTTCCCAGACCCTGCTTGCCGCTGCGGTGCAGCACGTGGATCTCTCGCGGGCCGGAGTCGTCGGCGGCGATCTTCTCGACGAGCGCGCCGGTGCCGTCGGGCGAGCCGTCGTCGACCACGAGGACGTGCGCGTCGGGCACGTGCTCGGCGAGGCGAGCGAGCGCGCCGGGAATGGACTCGAGCTCGTTGTACGTCGGGACGACGACGAGCGTACGCGCGCTCATGCGGCGACCGGCCGTTCGTCGCGGCGGATCCGCGAGGCTCCGACCGCTCCCGCGACGACCGCAGCGACCGCGAGGGCATCGACGATCCACGCGGGCCAGCTCCCCATCCGGGTGGCCGGCGTGAGCGAGGTGCGCAGCGGCAGCGTGGCGACCATCTGCTCGGCCGTGAACAGCCCGGTCTGCTGCGACACCGCCCCGTTGGGTGCGATCACGGCGCTGACGCCGACGGTCGAGATCTGGACGGTCGCGCGGCCGTGCTCGATCGCGCGGATGCGTGACATCGCGAGCTGCTGGGTCGACTCGTCGGACATGCCGAACGTCGCGTTGTTGGTCTGCACCACCAGCACCTCTCCCCCGGCGCGGACTGCGTCGCGCACCAGTGCGTCGTAAGCGACCTCGAAGCAGATCACGTCGCCGATGCCGACGGTGCGCCCGAGCCGTTCCGACTCCAGCGGGATGTAGCCGGGTCGGTCACCCGGGATCATGTCACGGCTCACGCGGTCGACCGCAGACGAGAAGACCCTTGCGATCGGACGCATCGGGATGTACTCGGCGAACGGCGCGGGGTGTTGCTTCGTGTAGGTCGCAACCACGCCTTGTCCGGGCTCCCACAAGACTGCAGTGTTGTACCGACCGCCACTAGGCGGGTAGACGACCGTCCCGACGAGCATCGGCGCGCCGACGGCCTTGGCGGCGTCGTCGATCGCCTTCGCGGTGGGCTTGTCCACCTGCGGGTCGATGTCCGTGCCGTTCTCGGGCCACAGCACGAGGTCCAGCTCGCCCGGCTCGACCTGGTCGAGCAGCGCGTACGTGCCCTCGAGATGGTTGTCGAGCACCGCGGCGCGTTGTCCGAACGCGTCGAGCCCGGTGCCGGGCACGTTGCCCTGCACCGCGCCGACCCGCAGGGTTCCGGCCTGCGCCTGGGTGTCGAGCGGGACGGCGAGACCCAGCAGCGCGATGGCGACGGCGAGGCCGACGCTCGCCACGGTCCGCAGGACCCGCACGTGGCGCGCCGCCAGCACCGCCTGCGCCAGCAGGACGCCGGCTGCCGCGACGAGGCCGCTCACGAGCGGGACGCCTCCCCACGAGGCGAAGGCCGCCACCGGCGAGTCGGCCTGCGAGAACGCGAGGCGGCCCCACGGGAACCCGCCGAAGGGCCAGAAGGTGCGCAGCTCCTCGGTCGCGACCCACAGCAGCGTGAAGACGACGACCTGCCAGGCACCCGAACGCCAGACCGCTGCCCCGCGTCGCGCCCAGCTCCAGCCGGCCCCGAAAGCCGCCAGGTACAGCGCCTCGAGGATGCTCAGGGCGAACCACGGCACGATCCCGACGGCGTCGCCGGTCCACGGGATCAGCGGCGTGAAGAACGCGAGCCCGAAGGCGAGGCCGACGAGGGCGTTCCAGCGTGCGCTGTCGCGTCGCATCGCCAGGTACAGCAGCGCCATCCCGAGGAATGCTGCGCCCCACCAGCCGGGTGCGGGGAACGCGAGTCGCGTGAGGTAGCCGCCCGCGACGGCGAGTACGAGCGTCCACCATCGGGCGGGTTCTGCGGCGGGCACCGCGTCAGCGTACGACAGTCGCAGGGCAGATCTGCGCGCCGCCAGTCCCGATGATCTCGACCGACCGGCCCGCACGTCCTTCGTACCGGTGCCGCGGAGGGCGGACCGTTGTCTACTGAACGCGCGGGCCCGGTCGGAGCCCCGAGATCCACCGCCAGGTCTCTCGCGAGAAGCCCCGGACGTCGTCGTCGACGGGTCCGCGGTGGTGGGTCATGGGAAACCTACCGGGATCCACATCGGTGTCAAGAGCGCGTCGGCGCAGGTCAGAGGACTCCTTGCAGGTCACGGGGTCCGGTTCGCACCGATCTGCGCCATCAGGCTCGGCGTGTCGTCGCGCGTGTCGCCGATGCCGGGGCGACGCCACGGTGCGGCGGCGCACGCTTTCACCCGTTCAGCCCAGGGCGTCGAAGATGACGTGACCGTCGCGGACGGTGCGCAGGCAGCGCGGCGGCACGGCTCCCGGGGACAGGTCGGGGAGCAACGGGATTCCGGACCGCGCATCGGGGCTCCAGGCGGAGAGCCGGCCGTCGGGTGCCTGCACGACGAGCTCGTCGCACTCCCAGACCGCGAGGTGCGCGGGAGAACCGAGCCGGAGCTCGCCCACGTGGTCGTGCCCAGCCAGGCGCCAACCGCCGCGGGAGTGGGCGCGGAACGCCGCGCGGGCACTGATCCGCTGCTCGGGCTCGTGGTGGAACGCGGCCGCGCGCACTCCCGCCCACGGGTCGAGCGCGGTCACCGGCGAGTCGGAGCCGAACGCGAGCGGGACGCCCGCCCCGGCCAGGTCCGCGAACGGGTTGAGCGCTGCCGCCCGCCCTGCGCCCAGACGCGCGGCGTACATGCCGCCAGCGCCGCCCCAGGCGGCGTCGAACGCGGGCTGGACGCTGAGCCGCACACCCAGCAGGACGAGTGCCGCCAGGGTCGGCGCATCGACCATCTCGGCGTGCTCCAGCCGCAGCCCCGTACGGGCCAGCGCGGCGGCGCCGTCGACGTCGACGGCTGCGCGCAGCCCGATCAGCACCTCGTCCATCGCGGCGTCGCCGATGACGTGGAACCCGGACTGCAGGCCGGCGCGCGAGACGGCGGTGATGTGGTTGCAGATCTGCTCGGCGGCCAGGTACAGGTTGCCGTGCGCGCCGGGGGCGTCCGAGTACGACGAGCGCAGCGCAGCCGTGCGGGAGCCGATCGATCCGTCCACGTTGAGGTCGCCGCCGATCCCCGTGAGCTCGGGGATGGCAGCGAGGAGCTCGCGGGCGTCGTCGACCGTCACGCACAGCTCGCCGCGATACGCGACGAGGTGCGGTCGGCCGCCCGCGGCGTCGCGGGTCAGGTCGAGGAGCTCGCGAAGGCCTTCCCGCGTGTCGATCGACGGAGCGCTGTGCTCGTGGACGGACACGATCCCACCGGCCGCCGCGTGCGCGAGCGCGCGTTCGTACAGCTGGGTCCTGCGCACGGCCGACACGGACCGTGCGGCCTCTCGTGCCACGTGGTGCGCGTCGCGCTCCACGCGTCCGTCGGCGGACCAGCCGTCGGCACGCTCGGCGCCCGAGGACGCGGCGAGAGACGTCGAGACGACGGCCGAGTGCACGTCGACCCGCGCGAGGTAGACCGGGGCACCGTGCGCGGCCGCGTCGACCTCGGCGCTCGTCGGCGGGCGCCCCTCCGGCCAGTCGAGCTCGTCCCAGCCGAAGCCGAGGATCGGCCCGTCGTGGTCTGCACGGGTCGCGGCCGCACGGGCCACCGCCGCAAGCGCGTCCGCGAGCGAGTGCACTCCTCCGCCCCTGGACAGGTCGATGCTCTCGAGCGCCAGGCCGGTCTCCAGCACGTGCACGTGCGCGTCGACGAATCCCGGCGTGACCAGCGCACCCTCGAGATCGACGACCTCGTCCGCGCGGTCGGCGAAACCGTCTGCGGTGTCGTCCGAGCCCAGCCAGGCGACGACGCCGTCCTCGACGAGCACCGCCTCGGCGAAGGGGTCAGCGGAGGTGTGCACGACGCCGTGCCGGTACAGGGTGGAGCTCACCGGCTCACGATAGGGGTTGGCACGCCCGAGCTCACACGCGGGCGTACGTGACGTTCACCGCCAGCCGTACGTGACGCTCGTGCCGAGCCGGCCGCTCACACGGACGAGTACGCGACGACCCCGCGACGCAGAGCCTCCACGGCACGGTCAGCGGTCGTGCGCATGCGTGCCGTGGGTGCCGACTGCGACAGCTGCCCCAGGACGTCGATGACCTGCTTGCACCAGCGCACGAAGTCCCCCGCGCTGAGCTCGCTGCCGCGCAGCACGGCGTCGAGGCTGCGCCCCGAGGCCCAGCGGTGCACGGACTCGACGAGCCCCATGTCCAACGGGGTGGTCGCCTCGATGCGGTGGGCCGACTCGAGGTCGTCGAGCTCCGACCACGCGCGCACGGTGGCGTCCAGTGCCCGACCGAGCCGGCCGTCGGGCCCCCCGGGCACCCGCGGCTCGGCGTTCTCGTCGCGTCGCGACCGGAAGACGAGCGTGGAGACCGCCGCGGCGAGCCCGGCCGCGTCGAGCTCGTCCCACGCACCGCTGCGCACGCACTGCGCGAGCAGCAGGTCGTTCTCGGCGTACAGCCGGCGCAGCCACCGCCCGTCGTCGGTCACCTCGAGCGCTCCGTCCGCGGCGCTGAGGTAGCCGAGGCGCACCAGGACGTCGCAGATGCGGTCGAACACGGCGGCGATCGAGCCCGTGCGTCCCGTGATCCGGCCGACGAGCGCGTCGTGCTCGGACTTCAGGCGCGACCACCGCTCCGCCCACCGCGCGTGCTCGTCGCGGTCGGGGCACGCGTGGCACGGGTGCTGCCGGAGTCGTCGCCGAAGCAGCGCGATCTGCTCGTCCTCGTGCGCCGCGGACTTGCGCGTGGCCCGCGAGGGCCCGCGCTGCGGTGTCTCGAGGTCGGCCACGGCGACGCGCAGGATCGCCGCGAGGTCTCGCCGCGACGCCGGGACGCGGGCGTTGAAGCCCTTCGGCAGCCGGACCGCGCCGACAGTCCGCGCACCCGATCCGACGTCGGCTACCGTGAGCTTGCGCACCTGGCGGTCGAGCGTGAGCACGGTCGGCTTGGGACCGTCGAAGCCCGGCTTGCCGCCGGGGTCGATCACGACGACGTGGCTGGGTCGTCGCCCGAAAGGAACCTCCAGCACGTCGCCCGCGTGCAGGCCCTCGATGGTGCGGGCGACCTCGGCTCGTCGGGCGGCGGCGCCCGCCTTCGACGCGTCTCGCTCACGCGTGGCGATCTCGCGCCGGATGTCCATGTACTCGGCGAAGTCGCCCAGGTGGCAGTGCATCGCCTGCGCGTAGCCCTCGAGCGCCTCAGCGTGCGACTGCGCCTGCCGCGCCAGCCCGACGACGCCGCGGTCGGCCTGGAACTGCGCGAACGACGTCTCGAGCACCTCGCGCGACCGCTCGCGACCGACCTGCGCGACGAGGTTCGCCGCCATGTTGTACGTCGGCCGGAAGCTCGACCTCAGCGGGTACAGGCGCCTGGACGCGAGCCCGGCGAGCTGGACGGGGTCGAGACCCGGGTGCGCGAGCACGACCGCGTGGCCCTCGGTGTCGATGCCTCGTCGGCCCGCTCGCCCCGTGAGCTGGGTGTACTCCCCCGGCGTCACGTCGACGTGGCTCGACCCGTCCCACTTCACGAGCTTCTCGAGCACGACCGAGCGCGCGGGCATGTTGATGCCGAGCGCGAGCGTCTCGGTGGCGAAGACGACCTTCACCAGGCCGCGCGAGAACAGGTCCTCGACGGTCTCCTTGAACAGCGGGAGCATGCCGGCGTGGTGGGCGGCGATGCCCCGCGAGAGCGCCTCGGCGATGTCCCAGTAGCCGAGGACGTCGAGGTCCTCCGGCGGGATCGCCGCCGAGCGCTCCTCGACGATCATGCGGATCTGCGCCTGCTCGGCGGGCGTCGTGAGCCGCACGCCGGCCGCGAGGCACTGCTGGACGGCGCCCTCGCACCCGGCCCGCGAGAAGATGAACACGATGGCGGGGAGCAGCCCCTCGCGGTCGAGGACGTCGACCACGGCGAACCGCGGGGTGGGGCGTCCCGCCGGCCGCGTGGGACGGCCGGCACCCGGTCTGCCGCCACCACGGCCGCGGTAGCCGCGGTCGCCCGCTCCGCGCTGGTCGTCGGGCATCCGACGCCGCAGGAGCGCCTGCAGGTCGGGGTTGATCGGCGGGTCGACGCCCGGGTCGGTGGGGTCGACGTGCCCGGCGTACAGCTCGAGGAGGTCGTCACGTACAAGAACGTGCTGGCCGAGCGGGACCGGTCGGTGCTCGCTCACGACGACCTCGGTGTCTCCACGCACGGTCGCGAGCCAGTCGCCGAACTCCTCGGCGTTGGACACGGTGGCGGACAGCGACACGAGCTGCACGTCGTCGGGCAGGTGGATGATCACCTCTTCCCACACGGGTCCGCGGAAGCGGTCGGCGAGGTAGTGCACCTCGTCCATGACGACGAAGCCGAGGCCGCCCAGGGCCGGCGAGCTCGCGTACAGCATGTTGCGGAGCACCTCGGTGGTCATCACGACCACGGGTGCGTCGCCGTTGATGGTCGTGTCGCCGGTCAGCAGCCCGACGCGCTCGGGGCCGTACCGGCGGACCAGGTCCCCGTACTTCTGGTTCGACAGCGCCTTGATGGGCGTCGTGTAGAACGCCTTGCGGCCCGCGGCGAGCGCGAGGTGCACGGCGAACTCGCCGACGACCGTCTTGCCGGCGCCCGTCGGAGCTGCGACCAGCACGCCGCTCCCCCGCTCGAGCGCCTCGCAGGCGTCGAGCTGGAAGTCGTCGAGCGGGAACCCCAGCTGCTCGCGGAACTGGCCGAGCTCGCTGCGCTCGATCGCGGCACGGCGACGCGCGGCGGCGTAGCGCTCGGCGGGCGACGGTTCGTGCTGCGCCGGACGGGCCGACGGGGCCGACGACGAAGCCGCGGTGGACGGGCGGGACCGACGAGAACGGGACGGCACGCGCCCACCCTAGGCACGTCGGGGCCGGAAACTCAGCAGAGCACCGACAGCGCGCCGGGGACGACTTCTGCGAGCAGCGGAAGCGGGCCGATCCGCTCCCCGTCGGCGAACGCGACGGGCGGGTGCGGGCCGTTCGTCGCGAGCGGCTCGATGAGCACCGAACGCGAGCGCCGGACCTCGACGGCCGGGTGGCCGAGGTGCTTGCCCTGGTAGATCCCGGGGAAGATCCTGACGACCGCCGGCTTGGTGAACGGCCCAGCGAGCACCACGTCGAGCAGCCCGTCGTCCATCAGCGCGTCGGGCGCGATCTTCAGCCCCCCGCCGATCCACGGCACGTTCGCCGCGGCGACGAGCGTCCCGGCCTGCTCCCAGACGCCGTCGTCGAGCGTCACCCGGAAGCCGTACGGCTCGAAGGACGACAGCTCCGCGACCAGAGCGCGTACGTAGCGGGCCGATCCGCGCGGCCACGTCATCTCGTTCGCTCGGGCGTTGATCGCCGCGTCGATGCCGCAGGAGAGCACGCCCACGAACCACTCGCGCGCCGCCGAGCCCGGCGTCCCGGCCCGCACGGCGTCGACCCGGCGCGGCCCGTCGTGCAGCCCGCGCTCGATCGCGTCGACCGCAGCCGCCACGTCGCCCTTGGGCAGCCCGAGCGAACGAGCGATGTCGTTGCCCGTGCCCGCGGCGACGATGCCGAGCGGCACGCCGGTGCCGGCCACGACGTTCACGCCCAGGTGCACGACGCCGTCGCCGCCGACGACGACGAGGGCGTCGAGACCCTCCAGCGCTGCAGCCCGGGCGCGATCGGTCGCCCGCTCGAGCGTCGGGCCCGAGAGGTCGTCGACCACGTGCCCCCTGGCGCGCAGCGCCTCGTGCACCTCGCGCCCGACCCGGGCGCCTCGGCCCTTGCCTGCCGTCGGGTTGACGACCACGCCGACGTGGCTCGTCACAGTCCCAGCTCCTGCGCCGTGCTGCGCCGTTCGACGCGCCGGTCGTGCAGCATGCCGATGCCCAGCGCGAGGAAGTAGAGGCCGCAGATGGGCAGCGCGAGCAGGACCATCGACAAGATGTCCGGCGTGGGGGTCATCACCGCGGCGAACGTGAACGAGAGCAGCACGGCCCAGCGCCAGCCGCGCGCCCAGGTGCGTGCGCGGACCACGCCGGCCAACGTCAGCGACACCATGACGACGGGGAGCAGGAACGCGACCCCGAACGCGAGCACGAAGCGCATCACGAAGCTCAGGTAGGTCTGCGCGTCGATGAGGTTGGTCGCACCCTTCGGCGTGAACTCGGTCAGCACACGCACCGCGTTCGGCAGCACGAGCGCGGCGAACGCAGCCCCGGCCAGGAACATCGGGATGGCGGCGCCGAGGAAGCCGTACGTGCGCACCCGCTCGGTGCGGTTCAGCCCGGGGTTGATGAACGCCCAGAGCTGGTAGAGCCACCACGGGCTCGAGATGAGCACGCCGAGGAAGAAGGACACCTTGACCTGCATGTCGATCGCCGTCGCGAGCCCCGCGAAGTTGATCGAGACGACGGCGTCGCGCGCCTCGGCCGCCTGCAGGATGGGGCGCTGCAGCGCCGCGAACACGGGGTCGTAGAAGAACCAGCCGACGACAGCACCCACGAGGATGCCGAGCGCGGAGAGCACGACGCGGCGGCGCAGCTCGACCAGGTGGCCCCGCAACGGCATCCGGCCGTCGCGGGGGCGGCGGTCTGTGGGCACGCTCGGGTCGGTGGTGGGCAGGTGTGCGGAGCTGACGGCGCGCTCAGGCCGTCGGCGGCGCTGCGGGCTTGTCGATCACGACGGGATCGACGGCGGGGACTCCGGGCGTGGCGGGAGCGGCCGACGCGGGGTTGCGCGGGGCGCTCGCGTCACCGGACGTGGTGTTCTGGGCGGTCACGTCGGGTGCGGGCGGCGTCGCCGGGTCGTCGTTCAGCGTCTTCATCTCGGACTTGAAGATCTTCATCGACTGGCCGACGCTCTTGGCGACGTCGGGCAGGCGCTTGTAGCCGAACAGCACCACCACGAGGAGCAGCAAGAAGACGAGTGTGGCCGGGTGGCTCAGGATTCGCACGGTCGTACTCCCTCGGGTGTGGTGGCCGCGAGACTCCACGACCACCGACGATCGTAACTCTCCGCCGCGGTGGTGAGGCACATCGGTCCGCGTGCACGGCGCGTGAGGTTCGTGTGTCGGGTTCGGCGTGTCGGGTCGGGCGGGTCAGCTCGGGCGGGTCAGGTCCAGTACGTGCGCCAGCCGTCGATCGTCCGTGCGAGGCGACCAGCACGCTTCTCCCGACGTGCATCCGCCGCGGCCTTGACCTCGACGTACCGCCGCACCGCGATGTCGGGGTCGTCGAACAGCGTCGGCCGGACGGGATCGCGCTCGGCGGCCTTGCGGAGCGCCTCGACCTGCTCAGCCAGCTGCGCCACCACGTCGGACGCGACGGCCAGCTGACGAGCGAGCTCGACGGCCTGGCGCCAGAGCCGGCGCAGCAGCACGAAGAACAGCGCGAGCGCGCCGACGACCAGGAGGGTCCACACGACGAACCAGATCATCGGCCGGCCAGCCTCTCGTACGCGTCGAGTGCCGCACGCGCCGCGCTGGCGGCGTCGGTCGCCACCTCGGGCGGACGGATCTCGAGCACCGACCCGGCCACCTGGAGCAGCAGGTGCTGCAGCCAGTCGCGGTTCACGACGCGCACGTCGACCTCGAACGAGCCGTCCGGGTGGTTCCGGATCGCCTCCACGGGCGTGACCTCGGCGACCCAGCGTGCCCTGCTCGCGAGGTGCAGCGTCACGAGGTCCGCCGTCGGCGACGGCGCGAACGTGTCGGCGTCGCGCGCGACGTCGTGCTCCTCGACCGCCTCGTGCAGGACCACGGCGTCGAGGACGCGGTCGACCCGGAACAGCCGCTCGCCGTCGACCGCGCGGCACCACGCGAGCAGGTAGGACTGCTCGTCGTCGGCGACCAGCCGGATCGGGTCGACGTCGCGCTCGGTCGCCACGTCGGACGCGTTGACGTAGCGGATGTGCAGCCGCAGCCCGTCCCGCAGCGCCGTGGCGATGGCCGAGGTGACCGCGGGCGTGCCTGCGGCGGCCAGCGCGACGTCGACGGCGCTCGCCGCCTCACCGGTCGCGGCCGTCAGCTTGGCCAGCGCCGATCGCAGGACGGCGGCACGCTCGTCGTCGAGCGCCGGTCCGAGTGCGTCGTCGAGCGCCCGGAGCGCGGCGACGAGCGACACGGCCTCGCGCGCGCCGAGGCGCAGCGGGCGAGTCATCCCCCGCCCCTCGGTCAGGCGCAGCACGCCCTGCTCGTACGACGAGGCGTCGAAGTCGATCAGGTCGTACGGCAGGTAGCCGGGCGTGCCGGTGACCCACAGCAGCTCGACGTCCTGCATGACCTGCGCCGCCGTCACGTCGAAGTGCGCGGCGACCTCCTCGACAGGAACCCCCTCGTGGCGGTCGAGGTAGGCGATCATGCCGAGCAGCCGCAGCAGCCGGTCACTCGCGCGGTCAGCCACGGGTGGGCTCCTTCGAGTCGAGCGCGGCCGCCGTCCGCAGCAGGGACAGCACGACCTCGCGCAGCGACGCGGGCTCGAGCACCAGCACGGCGTCGCCGTACCCGACGACCTCCTCGGCCAGCTCCCACTGCGCGCGGTACGGCACCTGCACGACATCGCGACCAGG
This sequence comes from Brevundimonas sp., assembly GCA_039207135.1. GTDB lineage: Bacteria > Actinomycetota > Actinomycetes > Actinomycetales > Cellulomonadaceae > Cellulomonas. Next base: position 17,191 of record JBCECL010000026.1, read on the forward strand.
GACGGGCGCGACCGGTTCGAGGCCCGGTGCATGGCCGACGTGCCGCGTCCGCAGCGCCGAGGCACGCTCCGGGAGGATGGCGAGCGTCGCGACGCCCTGCGTGCCGCTGTCCCAGGTCGACAGGGCGTCGGCGAGCTCCTCGTCCGACGGTGGCGCCCACGCGCCCGCCGCGCCGACCTTGCGCACGGTGCCCTCGATGCGGCTCAGCCGGAACGAGCGGCTCGCGCCGCGGTCGCGGTCGCGCCCGACGAGCACCCAGCCGCCGCGGCGAGCGAGCAGCTTCCACGGCTCGACGACGCGCTCGCGCACCTCGCCCGTCGTCGCGGCGCGATACGTGAACCGCACGGCCTGGCGCGCCTGCACGGCGTCGACGAGCGGGGCGAACGCTCCCCCGCCGTCGCGCACGCGCGGCGTGAGCCCGGCGACCAGGTCGGTCGAGCCGGGCGCCTGCCCGACGGCCCGCAGCTTGGTCAGGGCGCGCGTCGAGTCGGCGCGCAGCGAGCGGTCCTGCCACAGCTCGGCGGCCATGGTCAGCACACCGAGCTCAGCGGCCGTGAGGTCGATGGGCGCCAGTGCATAGGTGTCGAGGTCGATGCGGTAGCCGAAGTCGTCGCCATGACTGGCATCCGTGACGGTGAGGACGGGCACACCCAGGTCGCGCAGCGTGTCCTTGTCGCGCTCGAACATCCGCTCGAACGCCTCGTCGGAGGGCGCCTCGCCGTAACCGGCGACGGTTGTGCGCACCTGCTCCTTCGTCATCCGACCGGGTGTGTTCACCAGGGCGATGACGAGATTGAGCAGGCGCTCGGCGGCTGCGGGCGTGGTGGCCATCGGGCACCACCGTAGTGGCCGGTAGCGTGGTGCGGTGATCACGTGGCGTGCGGGTGTCGTCGAGTCCGTCGGAGCGACCTGGCCCGGTGCCACCGAGCTGAGGGTCGCGCTCGACTCCCCCTGGTCCGACCCTTCGCTCCCGTCGCACGTCAAGGCGCTCGCCTACCCGGAGCTCGTCGGGGACGTCGCCGCGGGCGATCGCGTGCTGCTGAACGTCTCCGCGCTCGCGCGAGGGCTCGGGACGGGCGGGTACGCCATGGTCGTCGCGCTCGGCGGGCGCCTGCCCGTCGATGCGCCCGACGGGCCGGGCCACCTCGTCAAGGCGCGGTACACGCCGCTGCAGACGATGGTCCTCGGCGTCGACGACCAGGAGTCGGAGCACCACGACGCGCTGCGAGACGCAGACGACCTGCGCGGGATGCCCGTCGTCGTCGCGGACCTGCACTCGGCCGTGCCGGCGATCATCGCCGGCGTCCGGCTCGCCGCGAGCCGGCCCCTGAAGGTCGCGTACGTGATGACGGACGGGGGCGCGCTGCCCGCGTGGTTCTCGCGCACCATCGCCGGGCTGCGTGACGCCGGCTGGATCGAGTCGTGCATCACGACGGGACAGGCGTTCGGCGGGGACCTCGAGGCGGTGACCGTGCACACGGGCCTGCTCGCCGCCAAGCACGTCGTCGGCGCCGACGTCGCGATCGTCGCGCAGGGTCCCGGCAATCTCGGGACCGGGACGCAGTTCGGTTTCTCCGGCATCGCCGCCGGCGAGGCGATCAACGCCGCGGTCGTGCTGCGCGGGCGCCCTGTCGCCTCGCTGCGCGTCTCGGGGGCCGACGAGCGCGAGCGGCACCTCGGCGTCTCGCACCACTCGCTGACCGCCTACGGCCGTGTCGCGATGCGGCCCGCGGACGTGCCGGTGCCCGTGTACGACGGCCCTCTCGAAGCGCTCAACGACAAGATCTCGGAGCAGGTCGGCTACCTCGGGCACCTGCACCGGCTCGTCGACGTCCCGGCCGGGTCCGAGCTCCGCACGGCCCTGGCCGCGAGTCCCGTTCGGCTGTCCACCATGGGCCGCGGCCTCGAGCAAGATCCCGCGTCGTTCCTCGCGGCCGGGGTCGCGGGCGTGCACGCAGCCGGGCTGCTCGGCTGAGCGGCTGAGCGGCTGAGCGTGACGGCACACCGCAGCGTGCCGTCCGGCCGGCGTCAGGCGGGCGGCTCGCTGTCCACGACGGTGACCTTGCCCGCGCCCGGGAGCGGCTGGTTGAGCCCCCAGCCGTACGCGTACGAGTCCGGCGACTGGTACTGCCGCTGGTGCGTGAGGTCGTGCACGCTGAGCTGCAGGTAGTAGTCACCGGGTGGGGTGCCCTGCGGCAGCTCGATCGTTCCGGTCCAGATGCCGTCCTGAGCCGTGCCGCTGCTCAGCGTCATCGAGGCGAACGCGCCGTTGGTCCAGCCCTCGCCGGTCTGCGGAGCCAGCAGCACGACCGAGGCTCCCGTGACGCCCTCGACGTCGGTGATCCGCGCCGACACCTCGACGGTCGCGGCCCGCGGGAGCGTGTCGACCGTCGTCGGCGTGATCGAGTTGCTGACCAGGACCGGTGCGTGGTTGTCGCTCGCGCCGAGCACGGTGAACCGTCCTCCGCGACCAGGGATCGGCGAGGCCCAGCACTCGTTCACCGTCCCCACCTGCTCGGCGCAGCTCTGAGCCCACTCGTCGGGGCCCATGTAGGACCAGGAGTTGCCCGCCCGGTCGGCCACGACGAACCGCACGTTCCAGTCGCCGCCGACCGAGCCCTTCGGGATCGTCATGCCGCCGGAGTAGGTGCCCGCCTTCGCGCTCCCTGACGCCAGGGAGAGCGTCGCGCAGTCGTCGCTGACGTAGGTCAGGCTCGCGTCGTCGAGCTCGCTCGGGACCGGGTAGGACGCGCACGCGCGCACCTCGGCGACGCCACTGACGCCGTCGGAGACCGTGACCCGCACGGGTACCGTCGCTGCCGCCTTGCGGACGTCGACCGTCGTGGCCTTGGCCGGCGAGGACAGCGACGACATCGTCGGGTGTGCGAGATCGACCGCGGTGTCGGAGACGCGCAGGACGGTGTCGGTGAGATGGACCCACGTCTCGTGGCCGACCCGGTCGATGGCGTCGACCGCCAGGTGATAGGTGCCGGCGGGGATCCAGCGCGGGACCGAGATCGTGTCCCGGTACGTGGCGTCGCGCGGCGTGCCGCTGACGCGGGTCATGAACGGGATGGTGACCGGCTGAGACATGTTGTCGGCTGACATGAGGTACGCCTGCACCTGCACGAGACCGGTGTCGTCCGTGAGGCTCACCGTCACGTCGACCGGCGCTGCCGCTGTCGAGACGTCGACTGCCGCCTCGCTGAACGCCGCTGATGCCACCTTCGGCGCCGTGCGGTCGTAGACGCACCTCGTCCGCGCGTCCTGGCTGTCGATGACGCACCAGTTCGTGCCGTCGCCGCCGTCGATGGTGTCCGACGACGAGCCACCGTCGAGGTCGTCGTTGCCCTCGTTGCCGTAGAGCTTGTCGTGGCCGGCTCCGCCCGCCAGGTTGTCGTTGCCCGAGCCGCCCGCCACGCTGTCCGCGCCATCGCCACCGGAGACACGGTCGGCTCCGGTGCCGCCGGAGAGCTTGTCGTTGCCCGAGTCGCCCTTGACCACGTCGTTGCCGGAGTCGCCGCGCACGACGTCCTGCCCGGCGTCACCGTCCACGACGTCGTTGCCCGTACCGCCCGTGATCGTGTCGGTGCCGTCGCCGCCCGACAGCGTGTCGGTGCCGTCGCCGCCCGAGACCGTGTCCGAACCGGTACCGCCCGAGATCCTGTCGGAGCCCGAGCTGCCGTACAGCTTGTCGTTGCCGGAGCTGCCGTACAGCTTGTCGCTGCCGGAGCTGCCGTAGAGCCTGTCGTTCCCGGAGCCGCCG
>JBCECL010000026.1:21056-41139 GCA_039207135.1 Brevundimonas sp.
GCCGTAGAGCCTGTCGTTCCCGGAGCCGCCGATGAGGGTGTCGTTCCCCGTGCCGCCGACGATCCGGTCGTTGCCCGAGCCGCCGTCGATGACGTCGTTCCCGCCGCCCCCGTCGATCACGTCGTTCCCGCCGAGACCGCAGATGACGTCCCGCTTCTTGGTGCCCTTGATGTGGTCGGCCTTCGAGGTCCCGACGATCGTGCACCGGTACCCGGTGCTCGTCGTCGCGGCGGAGGCGGCCTGGGGCGCCACGACGGCGACCGCGAGGACGAGACCGATCACCGCGAAGGCGGATGCGACGCGGCGTCGCCCGAGGAAGGGTGCGCTCGGGCGTGCGGGGCGCTGGTGTGTCACTGGGCGTCCTTCGTCAGGTCAGGAGTGGCTCGAATGGGTCATCGGCAGGTCGGCGATCACGACTGAGGCGCCGCCCGGCGGTTCGCCCGAAAGGGGTGGGCGGGAACACGCGGTGGACGTCGAGGTCAGTCGTCGCGGTCGGTCGCCGTGTGCAGCGCGACGAGCGTCGCGAGCCGCTGCGCCTCCGCCGTGGCCCGCTCGCCGTCGGCGCGCTGGATGCCCATCACCGCGAGCGTGTCGCCGTCGTCGAGGTCGAGCTGGACCCACGGCCGTCCCGACCCGAAGCGCACCGAGACGATCTGCGCCCAGTCGACCCGGGTGGTGATCATCAGGTTGCGCACCACGAGCCCGTCGTCCGACGGGATCGCCGCGACCGACGCCTGGCGCCAGCAGAACCACACGATGAGCAGCCCGATGATCGCGAAACCCACCTGGTCGGCGGGCCCGAGCTGTGGGATCGAGACGATGACGGCGATCGTGCCGGCGATCACGACGACCGCCGCGGTCAGCGTCACGATCCGGGCCAGGTGCGGCCGGAACGGGGCGTGGCGCTGATCCACGGCGGTGCTCAGAGTCGGCACGCGTGGATCGAGGTGACGAGGATGGCGCGAGCGCCGACGTCGTACAGCGCGTCCATCACCTGGTTGGTCTGCTCGCGGCGGACCATCGCCCGGACCGCGGACCAGTCGCCGTTGTGCAACGGGCTGACGGTCGGCGACTCGAGCCCGGGGGTGATCGCGACCGCCTGCTCGACGAGCTCGGTCGGCACGTCGTAGTCCATGAGCACGTACTGCTGCGCCGTGAGCACGCCCTGGAGCCGGCGGGTGAGCACGTCGAGCCCGCTGGGCACGTCGACGTCGGAGCGCCGCACGAGCACGGCCTCGGACTTCAGGATGGGCTCCCCGAAGATCTCCAGACCCGCGGCGCGCAGCGTGGTTCCCGTCTCGACGACGTCCGCGATGACGTCGGCGACGCCCAGGCGGATCGCGGTCTCGACCGCGCCGTCCAGCCGGACGACACCGGCGGGCTCGATCCCGAGCTCGCGCAGGTAGGACGCGACGAGGACCGGGTAGCTGGTCGCGATGCGGTGACCGGCGACCTGCGCGACGTCCGACATCTCACCTGCGGTCGTCGCCCACCGGAACGTCGAGCGAGCGAAGCCGAGCGACAGGTGCTCGACGGCGTCCGACTCGGAGTCGAGCATCAGGTCGCGGCCGGTGATGCCGACGTCCACCGTGCCGGCGCCGACGTACACCGCGATGTCCCGCGGGCGCAGGAAGAAGAACTCGACGTCGTTGTCCGGGTCGGGCAGCACCAGCTCGCGGCTGTCGCGACGCTGGCGGTAGCCGGCCTCCTTGAGGATGGCGGCTGCGGGCTCGGACAGGGAGCCCTTGTTGGGGACGGCAATCCTCAGCACGCGGCGAGGTCCTTTCAGCGGAGCTTTCAGAGGTGCTCTTGGGGAGTGCTTCTCAGCGGTGGTTCTCCGAGACGCTTCTCAGAGATGGGTGTAGACGTCGTCGAGCGTCAGGCCGTTCGCGACCATGAGGACCTGCAGGTGGTAGAGCAGCTGCGAGATCTCCTCGGCGGTGCGCTCGTTGCCCTCGAACTCGGCCGCCATCCAGACCTCGGCGGCCTCCTCGACGATCTTCTTGCCGATGGCATGGACGCCCGCGTCCAGCTCGGCGACGGTGCCCGAACCCTCCGGACGGGTCGCGGCCTTCTCGGTGAGCTCGGCGAACAGGGCCTCGAAAGTCTTCACTCGGCCAACAGTAGGGGCTGCTCGGGCACAGGCCCGTGCACGTCCGAGGGCCGGGCGCGCTCGTTCAGCCAGACGACGAAGCCCCAGACGACCACCCCGGCGTAGACCATGTAGAGGATGGCCGACGGGTAGTAGCCAGCGTTGAACAGCAGGGGCACTCCGACGGCGTCGACGGCGATCCAGATCAGCCAGAACTCGATCCAGCCGCGCGCCATGCCGTACGTCGCGAGGAAGGAGCCGACGAAGATCCACGCGTCGGCCCAGGCCCCGTACGACCCGATCCGGGCGAAGATCTGCGCGAACACGACGGTGCCGAGCACCGCGACCGTCCCGAGCAGGATCCAGCCGTTGCGGCCCGCCCAGCGCGGGACGACCGCGGGCGCGCTCGCATCACCGTTGGCGAGGCCGCTCTCACGCGCCTGGCGCCAGCGCACCCAGCCGTACACGGAGACCGCGATGAAGAAGATCTGACGCCCTGCCTGGCCGTACAGGTCCTTGTTCTGCGGTGTGTCGAACACGCTGCCCAGGAAGACCGTGAAGAGCAGCACGTTCCCCACGATCCCGACCGGCCACGCCCACACGCGCCGCCGCATGCCACCGATCGCGGAGCCGAGCCCGAAGAGGTTCCCCACGATCTCCCGCCAGGCGATGTCGTACCCGGCGATGGTCAGGGTCGCGTGGAAGAGGTCGCTGAACACGTCAGAGTCCGCGCAGCGCGACGACCGTGGCGACGGCGGCCTCGGCGGCCTCGGCGCCCTTGTCCTCGTGCGAGCCCGGCAGGCCCGCGCGGTCGAGCGCCTGCGCGTCGTTGTCGCAGGTCAGCACGCCGAAGCCCACGGGGACTCCGGTCTGCACGGCGACGTCCGTCAGACCGAGCGTCGCCGCCTGGCACACGTACTCGAAGTGCGGGGTGCCGCCGCGGATCACGACCCCGAGCGCCACGACCGCGTCGGCACCGCCGGCTGCGGCCGCGCGGGCCGCGACGGGGAGCTCGAACGTGCCGGGCACCCGGATCTCGGTGACGTCGGTGACGTTCGCCGCGGCGAGCGCGCGACGCGCGCCCGCGAGCAGCCCGTCCATCACGACCGTGTGCCAGCTCGCCGCCACGACGACGACCCGCAGGCCGCTCCCGTCGACGTCCAGGGTCGGTGCTCCTGCGCCGCTCATGCCAGGTCCTCCAGGTTCTCGAATGCGTGGTCGGTGGTGTCGGTGCCGGGTGCCGCCGGGGCGGCACGCGTCGGCATCACGGGGATGGGCTCGCGCGCGTCGAGGTCCAGGACGTGTCCCATCGACGTGGCCTTGGTACGCAGGTAGGCCTCGTTGTGCGGCGTGCGGCCGACGAGCAGGCCGTGCACGTCGCTGACCTCGATCCCGTGCGCGCGCAGGCCGGCGACCTTGGCCGGGTTGTTCGTGAGCAGGCTCAGGCGGGTGACTCCGAGGTCGAGCAGGATCGCCGCGGCGGCGCCGTACTCGCGCCGGTCGGCCGGCCAGCCGAGGTCGAGGTTGGCCTCGACCGTGTCGCGCCCCTCGTCCTGCAGCGCGTACGCCGCGACCTTGGCGAGCAGCCCGATGCCGCGCCCCTCGTGCCCTCGCAGGTAGACGACCGCTCCCCCCTGCTCCGACGCCAGCTCGAGCGCCGCGTCGAGCTGCGGGCCGCAGTCGCACCGCGCGGAGCCGAACGCGTCGCCCGTGAGGCACTCGGAGTGCACGCGGACGACGGGGTGCGCGGCGAGCCCCGTCGTCGGCACGAGCGCGACGTGCTCGTCGCCTGTGCGCAGGTCGCGGTAGCCGTGGATGCGGAAGTCGCCGTGCCTGGTCGGCAGGTAGGCCGTGTGCGTCGCGTGCACGCGCTGCATGGTCACGGGTGCCTCGGCGATCACCTCGTCGTCGTGCTCGCGCCGCCAGGCGACGAGGTCCTCGATCGTGATGAGCACGAGGCCTTCGGCCTCCGCGAGCCGCGTCGCCTGCGGCAGCCGCGTCATGCTGCCGTCGTCGTTCACCAGCTCCGCGATCGCCCCGACGGGCTCGAGCCCGGCCAGCCGGCACAGGTCCACGGCGGCCTCGGTGTGTCCCGCGCGGTGCAGCACCCCACCCGGGACGGCGCGCAGCGGGAGCACGTGGCCGGGGCGGATGAGGTCGCCGCGGCCCGAGGCCGGGTCGGCCAGGACGTGCAGCGTGCGGGCACGGTCCGCGGCCGAGATGCCCGTGGTCACGCCCGTCGCCGCGTCGACCGTCACCGTGTACGCGGTCCGGCGCGGGTCCTGGCTCTTGGGGACCATGAGCGGGAGGTCGAGCGCGTCGGCCCGAGCGGCAGGCATGGGCGCGCACAGGTAGCCCGACGAGTGACGGATGGTCCAGGCGATCCACTCCGGCGTCGCGGACTGCGCGGCCAGGATGACGTCGGCCTCGTTCTCACGGTCCGGCGAGTCCGCGACCAGGACAGGGCGCCCGGCCCGCAGCGCGTCCAGCGCCTCCTCGATCGTGCCCGTGCTCATCGCAGCCCCCCGGCCGTCGCGAGCAGCCGCTCGGTGTACTTGGCGAGCACGTCGACCTCGATGTTCACCCGTGCCCCGGGCACGAGCGTGCCCAGGGTCGTCGCCTCGAGCGTCGTCGGGATGAGCGAGACGCCGAACGACTCGTCGGTCACATGGGTCACCGTGAGCGAGATGCCCGAGACGGCGATCGACCCCTTCTCCGCGACGTACCTGGCGAGCTCCGGCTGCAGGCCGATCTCGACCTCGTCCCAGCGCGGACCCGGGGTGCGGCTCAGGATCGTGCCCACGCCGTCGACGTGCCCCTGGACGACGTGGCCGCCGTACCGGCCGCCGACCGCCAGCGCGCGCTCGAGGTTGACGGCGCTCCCCACGACCAGGTCGCCCAGCGCGGTCCGCCGCAGCGACTCGGGCATCACGTCGGCGCCGAACGAGCCGTCGCCCGGCAGGTCGGTCACCGTCAGGCAGACGCCGGAGACGGCGATCGAGTCGCCCAGGCGCGCGTCGCTCGTCACGAGCGGTCCGCGCACGACGACACGCGCATCCGGGTCGTGGTTCTCGGTGCGCTCGCCGTGCTCGATGCGAACCACGGTGCCGATCTCTTCGATGATGCCGGTGAACATCAGGACTCCTGGAGCTCGGGAGTGGCCACGATGAGCACATCGGGGCCGAGGGGAAGGACGGAGCGGGTCACGAGCCTGAGCGCGGACCCGACGGTGGTGATGCCGAGGTCGTCGACCGCCGGGCGGCCCGAGCCGAGCAGGACCGGCGCGACGTAGGCGTGCACCTCGTCGACGAGTCCCGCGCTCAGGAACGCAGCGGCGAGCGTGGGGCCGCCCTCGACGAGCACGTGGTGCACACCGCGGTCGGCGAGCACCCGCAGCACCTCGTGGGGGTCGTGGCTGCGTACGTGCACGAGTGGCCCGCCCGGTCCGTTGAGCGCGGCTCCGACGGGCAGGTCGCGCAGGCCCACGACGACCCGCAGCGGCTGGTGCCCGTGCAGCGACCCGTCCGCGGCCCGGGCAGTCAGCGACGGGTCGTCGAGCAGCGCCGTGCCGGTGCCGACGGCGATGGCGTCGACCTCCGCGCGCAGGTCGTGCGCGTGCTGGCGCGCGACCTGCCCGGTGATCCATCGGCTCGACCCGTCCGCGGCAGCGATGCGCCCGTCGAGGGACGTCGCCAGCTTGAGCGTCACGAACGGCCTGCCGCGGTCGACGGAGCGGATCCACGCACCGAGCACCTGGTGGCCCTCGTCGTCCAGGACGCCCGCGAGCACGTCGATGCCCTCGGCGCGCAGCCGCGCCGCTCCCCCGGCCGCCAGCGGCGTCGGGTCCGCGACCGAGACGACGACGCGCGCGACGCCCGCGGCGATCAGCGCCTCGCTGCAGGGGCCCGTCCGGCCCGTGTGGTTGCACGGCTCGAGGGTGACGACCGCCGTCGATCCGCGGGTGTCGTTGCCGCGGGCGGCGGCGTCCGCGAGGGCGTCGACCTCGGCGTGCGGGGTGCCCGCGCCCCGGTGCCAGCCCTCGCCGATCGTGACGCCCTCTGCGTCGAGCAGGACGGCGCCCACCCGCGGGTTCGGGTCGACCGCAGGACCGCGGCGAGCGAGGTCGAACGCGTGCCGGAGCGCCGCGATCTCGACGGCTGTCGCGCCCTCGCTGCGCGCGTCCGCAGCGTTCGTCGTCCCGGACATCGCCACCCTCCCGTCGAGCCTGAAGGCTCCGGGGTCGGCGCAGCCGGAACGGTCCGGCCAGCCACGGCGCATGGATGTCCCACGCGCCGCCACGTACTTCTCCCATCCGGACTTTCACCGTCGGTCCTGGAGTTCCACCAGGTCAACCGCGTCGTCGGTGAGGACGAAGCGGGTCGCGGACTATCACCGCCGGCTCGGAATTACACCGACCCCGGAGCACGTGCTGCTGTATCGCCAACGATCATGCCACACAGGACATTCCCGCTGGTCCCCGGCTCGGGCCGTCTCAGGATGTGGCGCGGAGCGTCGCTCAGGACGCGAGCGAGCGCAGGGCCTCGATCTCGGCGGCCGGGTCGTCGGCTCCGTAGACGGCCGAACCGGCGACGAAGACGTTCGCGCCGGCCTCCGCGATGCGCGCGATCGTGCCGCGTGCGACGCCGCCGTCGACCTGCACCCAGGTCGCGGCGCCGGCCGCGTCGATCGCGGCACGCACCCGGCGGATCTTCGGCAGCGTCCCCTCGATGAAGGACTGACCGCCGAAACCTGGCTCGACCGTCATCACGAGGATCATGTCGATCTCGTCGAGCAGGTCGAGCAGCGGCTCGACGGGGGTCGCGGGGCGCAGGGCCACGCCCGCGCGGACTCCCCCGGCGCGCAGCTCGCGCGCGAGGCGGACGGGCGCCTGGGCGGCCTCGAGGTGGAACGTGACGGAGGAGGCGCCGGCCTGGGCGTACTGGGGTGCCCACCGGTCGGCGTCGTCGATCATGAGGTGCAGGTCGAGCGGGACCGGCGAGACCTCGGCCAGCCGCTGGACCACCGGCGCGCCGATCGTCAGGTTCGGCACGAAGTGGTTGTCCATGACGTCGACGTGCACGTAGTCGGCGTTCGCGATCCGGCCGAGGTCACGCTCGAGGTTCGCGAAGTCGGCGGACAGGATGCTCGGGTTGATCTGCGCAGGCACACGGCCACCCTAGTGGCGGGGTTCAGGACGTGCGGCGCAGCAGCGTCAGGTGCATCGCGTCGGTGCCGTGCACGTGCGGCCAGAGCTGCACGTCGGTGCGATCGGCCGGCAGGTCGACCGGTCCGGCTGCGATGGACTCGACGACCTGGCGGGCGTCGACCAGCTCGACCCCGATCCCGGCGCGGCTCGCGGCACGCAGCGAGTCCTTGACGACGAGCTGCGTCTCGGCGAGGTGCGGCGAGCACGTGACGTACGCGACGACACCACCCGGCCGGACCGCGGCCAGCGCCGAGCCGAGCAGCTCACGCTGGAGCGCGGAAAGTGCGGCGAGGTCGCTGGGCTGGCGGCGCCAGCGCGACTCAGGCCGCCGGCGCAGGGCCCCGAGCCCGGTGCAGGGCGCGTCGACCATCACGCGGTCGTACGCCCCGGGCTCGTCCGTGCCGAACCGTCGCCCGTCGCCCGTCCGGACGTCCTCGATCGCGTCGGCCGGCAGGGCACGCAGCGCCTGCTCGACCAGTCGCGCGCGGTGCGGCTGGACCTCGTTGGCCACGAGCCGCCCGCCGCGCTGGTCGACGAGCGCCGCGAGCAGCGCCGCCTTCCCGCCGGGTCCCGCGCACAGGTCGAGCCAGCGCTCGTCGGTCCCCTCGATCGGCGCCGCGGCGAGCGCGAGGGCGACCAGCTGGCTGCCCTCGTCCTGGACGCCGGCGCGTCCGTCTCGGACCGCAGCGACCGCCGCGGGATCACCCCCGTCGAGGATCCGGGCGGTCGGCGCGACCTCCCCGCGTGCCCCCTCCAGCTCGTCCTCGTCCACGAGTCCGGGCCGCGCGACGAGAGTCACGCGTGGCGCCGCGTTGTCCGCGACCAGCAGGCTCTCGAGCTCGCCCGCGGGACGTCCGTTGCCCGCAAGCGCCTCGCGCAGACCGCGCGTGACCCAGACGGGGTGGCTGTGCACGGTCGCCAGCCGCGCCACGGCGTCGTCGCCGGCAGGATCCGCCGCGTCGCCGATCCGGGCGAGCCACTCGTCGGCGCTCGCGCGCCCGACCCCACGCAGCACGGCGTTGACGAACTGCGCCGCACCAGCACCCACGCGCTGCCGGGTGAGCCCGACCGTCTCGGAGACCGCCGCGTGCGGCGGCACGCGCATGCCCAGCAGCTGGTGTGTTCCCAGGCGCAGCAGGTCGAGCACCGGCGGGTCGATGCGGTCCGTCGGGCGGTCCGCGGCGAGCGCGATGATCGCGTCGTAGCGACCGCGCAGTCGCAGCGTGCCGTACGCGAGCTCCGTCGCGAACGCCGCGTCGCGGCCGCGGATGTGACGCTCGCGCAGCAGCGGCGGGAGCACGAGGTTCGCGTAGGAGTCGCTCTCGGCCACGGTCCGCAGCACGTCGAACGCGACGCGGCGGGCCTGGTCGGTGAGCTTGCGGCGCTCGCCGGGTGCCTGCGCGCTTCGCTCGGTACGCCCCTGGGCGCGAGCGGCGCCGCGCTGACGGCCGGATGCGTCGCGGCGGTCGTCGTCGCTCATGCGCCCAGCACCATCGCGTCGCGCAGCGGTTCGCCGTCGGCCAGGCGCGCGCCGCGCGCCCAGTCCGCCGCGTCCATCGCTCGCTTGCCGGCGGGCGTCACCTGACCGAGCCGGACGGCGGTCGTCGCTGTGCCGACCAGCACGTCCTTGCGGCCGATCTGGATGGAGCCGGGTGCCAGCGTGTCGGTCGTCGTCGTGACAGGTCCCAGCCCGAGCCGCACACCGTCGGGTGTCGTCGTCCAGGCTCCAGGCGCGGGGGTGCACGCACGGATGCGGCGGTCGACCGCGTAGGCCGGGTGCGTCCAGACCACGCGTGCGTCCTCGACCTCGAGCTTGGCCGCGTGGCTCACGCCGTCGGCGGGCTGCTGTGCCGGGCTGAGGATGCCGTCCTCGAGCGCGTCGAGCGTCCGAACGAGCAGGTCCGCGCCGACCACCGCGAGTCGGCCCAGGAGATCGCCGGCCGTGTCCCGCGGGCGGATCGTCTCGGTCAGCGTGCCGAACACGGGCCCGGTGTCGAGACCCTGCTCGATCTGGAACGTCGTCGCGCCCGTGACCTCGTCGCCGGCCAGGATCGCCCGCTGCACCGGCGCCGCACCGCGCCACGCGGGGAGCACGGAGAAGTGCAGGTTCACCCAGCCATGCCTGGGCACGTGCAGGAGCGAGGGCGGCACGAGAGCGCCGTACGCGACCACCGGGGCGGCGTCGACGTCGAGCGCGGTGATGGCCGCGACCGCGGCATCGTCGCGGAGCGTCGCAGGGGTCAGCACCTCGATGCCGGCCTCCAGGGCACGCACCTTGACCGGGCTGGGCGCGAGCGTGCGACCGCGGCCCGTGCGGGCGTCCGGGCGCGTCAGGACCGCGACCACGTCGTGCCGGGAGGCGATCAGGGCCTCGAGCGACGGCACCGCTGCCGAAGGGGTACCGGCGAAGAGCAGTCGCATCCCTCGATCCTAGGCGGCGTCGCGCTCCTCGCCGGTCGCGCGTCCGGCGTGCGTCACTCGATGTAGCCCGTCACGGGGTCGACGAGCGAGAGGAACCTGCGGATCGACGCCTCGAGCGCAGGACCGTCCGATGCCGCGCCGTCGGACCGCGCGCTCGAGAAGCCGTACCCGGGATTCGGGCCGGACAGCCAGTCGAACCTCTCGCCGTCATCGTGGCGGCGGACCGCGAACGTCTCGCCGTCCACGGTGAGGTGGCGAGGGATCTCGATCCCGCGATCGACGAGCTCGGCGCGCAGGTCGTCGGCCGCGGTGAAGCGGATCGCGTCGAAGCCGGCCGCCGACCCGGCGGCGACGTTCGCGGGCGCGTCGTCGACGAACACGGTGCCCGCCGGATCGAGGCGGTACCGCTGCGTGAGCAGCGCGAAGATCGCCGGATCGGGCTTCGCGACGCGCTCGCGCCCAGAGACGAGCACGCTCTCGAGCAGGCCGATCGCGGGCGCGGCAGGCTCGGCGAGGTGGAACGTCTCCGCCGACCAGTTCGTCAGGCCGAGGAGTCGGATGCCCGCGTCGCGAAGGTCCTGCACGAGCGCATGGGTGCCGGGGACCGGACCGAGCAACGAGTCCGCCATGTGCTCCACGTACACGTCCATGGCAGGCACGTGCTCCGGCGCGATCCGTTCGAGCTCGAGCCGTGCTTCGGCCCAGGTGCGGCCCGCGTCCTGCCGGTGGTTGAACGTCGCGAAGTCGAACTCCGTGAGGAACGCCCTCGTCGCCTGGTCCGACAGTCGCCCGACGAAGGGGCCGTACGGGTCCCAGCGGACCAGGACGTTGCCGAGGTCGAACACCACGGTGCTGATCGGAGGGTGCTTGCTCATCCGAGGTCCGTCGGGTCGAGCTGGGCCCGCACGGTGCCGCCCTCGCGGCGGGCGCTGCGCACGGACATGGAGGTCGCGACCGCGCGGGCCAAGGCGGCACCGCTGCCGCGCGGCACCCGCAGCACGGCGCGGACGTCGGGCTCGAGCGAACCGGGCGGGGTCTGGTCGATCGGAACCGGACCCAGCACGTCGAGCCCGGGCACGTCGATGCGACGGACCACGGCCAGCACGGCGTCGCGACGACCGACGAGGGAGGCCATGCGCACGGCGGGCGGTAGCGACAGCTCGGCGCGCTCGGCGAGCTCCCGCGAGGCGAGCCCGTTCGGGTCCCACCGGACCAGCGCCTGCGTGGCTCGCTCCTCCGCGTCGCCGACGAGCAGCACGACGCCGCCCTCGCTCGCGGGGCGCACCAGGCCCGCGGCGGCGAGCCAGCGCCGAAGGGCGTCGGGAAGCAGGCCGAGTGCGGAGCCCGCGGTGCTCACGGCCGCGTCCAGCAGCACCGCGGCCGCGTAGCCCCCGGGTGCGACGGGTTCGGCCCCCGGGGTCGCGACGACGACCGCGGGGGCGTCGCGCACGGTCGCGAGCACGCCGGCCTCCGCGCGGGCCCCGGAGACGCGCACGGGGACACCGGGGAACGCACGGCCGAGCTCCTCCGCGGTGCGCTCGGAGCCGACGCGGACCGAGCGCAACGTCGCTCCCCCGCACTCGCCGCAGCGCCAGTCCGTCGCGAGACGGCCGCACCAGCCGCAGGTCGGCACGCCGTCGGCGCGGGCCAGGCCGAGCGGACCGTGGCACGTCCCGCACCGCGCGGGTGCTCGGCAGCGTCCGCAGGCGACGGCCGGTACGTAGCCGGCGCGCGGCACCTGGACCAGCACGGGACCGACGGCCAGGCGCTCGCGCATCGTCCGCCACGCCGGCGAGGGAAGCCTGGCCGCTGCGGCCGCCCCCTCGCGAGCGAGCTCGGTCGACGTCAGCGCGAGGACGCGCGGCGTCAGCCGGCGCACGGTCGGCCGGTCCGCGCTGACGTCGTGCGCCCAGCCGGACTCGACGAGCGCCTGCGCCTCGACCGTGCGCCCGTGGCTGCCGACGAGCAGGGCAGCCCCCTCGAGCTCCGAACGCAGCGCGAGCACCTCGCGCACGTGCGGGTAGGGCGCGCGAGGCTCGGCGTGCAGGCCGTCACCGTCGTCCCAGCAGACCACCAGGCCCAGGTCGTGCACGGGTGCGAACGCGGAGGCCCGCGTGCCGACGACCACGTCGGCGTGCCCCCGCAGCGCAGCGAGGAACGCCCGGTAGCGGACCGCCGTCCCGTCGTCGGCGGCGAGCCGAACGGCGCCACCCCGACCGCCGGCGCGGCGCGCCGGGATCCCGGCATCCACGAGTGCGGCGAGCACACGCTCGATGTCGCGCGCATCGGGGACGACGACGAGCGCGCCGCGGCCGCCGAGCACGCACGCGGCAACCGCCTGAGCGATCGAGTCCGGCCAGCGGGTCCCGGCCGCCGACGGCAGCGCGGTCCACACCGCGCGTGGCGCACCCCCGGACAGCACGTGCTGCAGGAAGGCCGTCCCGCCCCGGTACTGCGTCCAGGCGGACACGGACGCCGACGGGACGACCGTCGGCGCGTCGTCGACCTCGTCCTCCCCCTCCACGCGCGCGTGCCGGGTCGGGACGGCGAGTCGCAGCACGTCCGTGAGAGTTCCGGCCCACCGGTCGGCGACCGCTCGAGCGAGCCGCGCGACCGCGGGCGTCAGCACCGGTTCGGACGAGACCAGGCGACGGATCGGCAGCAGCTCGCCGTCGTGTTCCGCGTCGTCCGCCCGCTCGATCACGTAGGCGTCGACGTCCTGAGCCCCGAACCGCACCTTGACGCGAACTCCGGGCTGGGCGCCCTCGGCCATCGTGGCGGGGACCGCGTACTCGAAGAGGCGGTCGAGGTGCTGCGGTGGCAGGTCGATGCACACGCGCGCGACCGGCTGGTGGTCGGCGACCGCCGCGCCGCGCGCGCGGCGGCGCGGCTTGCCGACGGGCAGGACGTCGAGCTCGAGCTGCTCCCCCGTCCGTTCCACGGAAGACATCACACCATCCGCCACCGACGTCGCGGGCCGTCTAGCGCGACGTCACAGCAGCGACTGCAGGTCCGCGACGCGGTCCGTGCGCTCCCACGTGAAGTCGGGGAGCTCGCGGCCGAAGTGTCCGTACGCCGCGGTCGCCCGGTAGATGGGGCGCAGCAGGTCGAGGTCGCGGATGATCGCGGCCGGGCGCAGGTCGAAGACCTCACGGATCGCGGCGGTCAGTCGCTCCACCGGCACGGTCTCGGTGCCGAAGGTCTCGACGTAGAGCCCGACGGGGTGAGCCTTGCCGATCGCGTAGGCGACCTGCACCTCGCACCGCCGCGCCAGGCCCGCCGCGACCACGTTCTTGGCGACCCAGCGCATCGCGTAGGCGGCCGAGCGGTCGACCTTCGACGGGTCCTTGCCGGAGAACGCGCCACCACCGTGGCGCGCGAACCCGCCGTAGGTGTCGACGATGATCTTGCGACCGGTGAGCCCGGCGTCGCCCTGCGGGCCGCCCACGACGAACTGGCCGGTCGGGTTGACGAAGAGCTGGTGCCCGTCGGTGTCGAGGTCGATCTGCGCCAGCACAGGCTGGATGACGTGCTCGACGATCGCCGGCTCGAGCTGGGTCGCGAGGTTCAGGTTCGGCTCGTGCTGGGTCGACAGCACGACCGCGTCCAGGCGGACGGGCCGGTCCCCCTCGTAACCGATCGTGACCTGCGTCTTGCCGTCGGGGCGGAGCCCGGGGACCTCGCCGGACTTGCGCACGGCCGCCAGGCGCTCGGCCAGGCGGTGGGCCGTCCAGATGGGCAACGGGAGCAGCGAGGGCGTCTCGTCGCACGCGTAGCCGAACATCAGGCCCTGGTCTCCCGCGCCCTGCATGTCCAGGGGGTCCAGGTCGTTCGCGTCCTGGCGGGCCTCGAGCGCCTTGTCGACGCCTGCCGCGATGTCGGGCGACTGCTGGCCGATCGAGACCGAGACGCCGCAGGACTCGCCGTCGAAGCCGATGTGCGACGACGTGTAGCCGATGGCGCGGACCACCTCGCGCACCACCGCCGGGATCTCGACGTACGCCTCGGTCGTCACCTCACCGGCGACGTGCACCAGGCCGGTCGTCACCATCGTCTCGACGGCGACCCGGGCGTGCGGGTCCTGCTCGAGCATCGCGTCGAGGATGGCGTCCGAGATCTGGTCACAGATCTTGTCCGGATGGCCCTCCGTCACCGACTCGGACGTGAAGAGGCGCATCGCGGGGTCAGTCATGCTCGAAGGATAGTCGCCGCGCGAGGTCAGCTCAGTGCCAGGACCGCATCCCAGACGGCGTGCGCGACGACGTCCTTGGAACCCGAGGCCTCGGCGACCACGTCTCCGGCGCCGTCGAGGATCGTCACGGTGTTGTCGTCGGTGCCGAAGCCCGCACCGTCCCCGACCGCGTTGACGACGAGGAGATCCGCGCCCTTGCGGCGTGCCTTGGCCCGACCGTGCTCGAGGACGGTCGCCGACGCGTCGCCCGTCTCGGCGGCGAACCCCACGACGACCTGCTGGTCCCGCAGCCGGTCGTGACCGAGCTCGGCCAGGATGTCGACGTTCTCGACCAGCTCGATCACGGGAGGCGTGCCGGTCTTCTTGAGCTTGGTGTCGGCCGGGCTCACGGGCCGGTAGTCGGCGACGGCGGCAGCCATCACGACGACGTCCGCCACCTTGGCGGCCGCGCGGACGGCTTCGCGCAGCTGCGCGGCCGTGCCGACAGTGACGAGCTCCACACCGGCCGGTGCCGCGACGGCGAGGTTGGCACCCACGAGGGTGACCCGTGCGCCCCGTGCGGCCGCCGCGCGGGCGAGGGCCACTCCCTGGCGACCGGACGAGCGGTTGCCGAGGTACCGGACGGGATCGAGGGGCTCGCGGGTCCCGCCGGCGGAGACGACGACGTGACGGCCCTCGAGGTCGCCGCGCGCGACCAGTGCGAGCGTCGCCGCCGCGATCTCTTCGGGCTCGGGCAGGCGACCCGGGCCGGTGTCGGTGCCGGTGAGCCGCCCGGAGGCCGGCTCGAGCACGTGGATCCCGCGCGCCCGGAGCGTCGCGACGTTGGCGACGGTGGCCGGGTGCTGCCACATCTCGGTGTGCATCGCCGGTGCCATCAGCACAGGGGCGCGCGTCACGAGCAGCGTCGCGGTCAGCAGGTCGTCGGCGCGTCCGGTCGCGGCGCGCGCGAGCAGGTCGGCCGTGGCGGGGGCGACGACGACCGCGTCGGCCTGCTGGCCGATCGCGACGTGCGCCACCTGGTCGACGTCCTCGAAGACGTCGGTCGTGACAGGCTGCCCCGACAGGGCCTCCCACGTCGGGCGACCCACGAACTCGAGCGCAGCGCGCGTGGGCACGACGCGGACGTCGTGCCCAGCCTCACGCAGCAGGCGCAGGAGCAGAACGGCCTTGTAGGCGGCGATGCCACCGGAGACGCCGAGGACGATCCGCATGAGCTCAGCCCCCGTGCTGGTGAGGCCTACTCCTCGGTGGCCTGCGAGGTGAGCAGGCCACGGTCGATCTCACGCATCGCGATCGACAGCGGCTTCTCCTGCGGGCGCGTGTCCACGAGGGGACCGACGTACTCGAGCAGACCCTCGTTGAGCTGCGAGTAGTACGCGTTGATCTGGCGCGCGCGCTTGGCCGAGTAGAGCACGAGGGCGTACTTGGAGTCGGCACGCTCGAGGAGCTGGTCGATGGGCGGGTCGGTGATGCCCGTGGGGGCTGCGACGGTTCCGGACACGGTGGGACTCCCGAGAGTTTGGGGTTGGGAAGAAGATGCGAGGGCGAACCTGCAGGCGATTCTACCCGCTCACGATGCCCATGATCGAAATGAGCTCGTCCGTGGCGCGGTGCACGTCGTCGTTGACGACTACGTGGTCGAACTCCGACTCCGCGGCGAGCTCGATGCGCGCCGTGCGCAGGCGCCGCTCGCGCTCCTCCGCATCCTCCGTGCCACGGCCGACGAGACGCCGCTCGAGCTCCGCGAACGACGGCGGCGCCAGGAAGACGAACCGCGCGTCGGGCATCGACGCACGCACCTGCCGCGCACCCTGCAGGTCGATCTCGAGCAGGGCCGGCTCCCCCGCGGCGAGCCGTTCCTCGACCGGCCCGCGCGGGGTGCCGTACCGGTGCCGCCCGTGCACGACCGCCCACTCGAGCAGCTCGTCCTGGGCGATCATGCGGTCGAACTCGTCGACCGACACGAACCGGTAGTGCACCCCGTCGATCTCACCCGGGCGCGGCGACCTCGTGGTGGCTGAGACAGACAGCCAGACCTCGGGGAACCGGGCACGGACGTCGGCGGACACAGTGCCCTTGCCGACGGCAGTCGGTCCGGCGAGAACGGTCAGCCGGGCAGGCGTCGTCGTCATGGGTGGTGCGGTACTCCTCGTGCGTCAGGGTGGACTGCGTCGGTCACCCGAATCGCGAGACGAGTGCCTCCACCTGGTGAGGGCCGAGACCGCGGACGCGCCGGGTCTCCGAGATGCCGATCTGCGACATGATCTCACGGGCCTTGACCTTGCCGATGCCGGGCAGCGACTCGAGCAGCGAGACGACCTTGAGCTTGCCGATGGTCTCGTCCGCCTGGCCCTGCTTGATGACATCGGACAGCGTGCCCTGCGAGTACTTGAGCCGATTCTTGACCTCGGCACGTGCCTGCCGTGCGACTGCGGCCTTCTGCAGTGCAGCGGCGCGTTGTTCGGGAGTCAGCGGAGGGAGTGCCACGCGCGTCACCTTCCGTCAGTGGGCGGGCGATCCACGGCATGGGACCGTGCTTCCGAACCTAGCGAGCCGGGTGCCTCTCGGCAACGCAAACGGGCGCATCTGCACACCCGACCTGCAGCTTTTGCCGTGTCACCCGTTCAGCGCAACGCCTGAGCGGCCTCGCTCGAGGCCACGACCGCGGCGTGCCGGAGCGCCGAGCCGTCCGGACCCGCCCGAAGAACACCGCGCGACGACGACGCGAGCACCTGGCGCCGGGCACCTCCGAAGACGGCTGCGAGCTCGGCCGCACCCGCTCCCTGCGCGCCCACGCCCGGCGCGAGGAGCGGGCCGTTGACGGCGGTCAGGTCCGTGCCTGTGCGCTCTGCGGCGTCGCCCACGGTCGCGCCGACGACGAGGCCGATCGAGCCCATCGGCGTGGCGTCCGCGTTCAGGGCCGCCGCGTTCGCGGCCATCAGCGCGGCGACGGAGGCACCGTCGTGCGTGCGTGCGTGCTGGACCTGAGCACCCTCCTTGTTGGAGGTGAGGCACAGGACGAACAGGCCGCGGCCCGACGAGAGCGCGAGGTCGACAGCGGGATCGAGCGACCCGAACCCGAGGTACGGCGACACGGTGAGCGCGTCGCCGGCCAGCGGAGAGCCGTCGCGCAGGAAGGCGTCGGCGTACGCGCCCATCGTCGAGCCGATGTCGCCGCGCTTGGCGTCGACGATCACGAGCGTGCCCGTCTCGCGGCCCGCGGCGACGACCTCCTCGAGCACCGCGACACCGGCCGAGCCGTGCCGCTCGAAGAAGGCCGCCTGCGGCTTGACTGCCGCGACCCTCCCGGCGACGGCCTCCATCACGGTGTGCGCGAACGTGCGCAGGCCCGCCACGTCGTCCGGCAGGCCCCAGTCGGCCAGCAGGCTCTCGTGCGGGTCGATCCCGACGCACAGCGGCCCGTGGTCGTCCATGGCGGCCGCGAGGCGTGCTCCGAACGTCATGCCGACACCGCCTCGCGCCGCGTGCGGGCAGCCGCGTCGTGCTCCTGCAGGCTCGTGACCGCGAACGGACCCGACTGGGCCGCCTCGATCGCCTGCACGGCCGCGCCGAGCTGCTGGACCGTTGTGATCATCGCCTTGTCCGCCGCCACGGTGGCCGCGCGGATCTCGTAGCCGTCGGCGCGTGCGCCCTGGCCCGAGGGCGTGTTCACGACGAGGTCGACCGAGCCCTCGGTGATGAGGTCGACGATCGTCGGCTCGCCCGCCTCGCCGCGCCCCGAGGAGTACTTGCGGACCACCGTCGAGCGGATGCCCGAGCGGTGCAGCACGGTCGCGGTCCCCTCGGTGGCCAGGATCTCGAAGCCGAGCTCGGCCAGCCGCTTGACGGGGAACACGATCGAGCGCTTGTCGCGGTCCGCGACCGAGATGAAGGCGCGTCCACCCGAGGGCAGCCCGCCGAACGCCGCGTCCTGCGACTTCGCGAACGCCGTCGGGAAGTCGACGTCGAAGCCCATGACCTCGCCCGTCGAGCGCATCTCCGGGCCGAGCACGGTGTCGACGACCTGGCCCTCCTTGGTCCGGAACCGCTTGAACGGCAGCACGGCCTCCTTGACGGCGATCGGCGCGTCGAGGTCGAGCACGCTCGCGTCGTGCTCGGGCAGGATGCCCGAGGCGCGCAGGTCCGCGATCGTGTGCCCCGCCATGACGAGCGCGGCCGCCTTGGCGAGCGAGACGCCCGTGGCCTTGGACACGAACGGCACCGTGCGCGACGCGCGGGGGTTGGCCTCGAGGACGTAGAGCACGTCGGAGACCAGCGCGAACTGGATGTTGAGCAGGCCGTGGACGCCGACGCCGCGGGCGATGGCCTCGGTGGACAGGCGGATCCGCTCGAGCTCGCTCGTCGAGAGCGTGACGGGCGGGAGCACGCACGCCGAGTCGCCGGAGTGGATGCCGGCCTCCTCGATGTGCTCCATGACGCCGCCGAGGAACATCTCGGTGCCGTCGAACAGCGCGTCGACGTCGATCTCGATCGCGTCGTCGAGGAAGCGGTCGATCAGCAGCGGCGGGAGGGTCCCCGCGCGGCCGCCGTCCGCCGCGTTCTCCAGCGCCCGGCCCACGTACTCCGCGAGCTGCGGCTCGTCGTAGACGATCTCCATGCCGCGTCCGCCGAGCACGTACGACGGCCGCACGAGCACGGGGAAGCCGATGCGCCGCGCCGTGTCGCGGGCCCCGGCCAGCGTCGTGGCGGTGCCGAAGGCGGGCGCGGGCAGGCCCGCGGCCTCGAGCACCTTGCCGAACTCGCCACGGTCCTCGGCGAGGTCGATGGCGGTCGGAGACGTGCCGAGGATCGGCAGCCCCGCGTCCGCCAGGCGCTGCGCGAGCGAGAGCGGGGTCTGGCCGCCGAGCGTGACGATGAGGCCCGCGACCGGACCGGCGGCGAGCTCGGCCTGGTAGACCTCCAGGACGTCCTCGAACGTGAGCGGCTCGAAGTAGAGGCGGTCGCTCGTGTCGTAGTCGGTCGAGACCGTCTCGGGGTTGCAGTTGACCATCACGGTCTCGAACTCGCCCTTGAGCGCGAGCGCGGCGTGCACGCACGAGTAGTCGAACTCGATGCCCTGGCCGATGCGGTTCGGGCCCGAGCCCAGGATGAGGATGGCCGGACGCGTGCGCGGCTCGACCTCGCTCTCCTCGTCGTAGGACGAGTAGTGGTACGGCGTCGACGCCTTGAACTCGGCGGCGCACGTGTCGACGGTCTTGAAGACCGGGCGCAGGCCCACGGCGTGCCGGGCGCCGCGGACGGCGTCCTCCGTCGTGCGGCGCAGCGTCGCGATCTGCACGTCGGACAGACCGTGCCGCTTGGCGTGCGCGAGCACCTCGCGCGTGAGCGCCGGAGCGACCCGCGTGGCCTCGGCGACCTCGTTGATGAGCTCGATCTGGTCGAGGAACCACGGGTCGATGCCCGTCAGCTCGTAGACCCGCTCGTTGCTCACGCCCGCGCGCAGCACCTGCTGCACGTTGACCAGGCGCTCCTCGGTGGGCCGGCTGATCGTCGCGACGAGGGCTTCGAGCGCATCGCCGGTCAGGGCCTCGCCGTCCCAGTGGAACGTCGAGCCCTTCTTGTCGATCGACCGCATGGCCTTGCCGAGCGCCTCGGTGAAGTTGCGGCCCAGCGCCATGGCCTCGCCGACGGACTTCATGGTGGTCGTCAGCGTGTCGTCGGCGGCTGGGAACTTCTCGAACGCGAAGCGCGGGACCTTGACGACCACGTAGTCGAGCGTGGGCTCGAACGACGCGGGCGTCACGCCGCCCGTGATGTCGTTCGGGATCTCGTCGAGCGTGTAGCCCACCGCGAGCTTGGCGGCGATCTTCGCGATCGGGAATCCCGTCGCCTTGGAGGCCAGGGCGCTCGACCGGGACACGCGCGGGTTCATCTCGATGACGACGATGCGGCCCGTGGTCGGCTCGACGGCGAACTGGATGTTGCAGCCGCCCGTGTCGACGCCCACCTCGCGGATCACGGCGATGCCGATGTCGCGCAGGTCCTGGTACTCGCGGTCCGTCAGCGTGAGCGCCGGCGCGACCGTCACCGAGTCGCCCGTGTGCACGCCGACCGGGTCGACGTTCTCGATCGAGCAGACGACCACGACGTTGTCGTGCTTGTCGCGCATGAGCTCGAGCTCGTACTCCTTCCAGCCGAGGATCGACTCCTC
>JBCECL010000027.1:0-6261 GCA_039207135.1 Brevundimonas sp.
CGACTGGCTCGACTGGCTCACGGGAGCCGTACAGCTCGAGCGCCTGCGCGGCTGCCCACGCGCTCACGGCGTCGCCGGCGGCCACCAGCGGCGGGGAGGTGAGCGTGCAGACCACGTCCTGCGGCGACGACGCGACGACGTTCATGCCGCGCGCCCGAGCAGCAGGGCCGAGTCGAGCCCACCGAACGCGTACGCGCAGTTGAGCACCCACCGCACGTCGGCCTCACGCGGGGCGACGACGACGTCCAGGCCCAGCTCGGGGTCGGGCAACGACCCGTTGACGTTGGGCGGCAACGTGCCCTCGGCGAGCGCCTGCACCGCGACCACGGTCTCGACCGCCGAGGCCGCGCCCATCGTGTGCCCGATCGCGCCCTTGATGCTCGACACCGGGACCCCGTCCGGGAACACCGCGCGGAGCGCGACCGCCTCGGCCGCGTCGGACTGCACCGTGCCCGTGCCGTGCGCGGACACCCAGCCGACGTCGGCGGGCGACACCGAGCTGCGCGAGAGCGACGCGAGCATCGCGGCGGCCATCCCCGAGCCGTCAGGCCGCGGCGACGTGGGGTGGTGCGCGTCGGACGCGAGGCCCAGCGCTCCGACGACGGCGAGCGCCCGGGCGGACCGCGCCGCGACCCGCTCCGCGGACTCGATCACCACGAACGCGGCGCCCTCGCCCAGCTGCATGCCGCGCCGGCCCGCGACGAACGGCCGGCACAGGTCCGGCGTCATGGCCCGCATGCGGGAGAACCCGACCATCGCGATGCGCGAGAACGGCTCGACTCCCCCGGCCACGGCGACGTCGACGCGCCCCGCACGCACGGCCGCCGCCGCGGCGCCGATCGCGTAGTTCCCCGCGGCGCACGCCGTCCCGTAGGCGCGCACCGGACCGGTCGCGCCCACCAGCTCGGCGACGTGCCGGGCGAGCGCCGCGCCGTTGTGCGCGTCGACGGAGAACGACGAGGTGGCGCGCTCGTACCCGGCGGACTCGCCCATCGTCGTGCCGAGGTACACCCCGATCCGGTCGCCTGGCACGCCGTCGAGGGCACCGTCCGCCAGGTCGAGCGCGTCCGCCACCGCGGCAGACGCGAGGTCCCGCCCCCGCCGTTCGGGCTCCCCGGTCGGAAGGTGCGTCACGCGGCACGCGGTCGTCACCGCGAACCCCTCGTCGGCGAGGTCCTGCCACGCCTTCGCCGCCGTCCGACCGGCGAGCACGCCCGCCCAGGTCTGCGACGCGGAGCCGAGAGCGGTCACCGCGCCGTAGCCGGTGACGAGCGCGGTGGCAGCGGTCACGGCAGCGTCCGGTGCGCGGCGACGTACTCGGCGAGCGCGCCGAGGGTTGCGACGTGCTGCCAGTCCTCGTCGGGCACCACGAGCCCGAACGCGGCCTCGACCCGCGCGACGAACTCCAGGACGTCGAGCGAGTCGATCTCGAGGTCGTGCTTGAGCGTGGCGTCGACCGGGGCGGTCGCGGCGATGTCCGGGCGGACCGAGGCGAGCTCGGTGCGGAGCCGGTCGAGGACGTCGGTGTCGAGCGTGGGCATCACGCCACCTCCAGTGCAGGTTCAAGCCGAGCAGGGTCGAGCAGAGGGTCGAGCGGTGCTGGGTCGAGCAGTGCTGGCTCGAGCAGTGCGGGGTCGAGCAGGGGATCGAACCCCGGGTCGTCGAGCAGCGGAGCCGTGGGGTCACCGACGATCCGGTAGCGGTCGGCGTGCGGGTCGGCAGCGGCGGCCGTTGCGACGAGCTCCCCGACGGTGGCGGCGCGGGCAGCGCCTTCGGCCACGCGCAGCGCCCATCGGGCGTTCGCGGTGTGCAACGTCGGGCCGACGGCCCCGACGGCGGACGCGGCGATGCCGCGGACGACGAGCGCCTCGCTGAACGAGAGCCCGGTGCGCTGCCTGCTCGCCGTGCGGCAGGCGAGCGAGAGGACCGCACCCACCGGCGCGGCGGTGGAGTCGGCGGACTCGGGAAAGTGGTGCGGCCGCAGCCCGGCGTAGCCGACCCACCCGATCGAGCGCCCGTGCCCGACGTAGACCGCGAGCGCGGGGCCTCGGCGCAGGCCGTTGACGAGGTCGTCCCGCACGACGTCGTACGACGTCCACCGGCACACGGGCCCGTGCGACGAGGCGAGCCGGACGATGCGCCCGGACAGGTCCTCGTAGCGCGAGAGCCGCTGCGCGAGCACGGCGAGCGTGCGCCTCGGGTCGGCGCCCGCGGCTCGCGCGTGCACCGCGGCGGCGGCCTCGGCGAACCGCGCGGTGGACGCGTCGTCGACCAGTGGTAGCCAGCCGACCGGCACGGGTCGGCCGTCGTCGAGCACGACCGGCCCGGGCAGCATCGTGCGCGGCGCGCGGTTGCGCGGCCCGGCCACGAGCACGGCGTCGGCCCCGCGCACCACCTCGGGCAGCGCCGCGCCAGGTAAGGCGTGCTCGACCGACCAGCACGCCGCCAGCGGCGCGAGCAGTGCCCGCGCCGCCGACGGTGCGACCAGGACGACGTTCACGACGCCCGGACCGCCTGCACGTACGGGTCCCACGCCGCGAAGTCGGCCGGGGGGCGCGCCAGCAGGACCGAGCGCACGAACCAGTGCATGAGGATCTGGCCCTGCTGCTCGCGGTTGAAGCTGTCGAAGTCGCCGCCAGCCGCGACCAGGTCGTCCTGGCCGCCCTCGCCCGTGGCCTCGCCGGCATCCTCGTTCTTCGTCGTCCCGGAGTAGTCGGTGACGATCGAGACGCTCGACACGCCCTCGTTGTAGCCGTAGTTGTAGCCCTCGGCCGTCATCTGCGCGTGGATCGCCTCGAGCAGGTAGAACGGGCCGGTGGTCTTGAACTGCCACACGTGGGTCAGCTCGTGGATCATCTTGCGACGCTCGAGCGGCCCGTCGGACACGTCGAAGTTGATGAGCGTGTCGGTGACGAACGCCCGGGAGTCCGGGTTGCCCGTGAAGAAGTCCTGGATGCCGAAGATGACGTCGTTGGTCAGGCTCTCCGTCGCGACGAACACGTCCGACAGGTCGAGGGCCGGGCCGAAGACGAGGGCGGCGTCAGCCTTCTCCTGCGCGGACATCTCCCGGTACGACGCGAGCGTGCGCAGCAGGATCGCGACCGCCGAGGCGAGTGCCCCGCCGACGATCTCCAGCGCCGCCTCGAGGATGTCGACGACCGCGCGACCCACCTCCTTGGCGGCGAGCACGAACCGCTCCCACGCCTCGCCGCCGATGCTCCAGACGTCGTTGGCGATGGTCGAGAACGCGTGCCCGAGCGCGTCGAGCGCCTTGAGCAGGTTGGCCAGCGCGTCGCCCGGGTGCAGCAGGGTCGCGACGACGAGCTGCCCGATGGTCGCCCCCGCGGCGAGCAGCGCCTCGACGGCGGTCTTGAGGGTCGCGAGCGCTCGTTCCACCGCCCAACCGATGATCCCGGCGATGGCGGCGCCCGCCCGCAGCGCACCCTTGATGACGGCGCCGATCGCCGGCAGGACGTCGTGCTCGATGTACGAGAGCACGTACGACAGCGAGTTGCCGATCCTGACGGTGATCTCGCCCAGCAGGTCCAGCGCCGCCGACCCGACGGCGAGCGCCCAGTCGATGACCTCCGCGATGGCCGTACCCACGGACTCGATCGCCTTGACGATCGTCTCGAAGACCGCCTTGGCCTGCGTCAACGCCCACGACAGGATCTCGCCCACGGCGTTCTTCACGAACCGCACCGCGAGGACCGCCTGCCGCCACAGCTCGGACGCCAGGTCCGCCCCGCGAGCGAGCAGCCAGCCGAACACCGCGGCGACCGAACCCAGGGCCTGCAGGATCCCGTTGACCATGCGTCGGAAGACGAAGTAGCCCTGCTCGACGACGGACTCGAGCAGGTCGGCGACGGCGGCGCCCGCCGCGATCGCGGCCTCGACGAACTTCGCCGCGGCCCGGTACGTGAACTTGACCATCTCGGCAGCGAACTCCGCGATCGTCTTGCCCAGCTCGAACGCCGCCTTGATGACGTCGCGCAGCGTGCTCACGATGGCCTTCGCGAGCTCCTTGAGCAGGTTGCCCAGCGTCCGGCCGAGCTCGAAGACCGCCGCGACGACCTTCTTCAGCACCGCGAAGCCGGCGTTGGCGACCTCGATGACCAGGCTGATGAGCGAGTTGGTCGCGGCGAGGATGCCCGCGACGACGGCCTTGACGGCGGACGCGACCGCGGTTGCGATGAATGCCGCGAAGTCGGCGAGCGCGGCCCCGATCGCCGCGGCGGCCTGCGCGAGCTTGCGCAGGAAGTCGAGCCCGAGCGCGAGCGCCTGGGTCAGCAGCTCGCCGATCGCCCGCCCGATCGACACGAGGGTGGAGACGACCTGCTTGAGCAGCTCGAGCGACTTGGCGACGATCGTCGCGAGGATCTCGCCGATGGCCTTGCCCAGCTCGACGAGCGCCCGGACGACCTTGTCCACCAGCGACAACGCCGCCGCGGCGGCCTGCTCGATCAGGTTGCCGATGGTCTTGCCGATCGCGAGCAGCGCGTCGATGCCCTTGCGGACCAGGTCGGCCGCCTTGTTGACGAGGTAGGAGAGCAGCTGACCCAGCGTGCGTCCCAGGCTGTCCATCGCACGCAGGATCGAGACGAGCGCGTCGCGGGCCAGCGCGAACGCGGCGTCGAGCATCTGGAACATCGACTTGCCGATGTCCTCGAGCCCCTTGACGATCTTGCGCAGCACCTCGTACCCGGCCTCGATCACCTTGGTGAACAGCTCGCCGAGCGTCGCGAACGCCGCGACGAGCGATCGGGCCAGGGCCGCGACCTCCTCGGCGACCCAGTTGACGACGTCCTCGATCGCGGCGACGAAGTCCTCGATGGCGTCGCCGATCGCGTCGATGACCGAGCTGACGGCGTCCGAGATCGCGTCGCCGACGTCCTCGATGAAGTCGACGATCGCGTCGTCGTGGTCCTCGGGGGCCACGGGCACCTGCGCGGCCAGGAGCTGGTGGCCCGCGTCGCGCAGCCAGAGCCCGACCGCCTTCGCGCCGGCCTTGTCGATCGACCCGTCGTCCTTGTGGATGAGGTCGTCCATGATCGTGCGCCCCTCGGCGCGGGGCAGCAGCCCGACGGCGTGGACCACGGCCTGCGCCTGGCCCGCCTTGCGGTAGCCCGTGACGAGCGCACGGTGCTCGTCACGATCGAGCTTGGCGGCCGCCTGGAACAGCTGACGATGGTCCTCGACGGTCGGCAGCACCTTGGCGTACGCGCTGGCGAGCGCGACCGCGCGGTTGGGACTCGTGGTGAATGCCGCGCTGAGCGCGGGCGCGAGCTCGACGGCCTTGAAGCCCGAGCCCACGATGCTTGTTGCCAAGGCGTCGACGTCCTTGAGCGGGATGCCGCCGGTCGCCTCCGTGATCCGGTTCATTGTGCCCTCCCCGTTGCGGGCCGTCCGGTCGGCGACCGGTGGCGTAGACGAAGGAGATTCGAGCGCGGGGACTGATACCGGGATACCGGATGAAATGGTCGATTTCGGGCGTCCCGCGGGCGGGAAACCGCTACTTGGCCCACACCAGAACCGCTACTTGGCCGACACCTTCTGCGGCCGCCCGACGACGGCGCTCGTCGCGAGCGCGAGGTACAGCACGGTCGCGACGCCGGCGAGCACTCGCGACGGCCCCGGGTCGAGGGCCCCCCAGAAGGCGGCGGACGCGAGCATCGCGGCGACCGACGCGACCAGGGACGCCGGTGCGTGCGGGGTGCCCGCGGTCAGGAACATGCCGACGGCCGCGACGAGCGCGAGCGCCCACACGACGAGCCAGCTCGGCTCACCCGACAGGGACGCGAGCATGCCAGCGGTGAGCAGCGCGGCGGTCGCGACCGTCATGGTCGGGACGCGCGCGGCGCGGACGACGTCGTGCATACGGCCCCCCTCGCTTTCCCGGACGGCCACCTCGACGCCCAGGGCCCCTTTCGTACCAGGTCAGACCGGGTGCTGTCACCCTTTCGGGTGAAGCCGACGATCGCTGTTGAGGCCTCCCCCTACCAGGCCTCAGCAGCGATCGTCGGCAACCTCCCCCACACTGTGAGTGCCCGCTCGGTGGCATCGCGTGACACCCATCCGGTGTGATCCGCGTCACACTGGTGGGACGGCCGGACGGGCTTACCGTCGGCTGATCGCCCGAGGGGAGGCTCAGATGCACGGCGGTGCCCCCCGCTTCGCGGCCTCGTTCGCTCCCGTGCTCGTGCTCCTGGTCGTGCTCGTGCTGCTCGCGGCCGGGATCGCGACCCCGGCGGCGCCCGCCGC
>JBCECL010000027.1:6361-11760 GCA_039207135.1 Brevundimonas sp.
TGGTCGTGCTCGTGCTGCTCGCGGCCGGGATCGCGACCCCGGCGGCGCCCGCCGCCGCGGCCGGCGACGACCCGAGCCCCTCCACCGCCGAGGCGACGACGCCAGACACCGAGCCCGCGAGCGCGGACGCCCCCGACACCGAGCCTGCGAGCACCGAGCCTGCCAGCACCGACGCTGCGGGCGCAGACCCCACGGGCGCTGACCCCGCCGGCACCGAGTCGACGAGTGCAGACGCCGTCAGCGCCGAGTCGACGAGTGCAGACGCCGTCAGCGCCGACGCCGCCGGCTCAGCCAGCGGCGCATCCCTGAGCAGCGTGGCCGCCGACGGCCCGTCGATCGGCCTGCTGTCCATCTCGCAGTGCCCGTCGTCGAACCTGTGCCTCTGGACCGCGACGCCGTACGCAGGCTCGATGGCCGCCACGAACTCGACGGCCGTCTACAACACGGGCATCGTGACCGCCCGGTCGGTGCGCAACAGGGCGAACACGGCGGCCCGTCTGTACAGCGGCCTCAACGGCACGGGAACGTCCAGGTGCTACGCCGCGGGAGCGAGTGTCAGCTCCACCTCGGTGACCGCGCGATCTTTCCGTATCCTCGGAACGACAGATTGCTAGACGCCGTGCCAGCCACGCCGCTGGGCACGGCGCCAGCCACCGCCGTCGAGAGCAGGGTCGAGAGCAGGGGGGTCGTCGTGCTCGACACACCGCCCCCATGCCCGAGCGAGGCCGCGGCGGCCTTCGAGGCCGTGTTCCGCGACGTGGCTCCCGGCGTGCGGCGGTTCGTCTCCCGCACCGTCGGGGCCGACAACGCGGACGACGTGGTCAACGAGACCTTCACGATCGTGTGGCGCCGCTGGTCCGAGCTGCCCACCGACCCCGGGATGCGACGGGCCTGGATCTACCGCACGGCGCACTACGAGTGCAGCCACGCCATTCGCTCACGCGCCCGCACCCTGCGCACGGACGGCCGCGCGGTGAACGGACGCGGGGTCGAGGACGACGCGACCGACCGGGTGCTCGGCGACGACCGGGTCGCACGCCTGCTCGCCGGGCTGTCGGAGACCGACCGCGACGCGCTCGAGCTCGTCGTCTGGCACGACATGTCGCCCACGGAGGCGGCGTACGCGCTCGGGTGCACGCCGACCGCGATGCGTGCGCGCCTGAGCCGGGCGCGGCGCAGGCTCGAGCTCGCGCTGCGCGCCGATGCCACGTTCTCGGGGGTGCGGCGATGACGACGCGCGAGGAGTGGATCGCCCGCGAGGACGCGCAGCGTCTGCGCTCGCTGCTCGGTGCGCCCGAGAGCCGGGTTCCCGAGCCGCTCGGCGCGGCCGACGAGGCGATCCTCGCGGGGCTCCTCGCCGAGATCCACGCCGATGCCCGGGCCGACGATGCCTGGACCAACGACGACTGGACCAACGACGAGGCGACGCCCGCGCGACCCCGGCGCTGGGCGTCAGCGCCCGTGCGGATCGCCGCGGCGGCGGTCTTCGCCGTGGCGCTCGTCGGCGCGGGCCTCGCGTGGCAGTCCCACGGCACGAAGGCCGAGGCGGGCCCGCCCCCGGTCCTGTCGTTCTCGGGCGGCACCGCGGCCGACGCACTCGCGGGCACCCTGCCCTCGGCGCACGACACGCTCACCGCGGTTGCCCGGTCGGCCGCGGCCCAGCCCGCCGTGCGCGGGTCGGGGGTGCAGCGGATCCAGTCGTACGCCTGGTACCTGACCCTCGACGCGCCCCGCACGTCGGCCGAGGTCGCCCCGACGTTCACCGACCTGCAGACCGCACCCGACGGCTCGGTGGTGAGCCGGGAGACGCGCGCGCCCGCCCTCGACCTGCACGGCAACGTGATCGACGCCGACCACTACCCGCTCGGCGGCGCCGCGACCGTGGACCGGCTCCCCGCGGGCACGTCGGACCCGCACTACGCCGAGCACCTCCCGCGCGACCCGGCGGCGCTGCGGGACGCGTTCCTCGCCGACGACCCCGCGTGCCGAGCGTCCGCCACGGAGGAGGCCCGCTGCGTCTACTACGCGATAGTCGACCTGTACGGACGCGTGGTGGTTCCCCCCGACCTCACCGCCGCGGTGTGGTCGATGCTCGCCGACGAGCCCACGGCTCGCGACCTGGGCACCACGCGGGACCGGGTCGGGCGCGACGGTGACGCGATCGTGCTGCGCGGTGACGACGTGACAGATGCGCTGCGCCTGCTGGTGCTCGACCCGACCACCGGCCAGCTGCTGAGCTGGGAGCTCGTCGGGACCGGGTTGCCGGGTGCGGCGTTCGACGAGCCCACGGTGACCAGCTTCCAGGCGATCACCTCCGCCTCCTGGGTCCCCGAGCAGCAGTAGGTATCGCGCGCAAGGGCCGCGTCCTGCCGCGCGTACGCTGGGTGCCGTCCGCGGCGCGGGACGAGAGCGCGCGGATCAGCCGGGCAGCACGTGCCGGCGAGGTCATCCAGCGAGAGGTAGTCGATGTCGGGCGCGCCCGGAACCGTCGCTGGCCGCCGCGCACCTTCGACCGGCCGCTCCGCGATGACCGTCTGGGTGTGCGCGGCGACGGCCTACTTCGTCGGCGTCACCCACCGCACGGCGCTCGGCGTGGCCGGCGTGGAGGCGATCGAGCGGTTCGGGCTCTCAGCCACCGGCCTCGCGGCGCTCTCGGTGACCCAGCTCGCGGTCTACGCGGGCATGCAGATCCCGGCCGGCCGGCTGCTCGACAGGTTCGGGCCACGCGCGGTCATCACGACGGGGTCGCTGGTGATGGCGCTCGGGCAGCTCGTGCTCGCGCTGGCCGACTCCGTCCCGACCGCGCTGGTCGCACGCGTGCTGATCGGCGCGGGCGACGCCGGGCTCTTCATCAGCGCGATCCGGCTCGTCACCGAGTGGTTCCCGGTCCGTCGCGTCCCGGTGATGGTGCAGGTCACCGGCCTGATCGGGCAGTCGGGCCAGCTCGCGTCCGCGATCCCGGTCGCGTGGCTGCTGCACTCGCGGGGCTGGGTCGCCACGTTCGGGACGCTCGCCGTGGCGGGCGGCCTGGCGGCGGGCATCGCGTTCGTCGGCATCCGCTCGTCGGGCACCGTGGCGGCAGCACCGCGCACCCGCTTCCTGCCGGCCGTCCGGCTTGCCACCAGGCCCCCCGGCACGCGGCTCGGGTTCTGGAGCCACTTCGTCACGCCGTTCAGCGCGAACGTCGTCGCGCTGCTGTGGGGCGTTCCCTTCTTCCTCACCGCGCAGCACCGCACCCGTGCCGAGGCGAGCCTCCTGCTCACACTGCTCACGCTCACCGCGATGGGAGTCGGGCCTCTCGTCGGCATGTTCGCCGCTCGCCACCCGCTGCGCAGGAGCTGGGCGGTCCTGACGAGCTGCGTCGTGACGCTCGGCGCGTGGCTGCTGCTGCTCGTCCCGTCCGAGCCGCAGCCCATGTGGGTGCTCGTGGTCTTCGTGATCGCCGTGGGCGCCGGGGGTCCGGTGTCACTCGTCGGCATGGACTTCGCACGGACCTCCACGCCCGCGCCGTCCCTCGGGACGGCCACCGGCTTCGTCAACACCGGTGGGTTCATCTCCACCATCGGCGCGGTGCTCGCGGTCGGAGTGGTGCTGCAGCTCGCGTCCCCGCCCGGGGCCACGACCTACTCACTCGACGCGTACCGCCTCGCCTTCAGCTCGCTGCTCGTGCCGTGGGTCATCGGCGTCGCCGGCGTGCTGCGCTCCCGCCGACGCACCCGCGCGCACCTGCTGTCCGAGGGGACCATCGTCCCGCCCGTGCGCGATGTGCTCGAGCGACGACGAACTCACAGCAAGTGACGCGCGCCGTCCCCTCGCCTGCACAGCCGCCCGCGCCTACGGTGGTGGCCGTACCCGAGGAGGATCCATGGGCAAGTCCCCCCTGAACGGTCGCCGCGTGCTGGTCATCGTGACCAACTACGGCGTCGAGCACGACGAGCTCGTGGTCCCGGTCGCGCACCTGCGCTCGTCGGGCGCGAAGGCCACGATCGCGGCCGTGAAGGCGAAGAAGAAGATCCAGACCCTGACCGGCAACAAGCCCGGCGACAACATCAAGCCGGACGCCAAGCTGTCCGAGGTCGAGGTGAAGCCCTACGACCTGCTGCTCATCCCGGGCGGCACGCTCAACGCCGACGCGCTGCGGCTCTCGGCCGAGGCGCTCGCGCTCGTGCAGGGGTTCGTCTCCGCCGGCAAGCCGGTCGCCGCGATCTGCCACGGCCCGTGGGCGCTCGTCTCCGCCGACGTCGTGCGGGGCAAGACCCTCACGTCGTACGCCTCGCTCGAGACCGACATCCGCAACGCGGGTGCCGAGTGGAAGGACGAGCCGGTGGTCGTCGACCACGAGGGCGGCTACCCGTTGGTGACGTCTCGTGGCGCCGACGACCTCGACGAGTTCATCGCGGCGATCGACTCACTCCTGGGCTGACGGCGCCGGTTCTCACAGCACGGGCGCCACGAAGCTCCCGAACACGACCTCCCGACGCACCTCGAAGCCGAGCGACCCGTACAGCCGGATCGCGCCCTCGTTGCTCGCCGCCGCGTGCAGGATCGGCACCTCGCCGCGCGCCCGGATGCCGTGCACCACCGCGAGCACGAGCCGCGACGCGAGTCCCTGCCCGCGCACGTCCTCGTCCGTGCAGACCGCGCTCACCTCGGTCGCGCCGGCCGGCCGAAGCCGCTCGCCTGCCATCGCGACGAGCCGCCCGTCGCGCCGGATCCCGCGGTACGTGCCCATCAGGTACGTCTCGGGCGCGAACGGGCCGGGTCGGGTCCGCTTCGTCAGCGCGAGCATGTCGGGCACGTCCTGCGCGCCGAGCACCACGCTCTCGTCGTCGGGCGCTCCCTCGAGACGGTCGGTGCCGATCATCTGGACCCCGGGCAGCGTCCAGCCGCGCGTCCAGCCGTCGGGGATCTCGTCGGCGCCGCCCGCGATCGGGACCTCAGCGCCGGCACCGACGAGCGAGGCGAGGTCGGCCCAGCCACGCGGGTCTCGCACATCCCGCAGACCCACGAACGGGGACACCGCGGGCCTGTACCGGCGAGCATCGCCGGTCCCCTCGGCGAGGTGGGCGTGCTGCCCGGTCAGCGAGTACCAGGCCGGGTTGTCGAGCACGTTGTCGAGCACGTTGTCGAGCACGCCGTCGGGCTGGTCATTGAGCACAGAGATGATCGTGTCCTCTCGGGTGGGCGGGCCACGACTCTAGGCGTCGCCACCGACACCCGCGGTGTGCACCCCAATGGTGCGCACGCAGCTGGTGCGCACGCAGCTGGCGCGCACGCAGATCGGGACTTCGCCGTGCGCTCGCACCGTCACACCCGCACCCTCACACCCGGCCCTCGTACGCGTTGCGGTCGACGCGGCCCCGGACGAACAGGAGCAGCACGAGACCCATGAGGACGAC